>NZ_JAKRFB010000009.1:0-85828 GCF_022348315.1 Alteromonas sp. MmMcT2-5 | reverse complement strand
CCAGTGGTATTACGAATGTGAGGGATGCAAAGCGCTACTCAAGCCTTTAATAGGTGATTGTTGCGTTTATTGCTCTTTTGGGACTGTTAAGTGCCCACCCATTCAAGAAGGAAGTAGTTGCTGCAATAAATCTTAACGTCTGCTAATGGCACAAATAGTAAGTCCGATATCAACCTTCTGAAGGTCTGCAATTTGTATAATGCCGACTGTCAGGGCAAGTCGAGACCTTTAAATCAAAGTGTCAGATTAGATATGAGCCACTACATAAGTTTAGGGGCTGACATAGCTATACAGCCCCAATTTTTATTATTTGCAGTAGTTTTGCCCTAACTTTTTTGCCAACTGCGCTATATAGTTAGGGTTGTCTTCAGGTATCCACTTTCCGTATATCGTCGCTATCATATTTGTATTCGCATGGCCCATTTGACTTGCTAGCCAAGCTTCGTTACATCCTGCTGTAAGCATCCTACTCGCATATGTATGTCGAAGTTGATAAGCAGCGCGGTAAGGGACATCTGCTTCTCTCAACCACTTTTCCCATTGCTTTGGAGCAGTTGTAAGTTCTGGCCTTTTGTAAGGTTGATTAGCTCTTCCTAAGAAGACTCTTCGCCTTTCGACAATATCAAATTTGCCGTACTTGTAATGAATTTTATCAGTTACTGGCGGAAGAGCTGCCGTCTCATCCTTCATTTCTTCTAGCACCGCTAATGCTGCTGGAAGAAGCTCTACCACACGGTAGCCGCTTTTGGTTTTTGGCGGTTTTAGCTTTCCTTTTCTCGTGAGATTGTATTTAACAGTAATTCTCTTGTTTTCCAGATCAACGTCTTCCCATGCCAGCGCCTTAAGTTCACCATGCCGAAGACCCGTCCAAGCTAGGAATTTAACCATCTGTCGAACTGATGGAACATGGATTGTAGCGAGAAGGCAGTCTAGTTCATCCACTGTGAAAGGCTTAACGTAACGATCATAATACTCTAAATTAAGGTCGTCTTTTTTCAACTGAGGTACTAATCTCATGGGATTTTCTTTCAGGTGGCCTTCTTCAACGGCATAATCCAGCACCCTACGTAGCGTACTGCTGTACTCGTTAACTGTCGTTACCGTGCAACCAGCAAATTTCGTTTTGCTATTGCCTTGTACGCTCTTTTTTCTTAAGTCTTTAAGGACGGTCTTAGTAAGATGACCAAGTGGCTTCGAGGCGAGTCTGTAGTGCGAGAGCCAGTTAAGAGCTGTATTGAGTTTCTCTCTAATTGAGTCGGAGAGTACCGAATCATTTTCTTCTATATAGCTTTTTAAGCAAGCTTCTACAGTGATCGGCGAGCCTGGGTTACGTGCATTAGTGGGGAAGTGCGTAGACCAAAACTTTTCCTCATCATATTTAAACAGGCCATTTGCGATGTCTTCTTTTATGTTACGCAGCCTGTCAATAGCAAGCCCAATATTATCCAGGTTTGGCGGATAGCCAAGCGACTTTCGAGTATGTCGAAGTTGACCTGGAAGCTTAAATTGCAAACGTAGGCTGCCATTGTGGATTGATACCCCTTTGGCTGCCTTTAGTGCGACTTTTAAAGGGTCATCCTCCTTAGTTCGAGTTTGAGACATCACATATACTTCCTAAAATTTGCTACGTTTACAGAAATCGCGTGACCTTTATCAGCCTGCTTCCACACCTTTCCCGAAGGCATAGGCTTATCCTTGTTCTTTAATCGCTGACGAACTGCACTTACGCTTTTCCCGAGTTCAGCAGCGGCTTCTTCCAAAGTTAGCCACTGGCTTTGAGGTTTTTTGAGCTTCGTAAGCTCTGTTTCTAGAAAAGCGATCTTATTCAGAATCCATTCGATCTTTTCAGGGTTATTCATTACTTCGTTAATGTTTATGCTGCTAAAGTTAGTCAAGGATCTGTCTCATCTGTTTTTGAACTAGACATAGCTTACAAAAAAAAATTTTTTTAAAAAAATCTTATAGGTTTTTGTGGACGAGCTGCAAAACTTAGCAGTCGGCTTAACAGTTCGAGAAAAAAATCATAAGATACAGCTAACGAGAGTAATCTCATTACTAGAAATTTAATGAAAAAACTGATAGTTTCAATTCCATTGACTGCGATAGCTCAGCAGCAATGTAATTGCCCCCAAATGTGTTCCTCTCATTTCAACATTCCCCTCGTTTTTAGTATTTCTTTAAGTCTATTTTCTTAATCTTGAGAATTTTTCCCGAAGTGTTCCTAGTTACTTTTGAGGTTTACTATGAGGATAAAAAATGATTAAGAAGACAAATGCTCGAGATCTGAATATTAAGTTTATTCATCAATTTAAGCGTTCTACTAGAACGGAGTGGCCGGATAAATTTCGCGTTTGTTGGTTTTTTGAACCAAACACGCTCGATTATATCTATGAGCATAAAGATGAGTGTTTCGTCACTAACGGATTTGTTCTGTCAGATGCTCTAGTAAAGCAGCTACCAGAGGGATATCGAAAAAAATATTTTGAGGCACATGAAAGGTGTTTGTTGTTTCTGCTTTTCGAGGAGAAAATCGTCAATTTCATCAACTCTGAATTTGTTGATTCTGATGAATTTGAGAACGCGTTTGGAGTTTCGAAGAGAAGATATTTCTCAGACGAAGCTATTGAAGAATGGACTGAACAGATCGACTTACTTTGAGGGCTGCTTTGCGGCCCTTTTTCTGTTGTCGAGCGATAATTTTTCAACACTGTTACGTAGACTGATTAGCAAATTCTTGCTGCTAGACTTCGCAGTAAAGAATTTGAAAATTATCATATTTTCATTAAATTTACTAGTAAGTATTAGGCGTTATATGGAGCATTATGAAAGTTAATGTTATCGATGAGTGAGTTAGAAGCTCACCAAACTATATATCTTATTCTTGGCTTCGTGAGTGGTGGCTGTTTAGCATCATTTTTTATAACGATTAATCCATTTTTTGTAATCGTAAATTTTGTGCTGTTAAACAAAATTATGTTTGGAGTAAAAAGTTTCTACAGCGAGTCGTCTGACAGAGAAAACGGTCGAAAATTACTAACTCGTGCGCTATTTAGATTCTTTTAAAATGCGAGTAGCGATGTGCATACATTGGATAGGTAAAAGTTATGTCCTCAGCCAAGGATGGCGACCCACAAACTTAGACACGCTGCTCTAATCTTTAAAATATCGGATACAGTTTTACAATGAACACAGCTGCATACAAATTCACGACTAGGAAAAATTGTTTCACTGTGACGCCCCTCGAGAGATAATTTCCCTCGCTTTGAGCTTATTTACTCATGCATTAACTTTGGAGAAAAATGCATGAAGACAAATAAACGTTTTTTAGTGGATATCATAATAGGAGAGTTATCGCGCATGTTAAACGTAGTATCGTATTTACTGCTAGCGTTATATATGATTTCTATTCTATTTAAAGTAGAACTTAATCCTAGTTTTCCCTTTCATGAAACTGAACTATTTTTAAGTTCTATAGCAGCTTTGTTATTATCATTATTGTTAAAGCTTTGGCTTTTTCGAAACGATTAGTATCGGTTATTAAGCGCTCTAAGAGCGCTTTTTTTATTTAACAATATAAGTACACCGAAAAAGTTTTGAAAATAAATTTATATAAAAATACACATTGATGAAGTGAAATCAAGATTTAGACAAAATCTGCTTTGACCACTTCCAGCTTTTTATCGGCTACATTATTGATTGCATTGGGGTTTAAAAACTATCGCTATTCTATTATGATTGCTTTCGCTTTGTTGAATCGCTAGACAGCGGAAAACACAATATCAGGGAAGAGACCAAAGCCAAATCTGCTTAGTTGGAATAGCTGCGATGTCATGCCATTAGCACTGCTGTTTTAAATTGAAATCTCTTTCCCCCTAAACATATTTTCTTTTCTGGTTCAAAAAAGTAATTCGTCACTGGCAATACATACTTAGTGTTTAACTGAGAAAACCTTCACAGTTGAAACCTGTTGCTTCGTTGAACGATTCACAATTAATAATAAATTAAAATTTTGTTGTATAAGGGAAGTAATGAGAATTATCGGAAAAGTTTTTGGGGGCGCAATGCTTGCCTCTTTGTCGTTGAATGTAAGCGCAGAGCTCATCACTTATGGTGAGTTTTCGAAGGAAGAAAACTCCGATGTAGTTACAGGGCTGGGTATGGAATGGTTACAGTGGTCATCGACAAGAGGTATGTCTATAAATAGTGCGCTCTCTTCTTTTAGTCAAAACGGGTGGCGATTGGCCTCCATAACGGAGGTGACGGCATTATTTAATTACTTCGTTCCTGAATACGAGTGGATAGAGTCAGAATCAGTAACTCAACAACGTACAACGGGGAGGAGCGATGAGCTATCACCCGACTCTGAAACTGATGTTCAGTTTCAAACCCTATTCGGCTATACCTATTCGGCCCGAGCTTCTGACTACTTAGAAGGTGACGGCTTGAATAAAACTGAAGCTATTTTCGGTAGTGATGATAACGGTAATAACTACTATGGCCTTGCGGGACTTTATGATGATTTTACCGTATTTAACGGAAACCGGAATGTAGGAAATGCTTATTTGACTAAGGATCAACATGTCGCTTCATTTGCCTTCCCCAGATATGGGGTAGCACTTGTTCGCGGGGATTTAGATTTAAGCTATTTAGACGGGGACTTGTCGTTCCAAGGTGGTGAACGAGATATAGGTGGCAATGGTGGAAACACAATTGATGTTAACGGTGATGGCACTAGCAACGAAAACAACAATCAAGTAGCAAACGTGCCTGAGCCTGCTACTTTAGGAATTTTTGCATTAGCTACAGGTCTTCTCATTTCCCGAAGAAAAATCTTCTGTTTTAACTCTTTTGGCAAAGATTTACTTTAGCTAGCGCAAAAAATAGCCCCCTTAAGGGGGGCTAAAAACTTAATCGCTTTCCAGTTTTCTCATAGCAAGTAGCGCAATTAGCCCTAGAATAACCGATATTCCAATACATCCAAACGAAACTAATAAAAGCCTGTCTGACAGCGATTGAAACGCAATCTGCTCAGGGTAACCAAATAGTATAAAAAACGTATCCCATAGGGCGTTGATTAGTGAAACCCCAACAACCGCATTACTCAACTTAGTCCATTTTCCGCTTAATTTTATACAAGCACTGAAAAGCGCTTCATAATCTGCCTTCATATTCTGTTTTCCTTCAGTAGTCCTGTATTTAACTAAGCACTCTGGAGGGTAACTATGATGATATTGTGGTGAGAGCTTATATCTATTCGCAAATTTTCGGCGATGTTTCTTTTAATATGGCTTGTCTGAAAGTCTAGGATGTTGTAACTGGTGTTAATGCTTTTAAGGAGTTGAATTAAAATTTTTACTATCGCAGAGATTGCATCGAAAAATTCGCAGAGCAGGGCGCTAGTTAATTAAAGCAGAGTCATAAAAAACTTAACTTAACTTACATGAGTTTCATGAGCTCAGTGAGCACATTATTGAAAGTGCAGTAACCCTCAACAGTGCTTTCGTTTTGACTCGACGTATGCAGAGGCACATGCGTTAAAAGTGTACTGTTTATCATTGCGATACTCAGTACATTTTGAAGCCAAAGACATAAAAAATAGGGGAGCCTGTAGGGCTCCCAGAGGTCATTCTATTTGCTTATTTACTCTAAAAATCCTAGAACTCTCCCAGCATCACGATACCCAGCCAACCTGATTTCAATGACCCTGTCGTCAGTGGTTGTAGCAAGCTTTTCCAGCTCTGCTAATTTATTTAGAAAATCGTTTTTTTGGTTCAACTTAGTTTTGTCACCCTTAAGTAAACGCTTGCTGTTGAACATCAACTCATAGATAAGATCACAGTCAGAGGATCTGAATTTTATGCATGTAGTAATTGTTCTTTGTTGCGTCTCACTGAAAGGTGACTGACTGCTGGCAATTATTCTAGCATGGGCTTTTTCAATTTGAGTTAGAAATCGTTGGCGATGACTATACATATACACGAAATCATATAAACCATCCGGCGATTCAAATTCTTGCAAATATTTAGCTAATATTTTCTGTCTTAAATTAGTATTAGATTTATTTTTGGCATTTGATGTTTCCATTTCAATGCCAATTTTAACACCAGTTATCGCATCAACCACGATGGCATCCACTAATCGAGGGTCATTTCCTCTGTGCTCTAGTGTCACTGCAAGGTCGCTCTCTGACGCGAAACCAGCTACTTTCTTTTGCTTAACTAGATTGAGAACAACCAACTGCACTGAAAGATCATGTATCAGGTTCCGCTCATTGATTCTGCTAGCATCAGATCGCAAGTGTAACTCACGGTTTAAAAGGAACTCTGCCTCTCTAATACCTCGAGAGGTCAGAAGAATATATCCATTATCCGTATTAGCAAAAGTTGGATGAGTTACAATCAACTGTTTCTTTTTCATGCGATTGATTAACTTGTTTACTGCTTCTCGGCTTATACCTAGGTGGTGTTGAATAACACTTTTACTTGAAACCCTAAATGTGCCGACGATAGCGAGTACGGCGCTTTCTCTTAATAACCCGACAGTACCTGGGTCTGCTGCCGATATAGTTCCTACATGGCGCAACGATGATTCGAGTGCTCGTTCTAAATAATTCATGAATTCTCCTTGAGTAATAATCACCAATACATAGAACCAACCGTGGGATAATTTTCGAATGAAAGCATGATACATTGCATCCTGCCGGAGCTTCGCAACGCTAAGCACTGCGCTTAGCTATAGTGATTTTCTGACGAAAATCACAAACAACTTCGTTGTAGTAAACCTTCTGCAAAGCAGAGCTGACGCGACTCGTCGCTGCTCTGCTACTTGTCACTTTGTGACTGCGACAGAAGTTTTACTCGGAGTCAGCTACCGCTGATTAACCACTCTTTTCCCCGTCCTCTGCTCGGGGAAAGCGTCGCGTGGAATACCCCGCTCGCAGTGTTCACAACGGTGTTGTGAAGGTTGCAGATTATTGCTGTGCAATACTCAGCAAGTTTGCTGAAGCAAACGAAAAAAGTGGTTAATCTGCGATGCTGACTCCAACTTCGAGAGCTGCTATGTTTCACAAAGCAGCTCTCTACGCAGTAGTTGTTGAGCTTCGCTCAAGTGTTTTTGCTCAGTCGTACCGACTGAGCACTTGCATCTACGATGGAAGTGCTTTGACCAATCGCCTTTCGTTATCAGCAAAATAAGAAAAGAGTACCTTCCGATGTTCTTAAAATTATTGCTGGTTTTTAGTCTCTCTATTTTGAACCGTGTGATTACTTTTATCGATAAAGCTGTGAAGCTACGATGCTTCTGTATATATAAAAATTGATGTTGAGCATTCTGTTTTGCGGCAAACCTTTAATAGTGCAGTAAATTTTACGGACTTAACCCATGAGTTAGTGCTACTGTTGTCTGTTTGCTTAGTTATTTCAGTTGAAGTTTGTTTTTTGAGTTTGATAACCGTTTCGAGTCGGTGAGGCTATAATAATGACTAATAATTTTCTCTACCACGGCCCCTCTAATGAAGTTCCGTTTGATTATCGAGGTGGGTATGGCTTTTCACAAAATACGCGATACAAGTTTGATAACCCCCAAATTTCAGATGTCTACTATGTCATTCAAAAGCTTCGTAATGGTGATCCGCTTGAATTAGTAGGCAAATTTGAATTAGTTGGTAAGAAAGAGGAACCTGATAAGGGGAATCCGAAAGAAAAGCGATTTCGTCTTCAATTTCGCGAACTTAGTAAGGTTAGCATTCCTGTACAAATCGATGAGGACGAATTTACAGCGAGAATTGGTGAGGAAGCGCCGGAACCAAATTACAGATGGACACCTCTGACAACATTATTTTGTCATCAAGCTAATAGTGGTAATTATGAGTTAGGTGGCAAAACTGTTGCGGCTCTAGAAGATTTACTTTCTCCTACAGGTGACTCTGGTTTAATTTTCAATGAAGAAGAGAATCGAAGGAAAGATGAAAAGCGAAAAGAAAAGGAAATCGAACATGATTCTTCGCTGTCTGATACTGACAAAGTTGCTTTGGTTAAATCTAGGCGTGGTCAAGGCAAGTACAAAAATAACCTTACGAAAATTGAGCGACATTGCAGATTAACAGGAACAACTAACTTATCTCATCTTAGAGCATCCCACATTAAGCCCTGGGCTAAGTCAACAAACGCTGAGCGCTTGGATGGCAATAATGGGCTTTTGCTAGCTCCCCATGTAGATCATCTTTTTGATTATGGATACATTTCTTTTGAAAATGACGGTACGCTTCTGATTAGTAGAAAATTAGACGCATCAACCATGAAAAGTTGGGGCGTAAAGTCTGGAAATTACGGTACTTTTAATGCTAAACAGATGAGGTATTTACAATATCATCGCAAACATGTTTTTAAAGTGTAATTAATAATGTTCGATAAATTTTTGTATATCGATTAGTTGAAAGTTTGGGCTTATATTCCATTACGTCAAACGGTAGCTGCAATTGCAAATAAGTTCTGTTTGAGTCTCTAACTAAGATGGTTAATCCGCAGGTATGTAATTTAGGGACTTGAGGTATTCAATCAATGACAAATATCTAGTGTTCTGATACTTTCGACTAAACAGACAAGGAACTAGATTCCTTGAAAAAGAAAAAGGATTAGATACTCATACAGTAAGGACACGCCCATGTTTTCTACAAGATTACTGAACCGAAGTCCTTCGTATGAACCGAGCTTGGGGGACGTATGAGTTCAGTTAACAAAAAAGCGCTATCAGAAACCGATATCATATCTAAGTACATCATGCCTGCCATAAAGCAGGCTGGTTGGGATGATATGACCCAAATCCGGCAGGAAGTAAAACTGCGTGATGGTAAAGTCGTTGTTCGTGGAATGGTGGCTGCACGTAAAAAAGTAAAATCCGCTGATATCGTGCTTTACCACAAACCCTCAATGCCCTTGGCTGTTATAGAAGCCAAAGCCAATAAGCATGAAATCGGTAAAGGGATGCAGCAAGGGCTAGATTACGCCCAATTACTTGATGTGCCCTTCATTTTTGCCAGCAATGGTGACGGTTTTATTTTTCATGACAAAACGAATCCTCAGCAACTTGAAACTGAAATTGGACTAGAAGACTTCCCAACGCCTTCACAATTGTGGGCAAAGTATTGTGCGTATAAAGGCTATAAAGAATCACAGTTACCCATTATCACGCAAGACTACTATGACGATGGTTCTGGTAAATCGCCGCGTTACTACCAGTTACAAGCAATTAATAAAACCGTAGAAGCAGTATCCTCAGGCAAAGACAGGATTTTGCTGGTAATGGCAACAGGTACAGGTAAAACCTATACCGCCTTTCAAATCATTTGGCGCTTGTGGAAAGCCAAAGCTAAAAAGCGTGTTTTATTTCTGGCAGACCGAAATGTGCTAGTAGACCAAACTCGTATTAATGACTTTCAGCCCTTCGGTCAGGCAATGACAAAAATCACAGGCAGAAAAGTCGATCCCGCTTACGAAGTTCACTTGGCACTATATCAAGCATTGACTGGCCCCGATGAAAGCCAGAAAGCCTATAAGCAAGTCGACCCTGATTTCTTCGACCTTATCGTGATTGATGAGTGCCATAGAGGCAGTGCATCAGAAGAGAGTGCCTGGCGTGAAATCCTTGAATACTTTGGCTCTGCTACTCAAATTGGTTTAACTGCCACACCCAAAGAAACCGATGAAGTGTCTAACATCGACTACTTTGGTGAGCCAGTTTATATGTACTCATTAAAAGAAGGCATCGAAGACGGCTTTCTTGCCCCTTACAAGGTAGTGCGCGTGGATTTGGATATCGACTTACAAGGTTGGCGACCAACCAAAGGGCAGGTTGATAAGCATGGTAATGAAGTAGAAGACCGAATTTACAACCAGAAAGACTTTGACCGTACTTTGGTAATCGATGAGCGCACTCAACTTGTAGCGGAAACAATTACTAATTACCTGAAACGTACCGATCCCTTAGCAAAAACAATTGTGTTCTGTAACGACATCGACCATGCCGAACGAATGCGCAGGGCGCTAATTAACTGTAACCCTGAACAGTATGCTAAAAACGATAAGTATGTGATGAAAATCACAGGTGATGATGCCATTGGTAAAGCTCAGTTGGATAACTTCATTAATCCCAAACGCACTTACCCTGTTATCGCAACTACATCAGAACTTATGACAACGGGTGTTGATGCCAAAACCTGCAAACTGGTTGTGCTCGATCAGAACATTCAGAGTATGACCAAGTTCAAACAGATCATCGGCAGAGGCACGCGTATCGATGACAAATTTGGCAAGCTCTGGTTCACCATCCTCGATTTCAAAAAAGCTACAGAACTGTTTGCCGATGAGCGTTTCGACGGTATTCCTGAAAAAGTTATCAGCACTAAGCCCAGTGATATCAATGATGAAGATTCTGATTTTAACGATATTCTAGACGGGCACGACTCAGAGGATGAGCCTGAAGTCACTACTGATAGCACTGATAGTCATGGCAGCGATGATGACTTTGATTTCCCTGAAGGTGGGGATTCAGCACAAACGGGCTGGGATGAAGATGAAGAAAAGACTGTTACTAAATACCACATTAATGGTGTAGCGGTTAAGAAAGTAGGTGAGCGAGTTCAATATTATGACGAAGACGGCAAACTCGTTACAGAGTCATTTAAAGACTACACCAAGAAGACCCTCACGAAATCTTTTGCATCCCTCGATGACTTCATTAAGCGTTGGAACGGTACTGAGCGTAAACAGGCCATCATAGATGAATTAGCGTCTGAAGGTGTTATTTGGGAAGTATTGGAAGCAGAAATTGGGAAAGGATTAGACCCATTTGATATGATATGTCACGTTGTTTTCGACCAGCCTCCGCTAACGCGCAAAGAACGCGCAAACAATGTTAAAAAACGCAACTACTTCACCAAGTACAGCCAAATGGCGCAGGCCGTTTTGAATGAGCTATTGAATAAATATAGCGATGAGGGCGTGGAAGCCTTGGAAAGCAAAGACGCCCTTAAAACAGGTAAAGTTGTAGAGTTTGGCCGTCCGATCGAAATTGCCAAAAAAGGCTTTGGTGGCAAAAAAGAATATGAAGCAGCCATAGCCGAACTGGAAAAAGCAATCTACGACACCACACCGAATAAATCGGCTTGAGTGACGCTCAAGCCGCACAATAAAGAATTAGAGAATAAGAAAGTATGTCAATCAGTACCGTTATTAAATCCATTCAGGACATCATGAGAAAAGACGCTGGCGTTGATGGTGATGCTCAGCGTTTAGGCCAGATGTCATGGTTACTCTTCCTAAAAATATTCGATGCACAAGAAGAAGAGCTGGAGTTTGAAATGGATGACTACCGTGAGCCAATTCCACCTAAGTACCTGTGGCGTAACTGGGCAGCGGATGATGAAGGGATCACGGGCGAAGAGTTAATGGAGTTTGTAAATGATGACTTGTTCCCAGGACTTAAAAACTTAACAGCGCCCATCGATAAGAACCCTAGGGGCTTTATTGTCCGCGAAGCGTTTTCCGATGCCTTCAACTACATGAAGAACGGCACGCTGTTACGCCAAGTGATTAACAAGCTAAATGAAGTAGACTTCACTGATTCAAAAGAACGCCATTTATTCGGTGACATCTACGAGCAAATTTTACGTGATCTGCAAAGTGCAGGTAACGCAGGGGAGTTCTATACGCCCCGTGCTGTAACCCGTTTTATTGTAGACAGGGTAGACCCGAAATTAGGCGATAAAGTATTTGATCCTGCTTGCGGCACAGGCGGGTTTTTAGCGTGTTCAGTTGACCATGTAAAATCAAAATATGTAAAAACCGTAGCCGACCATAAAACACTGCAAAATCAAATTCATGGCGTTGAGAAGAAACAGCTACCTCACCTGTTAGCCACAACAAACATGATGCTGCACGGTATTGAAGTACCCGTACAAATCAGGCACGACAATACGCTTAACCGCCCACTTTCAAACTGGGATAGTGAGTTTGACGTTATCGTCACCAACCCGCCATTCGGCGGAACCGAAGAAGACGGTATCGAAAAGAACTTCCCTTCTGATATGCAAACGCGGGAAACTGCCGATCTGTTTCTACAGCTCATCATTGAAGTGTTAAAAGACGGCGGACGCGCCGCAGTGGTATTGCCAGACGGCACGCTCTTTGGTGAAGGCGTTAAAACCAAAATCAAAAAGCTGCTCACAGAAGAATGCAATCTGCACACCATAGTTCGACTACCTAACGGCGTATTTAACCCGTACACAGGCATTAAAACCAACCTGCTGTTTTTCACCAAAGGTAAACCAACCAAAGAGATTTGGTTCTACGAACATCCTTACCCAGAAGGCGTAAAAAACTACTCCAAAACCAAGCCAATGAAGTTCGAAGAATTCCAAACCGAACAAGAATGGTGGGGTACAGAAACAGATGACTTTGCCAGCCGTGTAGAAAATGAGCAGGCCTGGAAAGTTTCAATTGAAGATGTTATCGAACGTAACTTCAACCTGGATATTAAAAACCCGCATGTAGGTGAAGTAGAAAGCCACGATCCAGACGAACTGTTAAAGCAATATGAAGCCCAACTGCAAGAAATTCAGGTATTGCGGGATCAGCTAAAAGGCATTTTAGCAGAAGCATTATCTTCAGGTACTGAGGGTAAAGCCTAATGTCAGTAGAAAGCATAATTACTAAAAAACTGGATGTCTGGACATCGGTAATCAAAACCAAGACTGCGTCAGGACGGGGAAGTTCCAACAAGCTTGAGCTTTATGGGATAAAAAAGCTGAGAGAACTGATTTTAGAGCTTGCAGTGCAGGGAAAGTTAGTAGCCCAAAATAAAAACGATAAACCAGCAATACAATTTCTGAAAGATCTTGAAATAGCAAAAGTTAAGTTAATTGAACAAGGTAGTTTAAAGAAAGTAAAGCCATTGGCATTAGTCGATGAGGTTGAGTTGCCTTTTTCTATCCCTAAAAGTTGGCATTGGGAAAGACTTGGTAATTTAGGTAATACACAAACTGGTTCTACTCCTCCAAAAGCGAACCAGGAACACTATGGAAGTGATATTCCATTTATTAAACCAGCTGATATCAGTGATATCGGTGTCGATTATGACTCTATGGGGTTAACTTTTGACGGTGCAAATAAATTAGGCCGAATTGCAGATGAGCATTCCGTTCTAATGGTTTGCATTGGCACAATCGGGAAATGTCAATTAATTGACCGAAAGTGCTCCTTTAATCAGCAAATCAACTCAATTACTCCCTACGTTCCTGAGTTCGGACAATACTTATATCAGGCACTTCGTAGTCCGTATTTCAGTAGATTGGCTTGGGATAAGTCTTCTTCCACAACGATAGCAATTCTCAACAAGGGCAAATGGGAGTCAATTCCTGTACCTGTGCCCCCGTTAGAAGAACAAAAAAGAATAGTAGTAAAAGTAGAAGAGCTGATGGCCCTATGTGACCAATTAGAGTCACAAACCGAAGCCAGTATAGAAGCGCATCAAACACTCGTTAAATCACTTCTAGAAACGCTCACCAACGCAAAAGATGCAGATGAACTAAACGAAAGCTGGCAGCGCATCAGTGAACACTTCGACGTGTTATTCACCACAGAAGACAGCATCGACCAGCTAAAACAAACCATCCTGCAACTGGCAGTAATGGGCAAACTTGTAAAACAAGACCCCAACGACGAACCCGCATCAAAACTACTGGAACGCATCGCCGCAGAAAAAGAACAGCTAATCAAAGATAAAAAAATAAAAAAACAGACAGAATTAAAAGAAGTTAATGAAAGCGATTTTCCATTTAGCACTCCAGAAGGATGGGCAGTAGTTAGACTAGGAGCTTTAATACCTCAATTTCAAAATGGAGTCTCAAGTAGAGGTGACAAAAAGGGTAAGGAGACAATAGTTCTTAGACTAGCAGATATAAAGGACTGGAGAATAAGTGAAAATGACACAAGACGTTTAATAATAAATGAGGAGACTATCGAAAAATACTTATTAAAGAAAGGTGATACTTTAATTATAAGGGTAAACGGTAGTTCAGAAATTGTTGGTCGATTTATAACTGTAGAAAAAGTAACTGATGCCATTTACTGTGATCATTTTATCAGAATGCGTTTCCCAATACCTTGTATAGAGCCAAATTATCTTGCGATTTTAGGTTCTTCTCGTCTAGTTCGAGATAAAATTTCTGATCTATTTATTAGTACCGCAGGTCAGAAAACAGTAAATCAAACGCATATTAGTTCTTTAACCCTCAGTATTCCCCCAGTAATGGAGCAAAAAAGGATATCTGAGAGAGTACGTTATCTGGTTGCTATTTGTGATGAATTGAAATCAAAATTACAGACAGTTCAAAGAACAATAAGTAATGTGGCGGATTCAGTAAAAGCCAACTACTAGAGTCAAGGAGAGAGAATGAGTAGCTTGAAATATCTATATGCTGGTAATGACAGAGATGCTTCTGGCGGGCTTTTGCAAACTGAAGTAGATCTGAGTGGTGATGATGTTCAGGAGCAGTTAGCGCCAGTTACTTCATTTTTAAATCGGCTAGTGGACTCTGAGAATCTGATAGTTTTAGCTGGTTCAGGAACATCGTTGTCACTTAATTCACAAATTGTGGGGCAGCCTAAAGTTGCTCCTAGCATGTGGGATTTGTGGAATTTATGTAAGAATGCTGACGATAAGTTATTCGGTTTAGTGAGAAGTGCCGTTAGATATAGTGAGACTGCACAGACTAATTCTACAGGCGAGATAATAGAAGATATTGAGTTGCTTCTTTCATTATGTGACTCCTATATAGAGCTAAAAACTTTATCGAGAACTAGGCAAGGGCAACTTGAACGTTTTTTAAAGTTGGCTAAAAAAGTTATATTTGATGCCACTAATTTTTGTGACAAAGTTTCAAATGAAAAGTGGTCTGCACACAATAGGTTTATCAGAACTCTTTCTAAAAGAACTCCAAAGCAAAAAAGGCTAAAGCTATTTACAACGAATTATGATTTGGCTTTTGAGAATGCAGCATCCAATAATGGAGTAATCGTTATTGATGGCTTTGAATTCTCTAAACCGTCCCGCTTCAATCCTGCTTGGTTTAATTACGATATAGTTAATAGAACACAAGCTAATGAACAGACTGGTTCTTACCTTTCAAATTTAATGCATTTATATAAATTGCATGGTTCTGTCGACTGGGTAAAAATTAACGGGTCTATTCGGAAGCTATCTTTCACTGAAGATGGGGATTGTGAGCCAGTATTCATATACCCTAGTAGTTCCAAGTACCAAAGTTCTTATGACTCTCCCTATATTGATATGATGTCGGCTTTTTTAGATGCACTCCAAAAACCGAAAACTTCTCTACTATGTGCAGGATTTGGTTTTAACGATAAACACTTGAACAATGCCATTTCGATGGCCTTGCGTACGAACCCTGAATTCAATTTAATCGTAGCAACAAAAGATCCTTTTAATCCAAGTGGAGCATTTAACTCGTCAGTTCGGTCAATGTTAACTAACTTAATGATTGCTGGAGATGCCAGAACAATGATGGTTGACTGTTCTTTTGATGATTTGTGTTCACTTATTCCTGAAAGGCAGAAGGTGACACCCGAAGAAAGAGTTTATCAGGCTATTAAAGATCTAGTTGGTCAATAAAAAGGATTTTACATGTCTGCGAGTGATTGGTTTTCTCCACATGATTCCAAGAGAAGAATTGGTAGCTTAATTGATGTTTCTGCAACCGATGCTAAAGTTAATTTAACTGACTCTGGTTCTGGAGATAATGTTTGGCTCCTCGGCGGCAGGCTTTCAGCTGGTGAGGTCAATGAGTATATATTTATTGATGCTGGAGGCCATTCTATTCTAGGTCGTATTGTAAAGGTCTGGCTTGAGAGTGGTGAAAGATTAAGTGTTGATGCTCTGGACGATAGTATCCCCACGAATAATCCCATTGGCCTAGTTCAGCTATTGGTTAGTGTGGATGTGGAAAATGGTGAAAATTATAAGGGTATTCGGCGTTACCCTAAACTAGGCGCACAAGTATATTCTGCTCATCCTCTATTAGTATCAAAATTAGCTGAAGGATTGTCGTCGAAAGATGGTGATATCAATTTACCGATAGCTGAAATGCCTCATGATCGATCAGTAAAAATTAACCTCAGCCCTGAGAAATTATTCTCAAGACATTGCGCCATCTTAGGGACTACTGGTGGTGGTAAAAGCTATACAACAGCAACATTAATAGAGCAGGTTAGACAAGCTGGAGGTAAGGTTTTATTAATTGATGCTACTGGTGAATATCGTACACTCCCGTGCACAAGTTATTATGTCGGTGCAAATACCCGTTCCACAAATACAAATGTCACGTTTCCGCATTGGATGTTTACCGATAGTGATTTACGTGCTTTGTTGCGGCCCTCAGCCCAAAGTCAATCGCCTAAATTAGAGTCTGCAATTCAGAGCCTAAAAGTAGTCACCTCATTTTATCAAAATCCAAGTCATGGCTTGCCAATTTCATCAAACTATCTATTGGTGAAAGCAGAGCAGCTTAAGGCTCCGATAGAAACTGCAATTCAGAGCATATCTGGACGGATCAATCAGATACCGTGGAGGTTTAGCCTCTTAGCTGATCAAATTATAAATGAGTGTGTATGGCCTTCTGCTGGTAATGCTCGTGCTCCAGACACAACCAAGTGGGGAGCAAAGGCTGATAACGATGTTGGACATTGTTTAAATCTGTTATCAAGAATAAAAGCAATGTCAGAAAATAACCACCTTCGTTGGATGATTGATTGTGATCCTTCATTAAATACGATACCAAGTTTATTAGATTCTTTAGCAGCGTCTGCAAACAGCGAAATATTGAGGCTTGATTTATCTTCAGTGCCTTTTGAAGCGAATGCTAGAGAGGTATTAGTAAATGCAATAGGTAGAAAGTTACTTTCCCTAGCTCGAAACGGAGTAATCTCCCAAGAAAATCCTCTATTAGTTTTCATTGATGAATCGCACCAATTTTTGAATAAGAAAATTGGTGATGAAACGAGTAGAGTAGAATTAGATGCTTTTGGTAATATAGCTAAAGAAGGCAGAAAATATGGCCTTAATGTAACAATAGCAACGCAGCGTCCAAGAGACATTCCAGAAGATGTTTTAAGTCAGGTAGGTACAATGATCGTGCACAGACTCACTAACCAGCTAGATCAGGACATCGTCAAGAAAGCTGTCGGTTCAATCGACCAAAAATCCGCTTCTTTTCTACCAGTTCTAGGGCAGGGAGAAGCGTTACTTTTAGGAGTGGATTTTCCATTTCCTATGATGGTAAAAATTAGGAAACCTACAAATGAACCTGAATCAACAAGTGCGTCCTTTTCTTCAGCGTGGGGGCGTAGATAAAACTTGTAATAGTCATGGGTTTCAAAAAAAGATAATATCTGTTCCCTTAAGTAAGCTCCGGCTCTTGGTAATATATGGGGTCAAATAGGGGCCAAAAGTTAAGTAATAAAGAGTAATATTGAGTGATGAAAACAATGTCAATAACGCTACAAGCCGCGAAATACCGCAAATCAGCACTCATCAGCAACGAAGCCTCATTTGGCTTCAAAATGCCGTTTTAAATAATTATGTAAAGCTAGAAGCGATACAGCTTGCAAGTATTTTGCGAGTGAAATCATAGAAAGTCGCCGGCAACACGCCGGCGATTTTTATTGAAAACTTAAAATGTTGCCGATGGTCAGGCAAATGCGTTGCGCATTACTTTTCTATAAATGCTTGTTCAATTACATAATGCCCCTGACGACGCGAGTTAGCTTTCGAGAAGCCCTTGTCGTCTAGCATAGACATAAGGTCTTGTAGCATGTTGTCGTTGCCACATAGCATGAATCTGTCATTTTCAGTGTCTAATTCAGGCATACCTATATCATCCATCAACTTTCCGCTTTCAATTAGCTTCGTTATCCGTCCTTCGTGAGCGATACCGTTTTTCTCATAACTTTCTCTCGTGACAGTAGGATAGTAAATGAGTTTCTCACGCACTTCGTCACCGAAATAAGGGTTGTTAGGAAGTTGGTGCTCAATTTCGTCTTGATAGGCAAGTTCAGAGCGCCACCGCGTTCCGTGAACTAATATAATTTTTTCAAAGCTTTCATAAATGAAAGGATCTCTGATAATACTCATAAATGGTGCTAGACCTGTACCAGTGCTGAGCAAATAAAGATGTTTTCCGGGTAACAAGAAACCAGGCACGAGCGTACCTGTAGGCCTAACATTAATCATTACCTGGTCACCAGGTTCTATATTTTGAAGGCGAGAAGTAAGCGCACCATCTGGCACCTTAATACTAAAAAATTCCAATTCCTCATCATAATTTGGGCTTGCGATGCTGTAGGCCCTCATCAGTGGCCTACCATCTACTTCAAGACCAATCATAACGAATTGACCACTTTCAAAACGAAAAGATGATTCTCTCGTTGTTTTGAAACTAAACAGAGTGTCATTCCAATGGTGAACTTGGGTTACGGTTGCGTTTATAAGATTTCGCATTCGTTTTCCTACTTACTTAGTCATCAAGCCATGCTGCCATTCTCGCACACTTTACAATATGATAATAGTTATCATTAACGTTTGTGGTGTCGGTATACGCACGTAAAATCTAACGTGCTATCAGTTTTAAATAAGTATTTTTAGCAATAGTTCAACCAGGCCTTTCTTCCGTAACATTAAAACACTGTCACATTCAGTCATTTAGCTTGCGCATAGCAAAGGAACACAAATAATAGAATGTGGCAGTTCGAAATGAGGGAGGACGCTGTGTTAGCAAAAATGTTAAAACGCTTTCAGGCCCAACGCGATTGTGCCGTCGAAAACCCGTCTATCAATAATACCGCTGTATCCCTTTGGAAGGACACAGGCCAAGTCTACTATCTAGAGAACACGCTGAAGGTTACTTATCAGTCCAACACGGGAAAGATAACAATTGAAAAGCTCTCAATGACGTCTTTACCTCAAGTTCTTGCTGAGCTTCAAGCATTGGATACCGTCTCAACGCTAGCGCGAAAGGAAACTGCTAATCAGGTGGATGCATTTAGTGTTAGTGTGTGTGGTGTAACTTGGCAAACCGCAGACAATGGTCAGAGCGTCCGTATTAAAGCGCTTCCAGAAGCTGCTACTCTGCGCAGCCCTACTGCCTGCTTCACAAAGTCTCAAGCAATTTTCAAACACGCCTTTATGCTTGAACATGATGACTTACTCACACCTGCATCATTGAGTAAGCCCGGGATCTTTACATACAATCGGATATCGTTAAATGATTTCATTAGTCAGTTAGCGCTGGCTAACGAAAAGTTAGCAAATGGGCAAAAAGCTACAGTGAGCGTTGGTCACCAAAATTTTGAAACTGCATTTACTGACCATGAGCAGTCAATCATTGAAAAATTCATAAAGCACGATGAAACCGTATTCAATAAAGATGGACGTCAACGTCTACTTACTGATAAAGGTTAGGCTTGTTTTCAGCATGATACGTTGATAATTA
Organism: Alteromonas sp. MmMcT2-5; assembly: GCF_022348315.1. Taxonomy (NCBI): domain Bacteria; kingdom Pseudomonadati; phylum Pseudomonadota; class Gammaproteobacteria; order Alteromonadales; family Alteromonadaceae; genus Alteromonas; species Alteromonas sp. MmMcT2-5. The sequence goes on along the minus strand of NZ_JAKRFB010000009.1, from coordinate 66,267 downwards.
TGGGCTGATACACAGATTACAAATATTGAGCGCATGCCCAACTCATCGACATTAACTGTAAAATCTCATTTAACCGTTGTTCCGTAGAAAAAGTGTCCCAAATAGTTGAATGATCGTTGTATCATTGCGTTTTTTATCTTTCAGAAAACTCAACGTGTTCAGTTAACCGCTAATCGCGAAAGTTAACTCGTTAAAATAGAGGTTTTAGTAGTGCTAAGGAAAGGCTTAGTTATCACCACGGTTATTTTACTACCCATCGCAACTGTGTTGTTTTTTATGAGTATTCACGACCTGTTTAAAATGAAAACAGTAACGGTCGACCCGAAGCTTAAGGAAATTTCAGGTATAGAATACGATAAATACAAAAGGCTTTGGGCCATTAACGACAGTGGCGATGGACCCATCCTTTATATGCTCAATAAAGATGGAACTATTGAGAGGGAAGTTACAGTTACAAATGCCAAAAACGTCGACTGGGAAGACATGACACAAAACAGTTTCGGTCATTTCTTTTTGGGAGACTTCGGCAACAATGACAACAAGCGACGCTGGTTAACGATTTATAAAATTGAAAACCCCATTGACATAAAAACCGATACCACAGAAGCAGAAATCATTAAGTTTACTTACCCGGAAATGGGAAAAGGAAAAGTAAAACCGAAAGACAAGAACTACGATTTGGAAGCGTTTGTAGAGTACAAGCGTAACCTCTACCTGTTTACAAAAAATAGAACAAAACCCTTCGATGGCATCACCAAGTTGTATAAGGTGGGGGATCATGCCGCTAACTTTGACGCACAGCTCATCGGCGAATTTAAAACCTGTACCACCCTTGAAAAGTTATGCTGGATCACATCGGCTGCAATAAGCCCTGATAGGACTAAACTGGTGCTGTTAGATTCAACAAGCCTGTGGTTATTTGAAAATTTTGAAGGCGATAACTTCTTCAGTGGCGATGTGTCGCGTATTGATTTAGGCGTAGTCACACAAAAAGAGGCAGTGACGTTTTATGACGACAACACGCTGGTTTTCACCGATGAAGAGTACAAGGGGTTATTTGGGGGCAACATTTATGAAGTTAAGCTCGACCAAGCAAAGCGGAACGTGATTAAATACCGCGAAAGCTCGAATCAAAAAGAAAAAGCACCAAAGCAGTAAATACTATGAAGTTCAGTCCGCTACTCTCAGAATTAATTCAGGCACTAACGTGTCTTCCCGGCGTTGGCAACAAGAGCGCTCAGCGTATGGCATTCCACCTATTAGAGCGTAATCGCACTGGGGCAATTGATTTAAGCAACGTATTACACAATGCCATGGAGCATATTCATCATTGTAAGCGCTGCAGAACATTTACTGAAGACGAGCTATGTGACATTTGTCGTCACCCTGAAAGAGAAGCAAGTGGCTTGTTATGCATTGTTGAAAGCCCACAAGACGTACTAGCAATCGAACAAACCTTAAGTTACAAGGGGCAGTATTTTGTGCTTATGGGTCATTTGTCTCCTATTGACGGCGTTGGGCCAGAAGAAATTGGTCTTACTGAGCTTGAGGCTCGTCTTGCCGCAGGTGGGATAAATGAAGTTATCCTCGCCACAAACCCGACTGTAGAGGGGGAGGCCACGGCACATTATATCGCTCAACTTTGTGCAAGCCATAACGTTGATGCGTCTCGAATTGCCCACGGCGTGCCGGTTGGGGGAGAGCTCGAGTATATTGATGGTAATACTCTCACCCACGCATTTTCGGGTCGCCGCAAACTATAGTACTGTAAATTGGGGTATACCCATTCTTAGTAATTAAAACACTCAACGTGGGTCCGCATCTGGCGGGCCTACGTCACGTTCTCTCTTATCGCTCGCCCACAAAATACTCAACATCAAACTTTATTGAAGATAAATCTCCTTATAAAAAATAAATTTTCGTTCTAAACGTTGAAAAGTGCGTTGAGCGACCTTACCTGTTTAACATCAAACGTGATCCATTCAACGAGGAGATATTGGATTATGGCTGAAGCAGCCCAAAAAGAAACCCACGGTTTTCAAACAGAAGTAAAACAGCTTCTTCATCTGATGATTCACTCTTTGTATTCAAACAAAGAAATTTTTCTACGTGAGTTAGTGTCAAACGCGGCAGATGCTGCGGATAAGTTACGCTTTCGTGCGCTAGAAAATGACAGTCTTTACGAAAACGATGGCGAGTTAAACGTAAAGCTTAGCGTCGATAAAGAAGCAAATACCGTCACCATTACCGATAACGGTATTGGTATGACTCGCGATGAAGTCATTGCGAACTTGGGTACAATTGCTAAGTCAGGCACTAAAGACTTCTTTAGCAAACTTTCTGGCGATAGCGCTAAAGACTCACAACTCATTGGCCAGTTCGGTGTTGGCTTTTACTCTGCGTTCATCGTAGCTGACAAAGTAACGGTGCGAACTCGTGCTGCTGGTGCAGATGCATCGCAAGGTGTTGAGTGGATTTCAGACGGTGAAGGTGAATTCACGATTGCCGAAATCAACAAGCCTACACGCGGCACCGAGATTACGCTTCACCTACGCGAAGACGAAAAAGAATTTGCTGATGCATGGCGTTTACGCTCTATCGTAAGTAAGTATTCTGATCACATCAGTATTCCTGTGCAGATGTGGAAAGATGAAGTGCCTGAAAGTGAAGGCCCTGATGGCGAAAAAATTGAAGGCCAGCCTGGTGAATGGGAAGTTGTAAACAAAGCCACCGCGCTTTGGACTCGTGAAAAGTCTGAGATTACTGATGACGAGTATAACGAATTCTACAAGCATATCTCTCATGACTTTGCTGATCCGCTTGCATGGGCGCATAACAAAGTAGAGGGTAAAACAGAGTATACAAGTTTATTGTATATCCCTTCTAAAGCGCCATTTGATATGTGGAATCGCGACCAAAGTCATGGTCTTAAGCTTTACGTTCAACGCGTTTTCATTATGGACGACGCCGAACAGTTCATGCCTACTTATCTACGTTTTGTTAAAGGTTTGCTAGACAGCAATGATCTTCCGCTTAACGTGTCTCGTGAAATTCTACAGGACAATAAGATAACGCAAGCGCTACGCCAAGGTTGTACTAAGCGCGTATTACAGATGCTTGAAAAAATGGCGAAGAACGACAATGAAAAATATCAGTCGTTCTGGAATGAATTCGGCAATGTGTTAAAAGAAGGGCCGGCTGAAGATTTCAGTAACCGCGAGAAAATTGCTGGCTTGTTACGCTTCTCTTCTACACACGGTGAGTCTGATGCACAAACCGTATCATTAGCTGACTATATTGAGCGAATGAAAGAAGGTCAGGATAAGATTTATTATGTGACAGCAGATAGCTTGCAAGCTGCCAAGTCTAGTCCTCACCTTGAGATTTTCCGCAAAAAAGGAATTGAAGTGCTATTGATGGGCGAACGCATTGACGAATGGTTAATGTCTCACCTTACTGAGTTTAACGAGAAGCAGTTTGTCTCAATTGCGAAAGGAAACTTAGATTTAGGCGACTTAGAAGACGAAGAGTCTAAGAAGGCGCAAGAAGAAGCAGAAAAGCAAGTTGAAGGTGTTCTTGAGCGAGCTAAAACTGCACTTGGCGATAAGGTTGTAGACGTTAAATTTACCCATCGCTTAACAGATTCACCTGCGGTCATCGTAGCAGATGACAATGGCATGACTACGCAAATGATGAAGCTTATGCAGGCAGCAGGGCAGACCGTGCCAGACGTGAAGTATCACTTTGAACTTAACCCTGAGCATAGCTTGGTGAAGCTGCTGGCGGATACCCAAGATGAAGAGCTGTTTAATCAGTGGGTAGGCGTATTGTTTGATCAAGCTGCACTGTCAGAACAGGGGAGCTTGAAAGACCCATCTAGTTTTGTACAGAACTTGAACACACTGCTAATGAAGTTAGCTAAATAAAGCAATAAACCATTAGGTTTACATTTAAAAACGGGCGTAATGCCCGTTTTTTTATTTCTACGACTAACAAAAGTAAGTTTAGCCATTTTATTGTGCTATATTTTGGCGGTCTAAAATTTCAAGTTAATCATATTAAGAGTTAGCTTATTCATCTTAAATAAGATGAGTTACTGAATGGGTGTAGGCGCAAATTTACAAAAGTGCCTATAAGCTGAACATATATTCGCCATTAGTCTTAAGATTAACTTTACGGTACTGCTTACACTTGTCACCCCAGTGTTGAATGTGTAAAGTGCCCGAAGTAAAAAGTTTAAAAATCATAAGCGGAGAACGCACTCATGCGAATCATTCTTCTCGGCGCTCCTGGCGCGGGTAAGGGCACACAAGCTCAGTTTTTAATGGGCAAATATGGCATTCCACAAATTTCAACGGGCGACATGCTTCGTGCTGCAATTAAAGCAGGTACAGAGCTAGGCCTTGAAGCAAAGCGTGTAATGGATGAAGGCAAACTAGTATCTGATGAGATTATCATTGGCCTAGTAAAAGAGCGTATTGCACAAGATGACTGTAAAGACGGTTTCTTGTTAGACGGTTTCCCTCGCACTATTCCTCAGGCTGACGCAATGAAAGAAGCAGGTGTCACTGTTGATCATTGCATCGAGTTTGACGTTCCTGATGATGTAATCGTAGAACGTATGGGTGGTCGTCGTGTACACCCTGCATCAGGTCGCGTTTACCACGTTGTTTACAACCCGCCAAAGGTGGAAGGTAAAGACAATGAAACAGGCGATGACCTTATCGTTCGTGATGACGATAAAGAAGAAACAGTGCGCAAGCGTCTTGCGATTTATCATGAGCAAACAAAGCCGCTTGTGAACTACTACAGCGCTGAAGCGGAAGCTGGAAACTGTGAGTACCACAAGCTTGACGGTACGCGCCCAGTTGAAGAAGTGAGTGCTGAACTTGCTGAACGTTTAGGTTAATTGCCAACAACGTCAACAAAAGGTCGCTTAGGCGGCCTTTTTTGTTGCTTGTAACTTATTAGCGGATAACGTTTAATGACAACCATGAATGTTGAATTAAGCGCTGATTAATACAGCGCGATATAACTAGAACATGTGGAGTACACCATGGTTTTGCCAATCACGGCGTTTTACGCCAGCTTACTGGGTATTTGCTACCTGTATTTGTCGTTTTTAGTCATTGGCGCCAGACGTCGCCACCAAGTGGGAATTGGCGATGGTGGTCACGAAGACCTGAGTCGTTTGACAAGAGCACATGGCAACTTTAGCGAGTACGTACCCATCACCCTTATTATGATAGCGTGTTTTGAAGCCAATACTGGCCAAGTGTGGGCTGTTCACGCATTGGGGAGCGCACTGTTATTTGGCCGTGTATTACATGCCTATGGCTTAGGTCGCCACTCAGGCGTTAGCTGGCAGCGCTTCGCGGGCATGATCCTGACTTTCCTTGCTATGCTGTGTGCAGCAATAGGTAATTTGGTGCTCATTCATTTCGGATTGTAAGCGTTGCAAAAGAAGCAAATACATATAGAAAAATGCCAGCTTAGCTGGCATTTTTTATATGCGAGACTAGAGAGTTAAATGCGAAACAAGATTTAAATTTCATCAAACTACTAAAGGTGGCTGTTAATCAGGCATGTGGGACAGGTCTTTTTTCTTATCTTTACAGATATAGTGGCTTTGTCGGCACAGTTTTCGCTTTGGAAATATACAGTGTCGGAAAAGTCTTAAATTTATTAAATATAAGGAAGTACCATGGAAAGCAAAACACATTTACATTCAAATGAACTTGCTCAAGAAGAGCTAGAGCAAGTTAATGGGGCATGGCTCGCTAACGTTGTAGGCGCTTTTGCTGGAGCTATTGGAGGGGTTTATGGAGCGGCTATAGCTGGAGGCGGCGGCGCTAGTTCTAAATCACTTTGGTCAGCTGGTTTAGCAGGGGCTGGCACTGGCTTTTTCAACCCTATCGGCAGTGTAGGAAGATTAGCAGGAACCATAGGGTTAGGAGTTGGTGGGGGGGCAATTGGTAATGCCGTCGATTCACAGTATGAGGAAACAACAGACGAATAAACCTTGCAAATTAAATACGCTTTTAGAAGTCTGTAGTTTTAGAGCAGGTCAGAACATAGAAATTAGTTGATAAATTATATGCTAAAAACTCTAGTTTTATTGATACTAATAATTTTCTACACTTTTTTACTGAAGAGTAGATTTAAGGTAAAGATGATGGACGCTTGGCGTTCTGAAACAGTAGGCTCGGAGGTAATGGTTTATGTGATGATTGTATTGCCTGTGATTCTCGCATGGCTCACTACGGTGCTCTTTGAATATCTTTTTTTCTAAACACACATTAATACATGAATGAAAAAAAGCGCTCAAGGCATACCATTGTGAAGCAATGCCGTTGAGCGCTTTTTCGTTTTAAAGGCTTTTAGAAGCGGTAAGTTAGTTTAGAGTATACGAAGCGGCCACGCGGGTTGTGCACGCCGCCTACATAGCCGTACAAGTCGCCATCACCATCACCAATAGCAAACGGAGGCTCTTCGTCAAGCAAGTTGTTTGAACCAATTACAAGGCGAAGGTTATCGCTGTAGTTGTAACCAAACTGCAAGTCCACCAACATTTGAGAATCAACCGTTCTCGAGGTATTTTCTTCAAAGTCCAACACACCGTCGAAATCAATGTCAGGCGTGTCTTCAAACTCACCAACAAAGCTAATGTTCAAGTTGGCATCGAACGCACCTTTAGACCAGGTTGTGCCGAATAACCAACGGTGTTCTGGATAGCCATATTCGCCAGTGTACTCAAGACCGTCTTTTTCGAACTCGTTCATGTAAGACCAATCAAGGTTAAAGCGTACGTTACCGAACTCTTGCAACTCCATGCGGTAGTTAGCGCTGAAATCAACACCAGACGCTTCTTGAGATGATACGTTTTGGTAGGTGTTGAAAATCTTTTGAATTACACCTAATGACTCGCCTGGCTGCGGATCTAAGCGAACACAGATTGTGCTGTCTTGGTTATTACATTCCGCGTCGTAAACTAAACCGAATTGCTGCTCATCAATTTTGTTATCCTGCGTAATACTCCATACATCAATGCTCAGGCCTAATTCTTGAATAGGTGCGTAGATAACTCCTACGTTCCAAGATTCTGACTCTTCTGCATCCAAGTTAGGGTTACCCGCAAACTCGATATTGTAATCCAACGATTCACAATCTTGACCTGTTGCATCACAGCGATATTTGTCTACGAAGAAAACACTTTTCTGTGATGGGCCAAGGCCAACTTGTGCAAGAGACGGTGCTCTAAAGCCCTGAGCCCATGAACCGCGCACGGTTACTTCATCACTTGGCGCCCAACGTAATGCTATTTTAGGGTTAGTTGTACTACCAAAGTCACTGTAATGGTCGTAGCGGCCAGCTAGTTGAAGCTCAAGCTGTTCAGCTAAAGGTATAGATAGCTCTAAGTATGCAGCATACTGGTCGCGTTCAGCAGAGGCAGAAACCGATTCTGTACCGAAGATTAATCCGCGCTGGAACTGAACATCAGGAACGTCAGATACTTGCTCTTCGCGATATTCAACACCTGCTGCCATCATGACAACATCGTCGCCGAAGCTGAATGCTTCACCGGTAATGTGAGCGTCAACGCTGGTCATTCGAGATTCACCACGGCGCACAAGGCTAGTAGTAATATCATCAATTACACTTTGTGGGTTAGTAACGCCACCAAACGGGTTGTAATTACCAAGGTTAATTTGTTCCTGAAGCCAGTCAACGCGAACCCACCCTTGTGACTGATCACCACTTTGTTCTGAACGGCTGCGGCCTTTTTGTACAGATGCTTCCCAATCGTAATCATTGAACGTGCCACGAAGGCCTGCGACTAAACGAAGGGTGTCAGATTCGATATCCCAGCGACGGGCACCTGCATCAACAGGGCGGTAGCGACCAATTTCAATGTCTTGTCCAAACGGGTTATCAGGATGCGTACCCGGAACGGTTAAACCAGCATCTTCATCAAGAGGTGTTGCTGCACCGCCTGCTTCAGACGTATTGTGCTGCATTGCAACTTCCATAAATGCTGTGGTTTCGTCGCCAATTTTATAGTCGAACTGACCAATAAAGCCCACGCGCTCAGAAGCCGGTATGGTTAAACCAAATGGGCCATAATCGAACAGACAGCTGCCTGACGCCGTTGCGCTGTCTTCCGGACAGTCAGGGTCGATAGTTTTAACGCCGTCTACGTAGAAGTAGCCTGGGTAACCTCGTGACGAACGGAAGTCCATACCGCCATAAGGAGATTGGTTGGCTGTACCGTAACGACCCATTTCGTCAGCGCCGAGCGTGCTGTTGTTGAAATAGTCGATGATAACTGTAGCACTGCTTTTTTCGCTTTGAGAGCCCCATAGAATACTGGCGGTGGTCTCATCATAGCTTGGGCCTGTTGTACCACCATAACCTGCATTAATCTCTAGACCTTCGTAGTCTTTCTTCAGTACTACGTTTACTACACCTGCAACAGCGTCTGAGCCGTAAATCGCAGAGGCGCCGTCTTTTAAGATATCGATACGTTCGATGGCGGATACAGGAATAGAGTTAATATCAACGAATGAGTTAGTGATACTTTCAGCAAAGGCACTAATTGCCACGCGACGTCCGTTTATTAGAACAAGCGTTGCATCTGGCCCCATACCTCTGAGGGATACCGCTGCCGCGCCATTGGCTGTAGAGTCTTGGCTGTTATTGCGCGTCGAGAAGGTACCCGCACCTGTGGCCGGCATACGCTCGAGTAGTTGTTGAAGGTTTTCATAGCCCATGCCTTCAATCATTGTTGCATCTATTGATTGAATAGGTGAAGGGCCTTCCATATCTGTACGTTTGATACGAGAACCGGTGACTGCAATTCGTTCAAGGTTGGCTGCTTCTTCGTCAGCTTGCTGTGCATACGCAGGAGATAGAGAGGTTAATCCTGAAAGTGCTAATCCCACTGCAATTGCACTTACTTTACGACCTTGTTTCATTGTTATTTCCTTATTTCCATTTTACTTGTTGTGTGTTTTTGCAACACGATGATGTTGCAGATTTATCAATAGCACTCCTAATACTTAAGTTGCAATAGGGTAAAACACGAAAGATGTGACACTTGGTTACAAAGTGTGTAAACCGAGTATTACTAATGTGAATTTGAAATAAGGGAATAGGGTATTATTGCGAAGCGTAAAAGCCTTGGGACAATGCTTCTACAACAAGACTAAATAAAAAAGTGGAATAAAACCCGTGCGTTCTGATAAGAAACAGAAACGCACAAATGGTAGTATTTTAGGTATTAAAAATAGTGCCTACTTTTTCGTGTAGATAACTTTTGATGGTAAACGCAGCTGATCTGACCAGTGACCGGGTGTTTAAAAATTGAGCGTAGGTAAAGGTCTATTTGCACTAATGTAAAGAGAATTTATCCTCGACATCTAATAAAGAGAAGTGAAAAGCCTGTCTTTTCGCGGTAAATACATATCGTCCGGATCTAGTGAAAATGCAACAGCGTTGGCTTTGCCCTGAATTTCTTCAATTGGAATGAAGCCATAATAACGAGAATCAACGCTATTGTTCCTATTATCCCCCATTGCCAGCACGTGATCTCTAGGTACAGTGACCAAGTTAAAGTTTTTCGCAGGGCTAGGTAATGGGTTAAGCGCTATGGTTCGTGTTTGGCCTAAAATCTCCTCGGAATAAAGATTGTGATCTTTGGCGCTTACCGTTGCTTTTTCACCATTGATAAAAAGTACGTTGTTTTCTAATTTGACCTTGTCACCTTCAATGGCAACCACACGTTTAATGAGTCTGGTTTCAGCTGCATTACTGTCAATGATTACAATGTCACCGCGATTGATGTTACCAGTTTTCGCGACAACAACGTCTGTGAACGGTAATTCTAGCGTGTAGGCTGATTTATCAACCACTACGCGGTCGCCTACTTGAATGGTGGGCTCCATAGAGCCTGTAGGAACATAATACCAATCAGCAACACTGCTTCGAAACGAGAAAAGCAAAACCATAAATAAAATGAAAGGCAGGTTGTTCTTAACGCTCTGTTTTAGATTTAACACGGCTTCGGTTCTCACTTTTCGTAGATTGCTCGTTAGTTCAAAGTTTTATTACGACATGGCTTGTGTAATAGATGTAGATTGTAAATTACCTAATTTGTTCAAAATTGAGGTGTGGAAAATGTAACGAACTATGTCGGTAGCTAATTAAGTTTGCTCTAGCTGCCGGGTATTGAGTGTTGATAAAAAGCAATAAAGCTCATAAAAATCATGTATTTATTTTTCTCTCTGTAAAAAGTGAACGCTGCTTCTTTAGGCATGCTAAAAATGACCGAAAAAGGAATGTCATGGCACTGGTGGTGCACTTGTGGTACTTGTTACGTTTTTGATTGGCAAAGAATAAAACAATGCTTAAAACATTCAAACGAACAAGAATGTACACTGCAATCGCTGTAATAGCGCTAAGTTCAGTATCGATAGGGTGTACGCATAACACCAATTACCCTCAAAATGCACAAACAGCTACCAACATAACTAGCGAAGCGAACTCTAATGCGGATACAACTACCGCTTCCTCGAATACGTCATTATTCAACGTAGACTACGAGCGCTTTACCCTGGATAACGGGCTTACTGTTGTGCTGCACGTTGACAGCTCTGACCCTGTTGCAGCTGTCGCCTTAACTGCCCACGTAGGCTCAGCCAGAGAAAAGGAAGGGCGAACGGGTTTTGCACACTTATTCGAACACTTACTTTTTCTCGAATCAGAGAATTTAGGAAAAGGCGGTCTTGATAAACTCAGCGCCAAAATTGGTGGCTCTGGTGCAAATGGATCGACGAGTCGTGATAGTACCAATTACTACCAAACGGTCCCTATTGATGCCTTAGAAAAAATGATCTGGGCTGAGGCCGATAAGTTGGGTTTCTTCATTAATACCGTGACAGATCCTGTGCTCGCTAAAGAAAAGCAAGTGGTGAAAAACGAAAAGCGCCAGAGTGTGGATAATCGCCCTTATGGTCACAATCAATATGTGATTGATAAAAACCTTTATCCTGAAGGGCACCCGTATAGTTGGCAAGTGATTGGGTCGTTAGAAGATCTGCAAAACGCAACGCTTGCTGACGTGAAAGAGTTTTTCAAAAAATGGTATGTACCTAATAATGTGGTGCTTACCATCGCGGGTGATATTAACGTAAATCAAACTAAAGCGTGGGTTAAAAAATATTTCGATGAAATTCCTGCGGGAGAGCAAATCAATAAATTACCGCCCCAACCTGCGAAGCTCAATGAGACTATAAAACGATTCCATATAGATAATTTTGCACAAGCGCCACTTTTAACTATGGTGTGGCCAACCGTACCTGAATATCACGATGACTATTATCCACTTCAAGTACTTTCTCAGTACTTAAGCCAAGGCAAAAATGCTCCGCTGAACAAGGTGCTTGTTGACGAGAAGAAGCTCACCAGTGATGTTTATCTTTATGGCTATGATGCTGAGATTGCTGGACAGCTACAACTGCAGGTTATGGCCTTTAATGGCGTGAACTTAAACACTGTTGCAGATGGAGTTAACGAAGCGTTCGCCCGCTTTGAGAAAGACGGGATTTCTTCAAAGGATTTGGCGCGTATAAAAGCAGGTCAAGAAACAGAATTTTATCAAGGACTTTCAAGCGTCTTAGGTAAAGGTTTTCAATTGGCGCAATACGAAATTTTTGCGGGCGGGGCTGAATTTATCAGCCAAGATGTTCAGAAAATTCTGGGCGTTTCACAACAAGATGTAATGCGTGTTTATAGCACCTATATTAAGGATAAACCGTTTGTGGCCACCAGCTTTGTACCTAAGGGACAGCAAGAGTTGGTGTTAAGCGGCTCTACTGAAGCTAATGTAGTGGAGGAGCAAATTGTCGCGGGTGCGGAAGAGAGCTTTGATGCGTCAGTTGCGGCTGAATACGAACGTACTCCGTCATCGTTTGATCGCACGAAAGAGCCTGCTTATGGTGAATCAATAGAAATTACACCACCTAAGGTTTGGCAAAATACACTGTCGTCTGGCATCAAAATAACAGGTATTGCTAATGACGAAGTGCCATTGGTCGCGTTTGAGTTAAAGCTAGATGGTGGCATGCTTCTAGACTCAGAAGGTAAAACAGGAACCGCCAATTTACTTGCCGCAACCTTGCTTAAAGGTACGGCGGAAAAAACACCCGAGCAGCTGGAACAGGAAATTGAGCTTTTAGGCGCTTCTCTGGAGGCCAGTGCTTCTGAAACTGACATTACTATTAGCGGAACGGTATTGTCTAAGCACTACAGTGACTTAATGCAGCTCGTCACTGAAGTGATACTTTCTCCTCGCTTTGATGAACAAGAGTTTGAATTAGCTAAAGACGATACAATCAACCAGATTGAACAAATAAAAGCGAACCCTAATGCCATTGCATCGGTTGAGTTTAAAACACTGCTTTACGGAGAGGCGCATCCGTTTGCTCAAACGGTTCTTGGAGATAAGCAAACTGTAGATGACACAACGCTCGAAGATGTTAAGAAGTATTACGAGAAATACTTCACACCGTCATTGGCAAAGTTCCATGTTGTGGGAGACATCAAACAACAGGACGTTGTAAAAAGCCTAGCGCCACTTAATGCGCGATGGTTACCAAAAGATGTTACTTTTGCGAAGGTACCAGAGCCCAAGCTGCCAGAAAGCGCCCAAGTCTTTTTCTATGACGTGCCTGGGGCTAAACAGTCAGTGCTTTATTTCGGCCATTCCGCCCCGAATGTTACTCATGATGATGCTTATAAAGTCAGTGTGATGAATTATCGTTTAGGCGGGGGCGGTTTCGCCTCACAGCTTATGCAGGAACTGCGTGAAAACAAAGGCTACACCTATGGCATTCGTTCGTCGTTTTCTAGCGATCAATATACGGGGGAATTCACCATACGAAGCGCTGTAAGGTCGAATGTTACCTTAGAAGCAACGCAAGCTATCATGGATATATTAGCAGCGTTTGGTGCAAACTATTCAGATGAAGATTTAGACGTTACGAAAGGGTTTACACTTAAATCTGGCGCTAGGGCGTTTGAAACGTTAGGCGCTAAATTGAATATGGTTAGCGAAATTAGCGACTTTGGCTTGCTCAATGATTACGTTTTACAGCAAGAAGCTGAGGTAAAAGCGTTAACCGTTGGTGAGATAAAGCGCCTTTACGGTAAATATGTACATCCTGATAGAATGATTTATTTGATAGTAGGGGACAAAGATACCCAGTTCGAACGTTTAGATGCGCTTGGGTTAGGGCAACCAACCTTGTTGAACCCTTAGTTCATGTTTTACGTTTTGCAAGCATTATAACTATCGTCAATAAAACCAAAGCCCGTGTGAACAGCGTTCATGCGGGCTTTTTTATTAAAATGAGTGCTATATCTGAAATAGGCAAAATTATTGTGACCAAAAACGTGCTTAATCAACGTAACCGAATAGGGTGGTCTGGTGATGCCTGCCAAAAAGCTGTGTCGTGGACCAAATACTATGTAATTGAGGAAAACGTCCTAGTTAAGCAAAGAGTTGCAGGAGGCATGAGTGACAGAAAAAGTGAAGGAGTCTGGGCATAGGGAGCAAGGCGTTGCCCTTAGTCATACTGAAGAAAAAGATGTACGAGATAATCAGAGCTTAAATTCTGTTTCTTTGTATGCCATTGTCCACAGGGAAGGGTTAGAAGAACTTCAGCGTCCTATGATGTCATTGTGGTGGTCTGGTGTGGCGGCAGGCATTGGCATCTCGATTTCAATTCTTGCTGAAGGAATTCTGCATCACCTCTTTGCAAACTCTCCCAATCAGTTTGTTATCGAAAACCTGGGCTATACGGTTGGTTTCGTGCTGGTGATTGTTGGTCGCCTACAGCTATTTACCGAAAATACGCTGTCAGTTATCCTGCCTTTGCTAAGCAAGCCATCGGTTAACATGGGAGTGTGCATCGCGCGCTTGTGGGGCATTGTCTTCGCCGCCAATATGTTCGGCACCTTTTTGGCTGCGTTTTTCAGCTTTTCGCTGCAATCTGTTCCACCAGAGCTGGTTGAAGGGATGACCGCTATTTCTGAACATTATGCCAAGCTATCACCGTCAGACGCCTTCTCATACGGCATTATATCTGGGTTTATCATTGCCGCTATTGTATGGATGAAGCCTTCGGTTAAGCATTCTCAAATATTGATGATAGTTATTTTTACTTATTTAATTGCTATAGGAAATTTTACGCACGTGATAGCCGGTTCAACAGAACTTTTCTTGTTAGCACTGCAAAATAAAATAAGCGTTCTTGAAACACTCTCACTAATTGGTGCAACATTACTAGGAAATATTGTGGGCGGAACGGGGCTGTTCGCGCTGCTGGCTTATGGCCAAGTGGTAAGAGAAATCGAGAAATAGAGAAGTCAAAAAGTGACCCTTGGTGTGCAAACAGTGGTTAATTGAAATTAGCTGCGTTATAACATTCCGTTTAAACCACTAAGGGATTACGGTGCTTCGCTTTCTAACAGCAATAATTCTTGTCGGAAGTGCATTTTCATGTGCTTTTGCTGAATCAATCATTAAACCTATCATTTCTGAAGCGTCTGTTTCGTTACCTAGAAGCAAAATGGTGACAATAGAAGATACGGAAACTGCACGTAAATATACGTTATTTGTACAGTTGCCAAAAGGCTATAACACATCTCCTTCCAAGGATTACCCCGTAATATACACAACAGATGCGCCTTACAGTTTTCCTATTATCGTAGGCTCTATGCGAATGCCAGTAAACGTAGGCCAAATGGAAGAAGCGGTCATAGTGGGGTTGTCTTATTCCCTAGAATCAAAAGGCGTGGAGAGTAGAGTAAGGGACTACACTCCTGCCATAGCCAATAGTTGGAAACTGGAAACCGGTCTTGCTGCTGAGTACCTGTCATTTATTAGACGAGATGTATTAACATTTATTGAATCTACATATCGAGTAGACGCCAATCGACGGACTTTTATTGGGCATTCATTAGGCGGGCTATTTGGCGGCTACGTGCTCATGCAATCTCCTGAAACCTTTTCTAACTATGTGCTTGTTAGCCCTTCAGTGTGGTTTAATGACGATTACTTACTAACCTTAGAAATGGCTGAAACTCAATCGCCCAAGCGTGTTTACATTGGTGTGGGAAGCTTAGAAACGCCTGAGTTTGGCGAGGGTCAAGATATGGTTGCGGGGAGCAAAGCATTGGCAAGTAAAATCATCGCTAAGGCAGATCAAAACATAACACTACAATTGCATGTTATCGGCGGTGCGTCACATGCGACCGTGTTTCCCACCGTTGCTATCCAAGGGATCGATTGGATATTGGGAACGCCGCGCTAGTCGCGTTTTCTTTAACTGACGGATTATTTTATGCTCAATTTTTAGGCAGGCTAAACAATGTTAATTGCAATGAAGTGCAAAGCTCTGCGATACAAAAATGCCCTTCGCGTAGAAAACGAGAAGGGCATTTTGAATAATAAACGAGTTTTACAACGGATTACTTGTGGCGCTCACGCAACACATCAAGTGCATCGTTTAGCGACATATCGCTCGCCTGAAGCAGTACCGTTAAGTGGTACAACAAGTCAGCGGCTTCGTTTTTAAGCTCTTCTTTGTCGTGCACAGTAGCCGCCAATGCGGTTTCTACACCTTCTTCGCCCACCTTCTGCGCTATGCGCTTAATGCCTTTGTTGTAGAGGCTAGCGGTATAGCTACTTTTAGGGTCAGCGTCTTTACGGGCAGCCAATACACGCTCTAAATCTGCAAGAAACGTAAAGGCTGGAGTGTTGCCGTCGAACCAACAGCTTTCAACACCAGTGTGGCATGTCGGGCCGTTAGGGTTGGCAAGTACCAACAGTGAATCTTGATCGCAGTCACAAGCAACGCTCACTAAATCTAGCGTGTTACCAGATGTTTCACCCTTGGTCCAAAGACGCTGTTTTGAACGGCTGAAGAATGTCACTTTGCCCGTTTCAAGGGTTTTCGCCAATGCGTCTTGGTCCATGTAGCCCTGCATTAATACCTTGCCAGACAGTGCGTCTTGCACAATGGCGGGTAGTAGGTTGTCCATTTTGTCCCAAGCTAATTTATTGCTGTTTTCGTTAGTAATGATCACGGGTTTACTCCTTCTGCTTGCGCCGTTAATCCGTGACGCTTACGCATGGCAACGCCATTGCTGGTCAACTCTGCTTTCAACTCATCAATATTGATGATGCCCTTGTGAAATACTGATGCTGCAAGCGCGCCATCTACGTCAGCCTGTTGAAACACATCCGTAAAGTGGGCAATTTCACCTGCGCCACCCGACGCAATTAGCGGCACTTCACAGATATCGCGCACGGCTTTTAGCTGCTTCACATCGTAGCCTTTGCGCACGCCGTCTTGGTTCATGCAGTTCAGAACAATTTCACCCGCACCGCGCGACTGAACTTCTTTAATCCAATCGATGGTTTGCCACTGGCTTTTTTGCGTTCGCGCTTCATCACCAGTGAATTTGTACACTTCGTATTGGTCGGTTGCTTCGTTATAAAAGCTGTCGATACCAATCACGACGCACTGTTGACCGTATACGTCGTGTAGCTGGTTAATTAGATCTGGGTTATTAAGGGCAGGGGAGTTAATCGAAATCTTATCTGCACCCATTTCCAAAATGCGCCCGGCGTCTTCAATGCTCTTAATGCCGCCCGCTACGCAAAACGGGATATCAATAACCTGTGCTATACGGCTTACCCAGCTTTTGTCTACCACGCGGGCATCAGAACTTGCGGTGATATCGTAAAATACCAACTCGTCGGCCCCCGCTTTTGCGTATTGCTCGGCAAGAGGCACAATATCACCAATAATTTCATGATTTCTAAACTGAACGCCTTTAACGACTTTGCCGTCGCGTACATCCAAACAGGGAATTATGCGCTTTGCCAGCATGCAATAGCCTCCTTCACCGTGAATTTACCTTCAAGTAGTGCGCGGCCTAAAATTACGCCACCAACGTTTGTGGGTTTTAGCGCTTCGATATCAGCGATGCTGCCAATACCGCCAGACGCTTGCCAGCTAACGTGTGGGAAACGGGCTGCCATTTCTTGATACAGCTCAGTGTTCGCACCTTGTAGCGTGCCGTCGCGGCTAATGTCGGTACACAGCACATGCTTTGCGCCTACTGTAGCGAAGTCTTCAAGCAAGCCTTCAAGGGCTACGCCAGAATTCTCTTGCCAGCCGTGGGTAGCAATAAGCTTTTCACCGCTGTCGCTAATATTGATATCAAGGGCCAATACAATGTGCTCTGGGCCGTATTTTTCTACCCAAGACTTCACAAGCTCGGGTTGTTTTACCGCCAAAGAACCAATCACTACGCGGCTTACGCCCGTTTCTAGTAATTGCGCTACTTCTTCTTCACTACGAATACCGCCGCCGGCTTGAAACTTCATGCGCTTGGTATCGACCATAGACTTAATTAGTGAAAGCTGACGTTTACTGGTGTCTTTAGCGCCTGTTAGGTCAACAATGTGCAGCCAGGTTGCACCTTGGTCGGCATAGTCGTGAACCACGTCTACTGGGTCCAGTTCGTATTGGGTTTTCTGCTCGTAGTCGCCTTGATAAAGGCGTACTACGCGTCCGTCAATAAGATCAATCGCTGGAATAATCATTATAGGTTCACAAAGTTAGTCAGTAATTGTGCTCCGGCCTCGCCAGAACGCTCTGGGTGAAATTGCACCCCGTAAAAGTTGTCTTTATTTATAGCTGCTGAAAACGTATTACCATAAGTGCAGCTTGCAAGCGTGTGCTCGTATTCAGGAACGGCAAAACTGTGCACAAAGTAAAAGTAGGTATCTTGTGGGATGCCCTTAAATAAACTTTCTTCTTTATGAGAGACTGTGTTCCAACCCATATGAGGTAAGCGCACGCCTTTTGATTCCATGCGAGCCACATGACCTGGCATTAGGTTCAAACAGTCGATGTTGCCTGTACCTTGAAAACCACCTTCAGCGCTGGTTTCAACCATAAGTTGCATGCCTAAACATACGCCTAGCACAGGTTGGGTAAGCGACTGCAGGGTTTCCACTAGCGCTTTTTGCTTAATGCTTGCCATCGCTGCTGCCGCTGTTCCTACGCCGGGTAAGAACACTTTATCAGCGTTTTTTATCACGTTTACATCGTCAGATACGTCCACTTCAACGCCTAAGCGCTCAAGGGCAAAGCGTACTGATGAAATGTTCGCGCAGCCGGTATTTACTATAACTATTTTTTGTCGCTGCCTGGGGTTTACCACTGACATTACAGGGCTCCTTTACTACTTGGTAGTGCATCACCTTGGCGCGTAATGGCTTGACGTAGCGCACGGCCAAATACTTTAAACAGGCTTTCTACCTGGTGGTGTGCATTACCTTCGCTGGTGGAAAGGTGCAGCGATAGTCCCATGCTTTGTGCAAGCGAGTAGAAGAAGTGCGGCACCATTTCGGTGGCCATTTCACCTACCTGGTCGCGGCTAAATTCAGCGTCAAACTTAAGGTGTGGGCGGTTTGAAATGTCCATAATACATTCCGCACGACACTCATCCATTGGCAACGCGAAACCAAAGCGACCTATACCGCGTTTGTCGCCCAGAGCCTTTTTAAGCGCTTCGCCAAGGGCAAGGGCGGTGTCTTCTACACTGTGGTGATCGTCAATGTGCAAATCGCCATCGGTAGTCAGGTTTAGCTCGAAGCCACCGTGGGTCGCAATTTGGTCAAGCATGTGGTCAAAAAAGCCCATGCCGGTTTGAATTGTCGACTTAGCCTGCGAATCAAGATCTACACGCACGCGAATGTCGGTTTCAGAGGTGGTACGTACCACCTCTGCAATACGTGAAGACGCTAACAAGCTTTTCTGAATATCGTTCCAGTTTAAGCTTTCACGGTTGTACTGAAAACTGCGAATTCCCATGTTTTCAGCAAGCTGTACATCGGTAATTCTGTCACCAATAACAAACGAACGAGTGAAGTCCACTTTGCCTTGCTGTAGGTATTCTTGTACTAAGCCAAGCTTTGGTTTGCGGCATGTGCAGTTATCAGCATCGAAGTGCGGGCAAATAAGCACGTTGTCAAACACTACACCCTGGCTTTCGAAAATGGCCATCATGGCATTGTGTGGCTTGTCGAAGTCTTCTTGCGGGAAACTGTCTGTACCCAAGCCGTCTTGGTTACTTACCATCACCAGTTTAAACCCAGCTGCCTTTAGTTTAAGTAGCACAGGAATAACATTTGGCTCGAAAACAAGCTTCTCTAAACTATCTAATTGCTTATCTACTGGCGGCTCTTCTACGAGTGTACCGTCGCGGTCAATAAATAAAATGGCTTGCTGACTCATGCCGCGTCCTCATTATTTTTAAATTCGTTAATTAGCTGCATTAAACGCTGGTTTTGCTCTTCAGTGCCTATGCTTACGCGTAAACAGTTTTGTAAGTTAAGCTGTTTTGATTGATCGCGAATAAGCATGCCTTGGCTTACCAAGTACTGCATTAGGGCTTGCGCTTTTGCGTAGCGGAATAAGATAAAGTTTGCTCGTCTATCACCCACTAATTCAAAGCCTTCGATAGAATTCAGCGCTTCGGCTAGGGCCTCTTTTTCCCGGTTAATGGTAGCCACCTGAAGCTCAAGTAACGTTAGCGATTCAGCCGACAATGCTTGTGCAGCAATCTGCGCTACTGGCTCTGGAATGGGATAGGGCGCTATCACTTTAAGTAGTGCTTGGATGACGGGTGCCTGAGCAAGTGTAAAACCACAGCGAAGACCGGCAAGAGCAAACGCTTTAGACAGCGTACGAAGTACCACCAAGTTTGGATAGTTGTTAATCTCATTTGCCCACGTATTGTCGGCATCGAACTCAATATACGCTTCATCTACAACAACCAGTGCTTTATCGGCAAAGTGATTGAGCACGGTTTTAATGTCTTCACGAGCAACTGGCGTACCGGTTGGATTGTTGGGCGCACAGATGAAAATCACGTTAACGTCATCTTCAGCGCATACAGCATTCACGTTAAGGCTAAAGTCGTCGTTAAGCGGCACTTTCTTAACGCCCACATCACAGGTTTCAGCACTGATTGCATACATACCGTAGGTAGGCGGGCATATCAGAATGCTGTCTTTACCCGGCGTGCAGAAGGTGCGAATAAGTAACTCAATGCCTTCATCTGCGCCGCGGGTAACAATAAGCTGCGATTTGTCTAGCCCGGCGTAGTTTGCGTAACCACTGACTACCGCTTCGGGCTGACATGACGGATAGCGGTTAAAGTTGCTGCTATCTACACTGTATTCGTTGGCATAAGGTGACTCGTTGGCATTAAGCCAGTCTTGACCACCTGAAAACAAGCGACGAGCCGATTCATACGGCTTTAGCGGCACTAAATTTTCGTTAATTAAGTTATCGATAAGTGCCGACATTAGGCGTCTCCTTGCTTAAGTGCCTGCATGCGAAGTGCAACGGCCTGTTCGTGTGCATCCAAGCCCTCGGCAGCTGCAAGTGCCATAATCGCAGGGCCTAAATTACGCATGCCGTCTGCGCTTAGTTCTTGAATAGTGTAGCGACGCATAAAGTCTAATAATCCAAGGCTAGAGTAATTCTTAGCATAGCCATAGGTTGGCAGTACGTGGTTAGTGCCCGACGCGTAATCACCTGCAGATTCTGGTGACCACGGGCCTAGGAATATAGAGCCTGCGTATTTAATTTTTGGCAAATAATCACGGGCATTCTCTATTTGTACAATTAAGTGCTCAGCAGCGTAGGCGTTACTTGCTTCAATGGCTTGCTCAATGGAATCAGCCAAAATATAACGCGCATTTTCCATAGCAGGGCGGGCAATCTCAGCGCGAGATAGGGCTGCTAATTGACGTTCAACCGCGGCTTTTGCTTCTTCAATAAGTGTAGCGCTGTTAGACACCAAAATAGCCTGCGAGTCTGGACCGTGCTCGGCTTGGGAAAGCAGGTCGGCCGCTACAAACTCAGGGTTTGCGAACTCATCAGCAAGTACCAACACTTCTGATGGGCCGGCCGGCATATCGATAGCTGCACCATCAGCACGTTGGCTTACTTGCTGTTTAGCTTCAGTCACAAAGCTGTTACCCGGGCCAAAAATCTTATCTACTTGAGGAACGCTGTCTGTTCCCAAGGCCATAGCGGCGATTGCTTGGGCACCACCACACAAGAAGATCTTGTCGATGCCGCATTTTCTGGCCGCATACGCAATTTCAGGCGCGATAAGCTGTTCTTTGTTTGGTGGAGTACAAAGTAGCTTATTTTCGCAGCCCGCCACCAATGCAGGTACGCCTAGCATCAATACGGTAGAAGGAAGCGGCGCGCTGCCGCCTGGAATATAAAGACCCACTGCATCAAGGGCGGTGAAGCGCAGCTCGCATTTAACACCAGGCGTTGTGGTTAGCGCGATATCACTAGGCATTTGCGCTTCGTGAAACATTTTTATGTTGTTGAACGCAGTATCGATAGCACTTGCTACCTCTGGCGTTACCTTCGCAGCAAGAGCATCAATGTTTTCTTGTGAAAGTACAAGGCTAGTTAAGTCTGGGCAGTCAAATTTACGTGTGTAATCAAGTACTGCCTCATCGCCTTCTTTTTCAACGCGGGCGATAATGTCGCCCACGGTCTGCTTTAACTGTTGGCTATTGGCCATAGCCGGGCGGGCTAGCGCCTGTTTTTTCTCATTTACCGAAAGAGATGACCAAGTAATCATAATTGCCTGCCTTTTAGCCCATCATTTTTTCGATTGGCATTACAAGAATAGAGCTACAACCAAGGGCTTTAAGTTTCTCCATGGTTTCCCAGAACAAGGTCTCTGTAGAAACAACGTGGATAGCAACTTGTTCTTCATTTCCAGCAAGTGGTAGAACCGTAGGATTTTCAGCACCTGGAAGTAGGCTTTTCACCTGCTCTAAATACGCTTTTGGTGCGTGTAGCATGATGTACTTGCTTTCTTTTGCTAGTAATACGCCATCAACACGTGGCATTAGTCGGTTAACCAGTGTTTCTTTCTCGTCGCTAAGCTCGCCATCAGCGCGCTTAATAAGTACCGCTTTACTGCGGAAAATAACGTCTTTTTCAACAAGACCGTTAGCTTCAAGGGTTGCACCGGTAGATACAAGGTCACAGATAGCGTCAGCTACACCTGCTCGTGGGGCCACTTCCACAGAACCTTGTAGCATTACAGCCTTTGCATTTATGCTCTGTTCTTTGAAGTAGCGCTCAAGTAGGTAGGGGTAAGTTGTTGCTACTTTTTTGCCTTCTAGCGACTGGATTCCTTGATAATCCATCTCATTAGGTACCGCAATAGACAGGCGGCAGCCGCCGTAGTCTAGACGACGCAATACTTCATATTCGAATGGCTTGCCCGCAGCTTTACGCTCTAGCATTTTCTCTTCTAGCTCATTTTCGCCAATAAAGCCTAGGTCTACTACACCATCCATAACAAGACCTGGAATATCGTCGTCACGCACGCGAAGCAAATCAATAGGCTGGTTCGTAGAATGCGCAATCAGCAGGCGATCACGAATATTGAGTTTAATGCCTATAGCTTTCAGTAGGGCAATGCTGTCATCGCTCAATCGACCTGATTTCTGTACGGCAATTCGAAGTCTTTTGCTGTTACTCATTGAAACGTTCCTTACACGTTGTGTTTTAACTTTTGATTGCGCCTAAAACGAAAAACCCCCGGAAGTTTCCTTCCGAGGGTCGAGAATTTGTTTTATCTGCGCCACTGGAAGGATACATAGACCTTCCAGCACGAACCTGAAAGGTTATGCTTTGTGGTGATGGTGATGTTTCGTCGCGCAGTTAATCATTTTGAAAATTTTAATTCCTAATTTCGAACGGCTGAAACATTAGCGTTTTGAATTAGGATTTGCAAGGCTAAAGTGAACTCTTTTGGCACATTAACTCTAATTTAATGTGTATATAATAAAACAATTCGTTATGAATTAGTTTTGAACCGTAATTTTAGGCAACTCGTTGCCGATAAGTTATAGAGACAAATGCAAACTTCTGGAGGGCGTATGAGCAACGATCTACTGTTTCCCATTTTGCCTCGCAACACAAAAGTGCCGATTGAGACGGACGACCGCGTGAAGAAAGTGCAAAAGACCAAAAAGTCCGAGCATTTCAGTGAAGAAGAGAGCGATCAGTTTCAAGACGTGAAGCGGACTGAGATTATCGAAAAATCAGCTGAAAACTCGAAAGATAAAGAGCGAGGTAACAGCGAGGGTGGGCTTAAGCATATTGATATTGATGTTTAGCGAAACTTGTTAGCGTTAGGTTTTGCTCGCATTGAGTTCTTCAAATAAAGCCGCAATTTGATTCGTCACTTTGTGCTTAGGTAAGTAAAAAGGCAGCGGCATTCGCTTAGAGTGAGACTCTTTCACTTTTACCGTGGCACTTATATAACTTTCTAACACTGGCAAATCTTGCTGCTTAAGTGTCTCAATTAACTCTCTTGGAAGCTTTGCTTGGCTATTGAATTGATTAACAACAATACCCAACAAACGCAGTTCAGGGTTGTGGTCTTCTTTTAGTTCCATTGCATTTTCAAGTAAACGCTCACTAAACAGCGAAAAAAATCAACACCGCAAAACCACGTGGTTTTATATACCTAGAATGGAAAGCGTTATGGTTAGTATAAAAAAGTCTGTATGGCGGCTTGCAATAATGCTTCTCGCGGTTTGGATGTCCAATAATACTTACTCAGCCGATGTATACACTGCGCAATATTACGCAAATAAAGGTCTGAAAAGTGCTAAGCATTTTCCTGGATTGGCGAGTCTTTGCGATATTAGTCAAGAGCCGCGGGATATGTTTATTGTAAAGATTTAGAGCGGTAGCTGGCAGTTGTGCAGAAAAAATAAAAAGGCCTCTTGCATTCAAGAGGCCTTCGGTGTGTTGGAGCGCTAATCGCTAATATGGTTAAAAATAGTTAGGGCAGAATTAGTTTAGTTCTTTATCTACCCAAAATTTCGTGCCTTTAACAGTGGCCTGTAATGTAAGGCCGCTTTCAGTCATAGTATACACTGTGACGTTACCCAAGTAGCCTTCGCCTTCTGCAGATGCGCCTTTGTTACCGGCTTTCGCTGCTACATCCGCGTTACCACCTACGGTCCATCCATTTTCAATAAAGTGATTCATCGCTTTTTGTGTGTGGAAAACCATAACAATTCGGTAATCTTTTGCGCCTAAGCCAAGGCCTACACCACCTTCGGCCATATTCATATATGTTTTTGCGCCGTTTACATTATTGTTTACAACACCGTAGCCTGTGCCCGCCGCCACAAAGAATACGTTGATGTTAGCATTGGTAAATACGGCGTAGCCGGCAGCGTCTTTTACCTGAGAGCGCGTATCGGGCTTTTCAGAATAAAGGCGGGCAAGCGCGTTATCTTGCATATCTAAAATAGCTTGTCGCTTTTCAGCAACAGTTCCGTCGCCCATCGAAGCGCACGCCGTCAAGGCTAACACGGCAGCCACAAACACAGATTTAATAGCTAACTTACTTATTTTCATGCAATTCTCCTTAGCATGTAGGTATTTTATTAACTACAGAAGAAGACCATTCTTACTGTTTCTAATTCAATAAAATACCGTTTTAATTTACGTCACATTAGTTGTACGCAAAAAACGTGCTAAGTGGTGCATGGAACATTGAAAACTATTGGTCTTACTTGCTAGTACACCTGCAAGTCGCTACCACTCAATTTCAAGCTCTAACGCACCGGGATGATCGGTTTGACCAACCATTTCTTCATACGGTGTGCTTTGACGGAGCCAAACTTTCTCAAAGGCTTGAGAGTCAAAATGCTCCCTAATCTCGTTTAAACAGTGAAACGTTTTAGGTTGTGACTTGTTGTCGCGAACCAAGGTGCGTGAGGCGCCCATACCGGTTGATGCGAGGTAATTGCCGCCTTCTAGTGACTCAATGTATAAGTTCATAGTGTAACCCTCATTAGGTCGCAACTCGTTTTAGCTGCGTCTTATATCTAATTAGTCGAAAATAGCCACAATGATCATTAATTTTGTGTCATACACGATAAGGAGCCTTACGCATTAGTTGCACTTCAAAGCAACACGAATTACCACCACTTATTCGAACATACTGCGATCCCCGCCTTTTGCATATATTCATGAACACGCTCTTTGTCCTCTAAATTTAAAAATGATCCCACTTCAAATTGCTGCAGAGGGGCTTGTAGCACAAGCTGTGGCGCACATTTTAAGCTCAAGTCTTTTTTATAGTACAAGGACGTATCAGGGCGGAAGAATTCTATGCTGATACCGTTCGAGCTAGTGACTTGAATGCTGTTTGATGAAATTAAGAGCGTCTCCCAGCGGTATGTTGCTTTAGAAACTAAATACATAACCAGCGTCAGCAACCCGACCTCCAATCCTGCAAAAGGTAATATGACCCACGCACCGGCCAGTGACCAAGCAATAGCTATCGAGCTGATAAAAAGGGCAAAAGCTGCAATAAGGTGCTTTGTCTGTTGCCATGTTGCTGAGCGGTTTGGCGAAAGATGCAGTTGCACCTGGTGCTCAAATGTAGATACTTCAACCATGTTTTTTAAAATGCTGTATATGATATCTGTGTAAGTAAAGCCTTATACGTAGTGGGATAACAATAGTTTGAAAATTGTACAGGTGCTAGTTGGCTGCGTGCTTAGAAAAGTCATGCCGTGTAACTTGCCGTATTTTCTGCCTTAAGGACGTATGTGATTTCTCTCATCAAGCAAAACGCTGGCAAAACAGCGTTGATAGTACTTTTATTTTTATGGATCGGCAGTTTGCTAGCGCAACCAGCCCCTATTGAGCTTGTTAAAGAGTTCGGGCTTTTCAGCGTTCTTGGCGTTATTGGTGCTATATTTGCGAACGCCACTGGAGCTGGCGGTGGCGTGGTTTTCGTTCCGTTTTTTAACTACCTGTCATTTTCTGCGCAAAGCGTTGTGGCAACGAGTTTCGCCATCCAATGCTGTGGTATGACCGCGGGGGCACTAACTTGGGCCGCGTATTATAAACACCAACACAAGTATGATCAGTATTGGAAGGCATTACCCAGTGTACTGATGTTAACGGTTCCCTCGTCAATATGCGGCATAGGATTCGCTCAGTATTCTTCTCAAAGTACACGGCTTCTAGAGCATTTGTGGGGTGGGGCCAATAACCTTCACATCGCTTTTGGTAGTTTTTCTATTCTATTAGCAATCGCAATATTTGCTTCTATTCCGCTAATGAAGCGTACCCATTTCAAAAAAGACTTACATACGAAAGATCTTTTGCTTTTACCTTTCATTGGTTTTTTAGGCGGCATTATCACCGCGTGGCTTTCGGTAGGAGTAGGAGAGTTAGTCGCTGTTTACCTCATAATTCGAGGGTTTAATGTAACTTTGTCTATTGCCAGCGCGGTTATCTTGTCGGCTTTTACTGTGTGGTCTGCATTGCCGTATCACGCTTTTATAAGCGAGTCTGTGGTATGGCAGGTTGTTTTGTTTGCTGGGGCAGGTGCGATAGTCGGTGGAACGATTGCAAAGTTTGTTGTTTTAGCATTTTCGGTTCAGCGTCTAAAACTTTTTTTCGGTATTTGGGTACTAATTTTAGGTGTTACAAGTTTACCTATTCTTTAAGCCACGAGCTTGCGGCAGTTAAAAGCCCAGCTCGCTGCAATTTGAAGCCTAAAGTAACGCGATGCAGAACCAGATTCTTCTTCTAAACGCTAATCTCGATAAGGAAAGATAATATGGATATCAATCCTGTTCCTAAGAAACGATATAACGTGCTTCAGCCAAAATGGTCATCTCACGCTGTTATTTATCAGGTCAACACACGACAGTTTTCAGAGCAAGGTAATTTTGAAGGAGTGAGAAAGGGGTTATCCCACATTAAATCACTTGGCGCTGATATTGTTTGGCTTATGCCTGTACACCCTATTGGTGAGAAGAATAAAAAGGGAGAGCTTGGAAGTCCCTATGCAGTAAAAGACTATCTGGCCATTAACCCTGAATTTGGTAGCGAAGAGGATTTCAAAGCGCTGGTGGATGAAGCGCACAAGCTTTCGCTAAAAGTCATCATAGACTGGGTGCCAAATCACAGTGCGTGGGATAATCCTTTGGTTGAACAGCACCCCGAGTGGTACGCCAAAGACTACAAAGGAGATTTTCGTCCATCTCCGTGGTGGGATTGGAGCGATATCATAGAGTTTGATTATGAACACGTTGGCCTTCGCAAATACATGATTAACGCGTTGTGTTATTGGGTTGAAAAGTTCGACATTGATGGGTTTCGCTGTGATGTAGCGGGGTATGTCCCCAACGATTTTTGGCAGCAAGCAGTGCAAACGCTAAGCGCAATCAAACCAGTCTTCATGTTGGCTGAATGGGAGAATCGAGATCTTCACGAAAATGCGTTCAATATGACATACGCATGGAGTTGGAACGAGACGCTACACGAACTCGCACACGGACAATGTTCGCTGGATAGGTTGCGCAAGTATTATTCGTGGAACGAACGCAGCTGGCCTCACTCCGCTTACAGAATGACCTTCGTTAGTAATCATGACAAAAATGCCTGGGATGGCACTCAGCGCGAACAATTTGGTGATGCGCTTGAAGCCTGCATTGCGTTGTCTGTGGTAGGTGAAGGTATGCCGCTCATTCACAACGGACAAGAAGCTGGTGAAACCAAGCGTTTAGCGTTCTTTGAGCGCGATCCAATACACTGGCAAGAACATGAAATAGGCAACTTGTACCGCAAGCTAATTGCTATTAAAAAGTCCAAAGCCGTGCTAGGGAACGGAGAGTACGGGGCAAGAATGATACAGGTGCCAAACTCTAAGATGGATAAGGTTTTTAGTTTTGTACGTTGTAGTGAAAATGAAAAAGTGTTCGTTGTGATTAATTTCTCAAATGAGCAGCTTGATGTAACGTTTGAAGAACCATTGTTTGAAGGTGAGTATGCGCACTGGGAGCGCGACGAAAAGAAAATCTTCGGAGCTGATTCAGTGTGTAAAATCACGCCTTGGCAGTTCGAGATATGGATTGCTTAACCGTGTGATCGTTTAGTGTCATCTTTAACTACAAAAGGTAAAAAGCACTAGTGTTTTTTTACTAAGTGAAAATTAAGGATGGACTATGACTGTGAATGATTCAGCTGAAAAAACAGAAGACCGCTCGTTAAATAATCATGCAGCGCTTAAAACTTCTATTGCCAATGGTGATGTTGAAGAGGTAAAAGCGCGACTTGAAGGACACACTTTGGATAAGCTAGAAAAAGGTTATCTTATCGATCTCGCACGCTTGAGTGGTAACAGTGAAATCGAGGAAGTGATTAAGTCAACACCCGAAAGTTAGATGCTAAAGAATCTAGCTCAGACCTAATCTGAGCTAGTACAACTTAGTCATTACTCTTCAGAACTATCACTTGAGTTACTTTCAGACTTACTCTGATAACGCTTAAATTCCGTACGCGTAATTAATTCATCGTCATTTGCGTCAATATTATCAAAATCACGTGTTACACCACTTCGCGAGGCTTCAGCTTTAGTAGGCTTACCGTCGCTGTTAGCGTCCATCATCTCAAATTTACTGCGCGCAATGACCGCTTCATCTGCGATAACCGTATTATCGTGAACAACAGTATCTTCAGCCACTTTGTCAACGTTTGTCTTTTCTAAGTTTCCGTTAGCCTTCAACTCAGTCTTAGCTCGTAGTTCGTGAGTCAGCCTTTTGTCTTTCGTCGCGGCAACCACTTCATCGACATCAGTATCAACTTTAACTTCCGTTTCCATTGTACCTTCTGTACCCATACTCTCTTTCATCGATTTTACCGTTGCAAGCACGTCGTCATCGAAATGTTGAGGGTGCTTCGTTACATGAGCATTGAACTCTTTAATTGAAAGCTGCATGTCTGAATTGGTATCAATTTTGGAAAAGTGCGCATAAATCTCATCGTCGTCAGCTTCTTCTCGTGAAATATAGCCGTTGTCATCGTTATCCAAATCGGCAAATGTGGTGTCTATTTTTTCGATACCATTGCCGGCAAACGCGGCAGTAGAAAGTGCGGCGCTGATTAGTGTAGCAATTGTTAATTTTTTCATATCTAACTCCTTGGTTTTTCGGCCTCCATACTGCTTAAAAACGGAGGAGAGTATTCACATGGAGTTATTCACAGCATATGCCATTTCAATAAAATGTTTTTAGATCATTGGTTTATGTTTTTTGAAAGGTTGGGTGACGACAGGCGGAATTGTGAGATCTATAGAATTTTCTGAAAAAGTTACTCGCTATTTTTGACAAAAACGGAACACGTTAAGCGGAGAATGTTTTGAATGCGAGCAACAATCGACCTGCCGTTATTCAAGCAGCGAACTTTGTTAAGCATAAAGCCATTAGGTTTCGAATGAGTACTCAATGTTTATTGCGGTAAACGTTCAAATTTTGTAATGGTTTCTAAGCTTTCTTCCCACGCAGCTTTGCTTACGCCGAAGATATGTGCAGTAGGTTTAATCAGTAGTTTCGTATCCAGACACCCAGCGGGTACGGCTAGAATGTCACCGAGTTGAGTACACGGAAGGGCTGAACCACAAATTTTACAGAAACTTTTGCTATGACGCGTGTTCTCGAGCGTGAAGTTGACTACAGCGTCAACACCCGATGCCCAAGTTAATATAGCCGAACTTGAAAACAGGTTGGCTGCGAAGGCCGAACCTGTATCCTTTTGACAATGTTTGCAGTGGCACAGATAAAAACTGTCAAAATCACCCTCAATTTTAAAAGTTACCGACCCGCACAAACAAGACCCTTTGTAATTGTTCATCAAAACTCCTTTTTTGTGAAATACCACTATTTAAAGCACCAAGACTGCTACTGTTTAGCAAGCCAATCGTAAAAATGCGCCACGCCTGCTTCTAAAAACGGTTCTATGGGACCGTGTTCTTCTTCGCCTGATAAATAAAGTGCTCGTCGACCTTTTTCTAGCAATAGGCAGGCTTCTTCATCTTCTACCGCTGTTTCCATATAGGCCGCTTTTTCCGCTGCAAAGTAGTCTGGCATATCTTTATAAAGTGCTTCGGGATAATAAAATTCAACGTGGTTTACACATGCGCCGGCACCCTTGGGGTAAATCGTGCTGACGACAATAATATCTGGGTACCACTCAATCATAATATTAGGGTACAAAAAGCACCATATTGCGCCAAAGCGAGGAAGTGTTTGCCCGAATCGTGCCAATAATGCGTCTTGGAACTCTCTGTAACGCGGTGTTGTGCGCTTGGTAAGCTGGTCGCCTAGCCCAACTTTTTGAACTGAAAAATCATCGCCAAACGACCATTCTAAATCATCGGGTTTAACAAACTGGCGAAGCCCAGGGTGCATGGAGTACACGTGATAGTTCTCTAGATAGATTTCGATAAATGTCTTCCAGTTAAATTGATATTCCGACGTTTCAGAACCGGCGTAAAAGTAATCGGTAAAGTCGAGATAGTCCTCAAGCCCAAGGGCGGATAAGTCCATATTAGGAGATCGCCCTCGAAATAGAAGACCGTTCCACACTGACAGTGATTCCTTTTTCAACTGACCGCTAGGGGCATCCTTAAAGTGGGGCGCACCTTTAAGCTGGCCTGTATTGTCATAGCCCCAGCAGTGGAGTTTACAAACTATGCTGCGTGCCCGGCCTTGCCCTTCAAGAAGTTGAGCTTGTCGATGTAAGCAAACATTGGATATAAGTTCATAGTTATCACCTTGGTTAAACAGTACAAACCGATTGTTTAGGTGGGGCAATACTTGATAACTAAATTTCTCTGGAACCATTAATGAGTGGCCCGCATAGGAAAGCCCACGAGAGAATACTTGCTCGATTTCTTGCTTGCTCACTTCAGCGTCAAAATAACTTTTTATAGAAGGATGTGTGGCTAAATTCATAGTTTAAAAAGGGAGCCTAAAACGCATTGCGTTACGTCGAAATTATATAGGCGCTATGTATCACTGAATTGACTAAAAAAATAGCAATATTTTTGATTGAAGCACTATTTTTTTCAAAATATCGGAGTAGAATCCGCGCACCTCAATTTTATAGTGATTTACATGGACATTGGCTTCCATTACCTTGAAGAAAAGCGTCTGTTAACGCTTTCTTTTTATATTGCCGGCGCATTTGTCATTGTCGCGCTTGGTTTTGCCATTTTAACGAGTTCAGGCGCAATTTTATTTGATGCAGCGTACTCTTTGATCGCGTTTGTTATGTCAATGCTAACGCTAAAAGTCGCTAACCTAGTTCAACGCCCTGACGACGACCGTTTCCACTTCGGTTACACGGCCATTGAGCCGACATTGAACATGTTCAAATCGCTTATCATCATTGCCACATGTGTGTATGCCGTTGCAAGTTCAGTTCAGAGTTTGTTGGCGGGTGGACATGCTGCTGAATATGGTATTGGTATGTTTTACGGCGTGGTAGCGACAGTTGGCTGTTTCAGTATATCTATTTATATGCGCGTCAAAGGTAAGCACTTGGTGTCTGATTTAGTCAAAGTTGATTCGCATACGTGGATGATAGATGGTGTGTTGAGCGCCTCTATTTTGTTCGCTTTTATTTTAGCTTACGCGTTGGAATCGACTGAGTATAAAACATGGGCGCCGTATGTAGACCCGGTATTGTTGATTATACTTGGTTCGGCAATGCTTCCTGTACCGTTTAAAATTTTGCGCGAAAGTTTAAATGAAGTGATCAATAAAGCTCCTCCTGAGTCTATTTCAGCGGTAATCGAGAAAAAATTCAAAAAGACCTTAGCAGACGTTCCCTACGAGCATGTAGAGGTACGTATTAGTAAACGAGGCAGAGACGTTTATTTATTAGTCCACATTATTGTTGATGATGCATTTTCAATCGCCACTATTAGTGAATTGGATGAAATTAGGCTCAAGTGCGAAGCAGAGATGCGCGAGTGGGACCCTGCAATAATTATGGATATTCTGTTTATCAAAGATCCAGAACTCGCAGAATAGGATGAAGGTGTATGCCAATTATTGCATTCACCGCAAAAGCGAACTGGCAAATTGCTCAAAATTTTCCGATAATCAAATCTTTAAGCTATTCGAAGATATGATGGAAACTCGACTTCCGCTATACAAAAAGCTGCTGGTAATGTACAGAATAGAGCCGGGGTGTCTAGGGCCGCAAGGTACAGACTACGTCGAAGAGTTTTGTGTATTCGCCAAAAAGCGGCTAAAAGACAAACACGGTCATTGCTTACGATGGACGATTAAGCCGCGCTATGACAAAACACTACCTGAGTTAGAGTTTCAAATAAAAAACGGCGTGGTTTCGCGTGATAATGCCGCTAAGTACATGGATAGCTTCAACATTGATATTGACGCATTTGAAGAAGAGTTAGAAGAGTCGCTGGCAGATTTGGTTGACGCGTTTTTCGAACGATGAACCGGCCTTGCTCAAATTAACTTTCAGCGTTTTTACGGTAAGATCCAGGCTGGATTAGATTGTAATCAAGCCTACTTAATTAAACTTCTTCTCAGGTACGCTTGGAAATGTTTCAAAAAGCGGAGGAGAGAAAAAGTATCCTTGCTGTTTTACTATATTTAATTCCGCCAATGTATCTCGTTCAGCTTTGGTCTCTACACCTTCCGCAAGCACATCGATGTTTAATGCTGAACAAAGCTCGGCAAGTGCCTTTACAATTAACGTTTTCCTATTGCTTGTGTCTATGCCACGAATTAGGCTCATATCGATCTTGATACTGTCTGGGGCGAGTTTAGCTAACCAGTCTAAATTGGCAAAGCCCGAGCCGAAGTCGTCAATAGCAACCTTAAAGCCGATTTCTTTATAATAATCGATAATATTTTGAAGGTGAGCAGTGTCAGCTATTTTTTCTCCTTCAACTACCTCAAACGTAATTTGCTCCCTTGGGAAGCCATATTTATCAGCTGCGGCGAGTGTGGTGCGAATGCAAATGTTAGGTTTATAAACAGCCCCGGGCATAAAATTTATACTTAGCCGCTCTTTAATCTTAGCTTCTGCGGCTAACGCAATGGCTTTAACTCTGCAAGACTGGTCAAATTTATAAACGTTTTGAGCTGTGACCTGACTTATAACGGTGAGAGCAGGCTCATTATTTAGCCCTCTTACCAATCCTTCAAAACCAAACGTGCGTTTTTGTGACAGGTCAATAAGAGGCTGAAACGCCATGCTAAAGTCAAAATCAAGTGCTTCTCCGTTGAGGCAGCCTTCACACGATAGTTCTCTCGCTTCTTGCTCTTTGATGTATATGGGAAGTTCTGAGGCTGAAATACCGTTAAAATTCATGAGGCCAACTTGGTTAGGAATTAATAAAGTGTAACTTGACCTTAGAATGACCACACTTATTAAGTCAAGTGGCAAGGTAACTGTTTGATTCGACGTTGAGAATTCTCGGAGAGTAATTCTCGTTTGGGTAGCTGCAGCCTTACTGGCGATAAGTTCATTTCAGCGCTTATAAACCTTAGTAAGTAGACTGGAGTTGATTGCGTGGTAAGCGCAATTTAATACTTTCTTTTTGTAAAAAAGGGCATAAAAAAGCCTCAACGCATACGTCAAGGCTTCCATACTAATCGAACTATTGTATTAGTTTAAAGACTTCAGCTTTTGATAACCTTCAGCTTCTAGCTCATCATTTACGCACTCTAATACAAATACGTCTTCCGACTTGCCTTTTGTGCCTTCTTCTTCAGCGATTTCTTTGCAGAACTGAGTTAATTCCGCTACCAGCTCTGCAGGTGCTTCGTCTGATGCAGCTGCAATTACAGAGAACGCCATTGCGCTTAAACCTACTAAGCCTAAACCTATCAAGCGTAAACCTTTCATAATTACCTCGTTTAATAGTTGAGTATAAACATTTACGAGCTGGATATTGCGCCTAAGTGTTAAGATTAAAAAGCTAATTTTTTTGTTCTAGAAGACAAATTCTTTTCATCAAAAATTTAACAATTGTTTTGACTCTAAAAGGCGTCAGGTAGCAAATGCTGACGCTAAAATGCAAACCTTTAATGGGCATTCCATAGGCTTTTTGGCATAATGCGCGGCCTAAAGTAGAAAAGTAATGACAGCGCTTAAACCATGCCCACAATAAATAACGTATTCTCTTCAGATGGCCTCCTTGCAGGTGCTATCAAGGGGTTTGTACCTCGCGAAGCTCAAACTGAAATGGCAAAGGCGGTTAAGCGCGCTATTGATACCACAGGTAGTTTAATAGTAGAGGCCGGTACAGGAACGGGAAAGACTTTCGCTTATCTCGCTCCGGCATTGTTGAGCGACGGAAAAGCCATTGTTTCTACAGGGACTAAAAACTTACAAGAGCAGCTATTTCACCGCGACTTACCGCTGGTAAAAAAGGCCTTAGGCAGCAAGCGAAAAACTGCACTGTTAAAAGGCCGTTCAAACTATCTTTGTCTACACCGTGTAGCGCAGCACAGCGGCAACTCTACGCTGGTTGAAAAAGAGGTATTGGGTCAGCTTTCAGAAGTGAAACGTTGGTCTAGTACTACGAAAACAGGTGATATGGGGGAGCTTAAAACCCTTCCCGAAGATGCCCGTGTTTTACCGCTGGTTACCTCTACAGTGGATAACTGCTTGGGACGCGATTGCCCAGATTATGAAGATTGCTACTTGGTAAAAGCGCGCAGAAAGGCGCTGGATGCTGATATTATTGTGGTAAACCACCACCTTTTCTTTGCTGATATGGCACTGAAAGACACAGGGTTTGGCGAACTTATCCCAGAAGCTGATGCGATTATTTTTGATGAGGCTCATCAAATTCCCGATATTGCCAGCGATTACTTTGGCGAGTCACTTTCGACAAGACAAATTCACGATATTGCGAAAGATATCACGCTGTTGTTTAGAACAGTGCTAAAAGATGCTGGGCAGCTAGATAAAGCGGCTGACAAATGCAGGATGATTGCCTCTGACTTACGGTTATTATTCCCGGATACGGCTGAACGCGGCAACTGGGCTGAGGCGTTAGACCGTGACGACGTGCGCATGCAGGTGGGCAAGCTGTCCGAAGCGCTAGGTGTACTGCATGAAGTGTGTAAACTCCATATTGGCCGCGATAAAGATTTAGACAACATGTACGAACGTGTTGTGGCTGCAAGAGAGCAGTTAGATGCGCTAAGCGATAATAAGCAAGAAAATGTAAGTTTGTGGTATGAAACTACTCAGCGCCACCTCATTATGCATTTAACGCCCTTATCAATTGCCGCTAAATTCAGACGTTTCGTATCATCGCCGCCGCGCGGGTGGATTTTTACCTCTGCAACCTTAATGGTAAACGGCGGTTTTGATCACTTTCAGCGCCGCATGGGCTTAGAAGACGCAGAAACGTTAGGATTAGATAGCCCGTTTAATTATCCTGAACAGGCCATGCTGTGCGTGCCCCGCTATTTACCAGAACCAAACAGCTACGCTATGCGCGAAACTTTGCTAGAAACAGCCAAACGGCTAATCAAAGCAAGTCGCGGGAGATGTTTCTTGTTGTTTACTAGTCACGCTATGCTTCGAGAAATTGCGCAGAAGCTAGAAGATGAGATAGATAATCCGCTACTGGTGCAAGGGACTACCACCAAGCAAGCATTGCTGGATGCGTACCTTGCAGATGAAAAAGCGGTATTAATGGGCACAGGCGCGTTTTGGGAAGGTGTAGACGTGCGCGGCAACGACTTGGTTTGCGTGATGATTGATAAGCTGCCCTTTGCGTCACCTGATGACCCGCTGCTTCAAGCCCGTATGGAAGATGTAAAAAAACGTGGAGCAAACCCGTTTGGTGTTATTCAAATTCCCCAAGCTGTTATTACGTTAAAACAGGGCGCGGGAAGACTCATCCGAGATCCTTCAGATAAAGGCGTGCTGGTTATATGTGACAATCGATTAGTGACGAAGCCTTACGCCAAAACCTTCGTCGGAAGCTTGCCAGATATGAAAAGAACAAGAAGCTTGGACGAAGTGGAAAAATTTTTAGCCGGCATTGATGAAGCCTAAGTTAAAGCACTGAAAAAGCGGTAGGCGTGTATTACGCCATTAGCCCCGTTTTCAGCTTATATGAAATAAGAGATAAACATGAACATTTTAGCTATAGATACCGCAACCGAAGCTTGTTCGGTTGCGCTTCAATTCAAAGACACCGTCATAACGCGTTTCGAGATATGCCCACAGCAGCATAGTCAGCGACTTCTTCCCATGGTCGATGAGGTGTTAAAAGAAGCAAAGGTTTCGCTGGGCGACCTAGATTTACTGGCTTTTGGTCGAGGCCCAGGCAGCTTTACCGGTGTTCGCATAGCGACGGGAATGATTCAAGGTTTAGCGTTAGGAACAGGCTTAAACGTAGCGGGCGTGAGTACGCTTGAAGCTATGGCGTTTGAAGTAGCGTCTAAAACTCAGCATGAAGATGCATTGATTGCCGTTGCGTCTGATGCGCGTATGGATGAAGTGTACTTCGCGGTTTACTCTCAGTCGCAAAATGGGCTTGTACTTTGCATTGAAGAGCAAGTTTGTCCGCCCGAATTGGCTATTGAACAGCTAAAAGTACTTAGAGAAGAAAACGGCGCGGCTGTAATTGCAGCTGGCACCGGCTGGTCT
Source organism: Alteromonas sp. MmMcT2-5 (assembly GCF_022348315.1). Lineage (NCBI taxonomy): Bacteria > Pseudomonadati > Pseudomonadota > Gammaproteobacteria > Alteromonadales > Alteromonadaceae > Alteromonas > Alteromonas sp. MmMcT2-5. The sequence goes on along the minus strand of NZ_JAKRFB010000009.1, from coordinate 29,593 downwards.
GCCTACGAGGAGCTTGATAACTGGAAGTCTGAAGTATGTGGTGAGGTAGCGTCTGACATCACACTTCCAAACGCGCAATACATGCTTAAACTTGCAATAGATGCACATAGTAAAGGCGAAGTATCTGATGCTGTGAATGTAGAACCTGTATATCTGCGCGATAAAGTTACGTGGAAAAAATTACCAGGCAGAGAGTAACGACACGCTGCCAAATATTGGGCGCCCATTACTAACAATAAATAAATCGAGCAACGGGAAAAGAGGAGCGAGTCTTAAGGTTAAAGCTCGCTTCCCAATGGTATGATTCTTGCCTCAGTTAACTCTGTATGATTATCAATAATAATTTCGCCGTACCGTCTTCCGAACCTTCGCAAGGCCGTGTCGCTAAAATTAACAAAGACCCTGAACAGCAAAGTAAAGGGCAAAGCGAATCGTCTGCTAGGGCGATTGTTGTTGCGCCCGACGAACAGGGAACGGATAACGCCAAAGCGTACCAACAATTCATTCGTGAAGATGGCAACACGTATTCTCAAAATGCCATAGCGTCATACACAAGCTTTGAAAAGCAGCAGCAACGCGAGTCTATTAAATCTATGTTCGGCGTGGACATCTACGCGTAGTTCAATTCCAAGCACCATAATTCACACCGTAGATAAATTTAACAAATTGTTAAAACCCGCTGTTTATTTTGAACAAAAGCCTACCGTACATACTCTACAAATTGTTGGTTGGGATGATCTATCTCATTTAAGCGACATAGTGTTTGAACGGCAGTGGTTGTCCATTCGTATAAATGCTAATGTTTGGTTGTTGGTATTCGGTTTTTCTTTTTCTCATAAAGAGATACATGAAAGTAGAGGCGGGTTGTAATCGAAATTTCACTGTATTTTTTAAACAACCCAGTGCTTGTAGACTGACTTTTATTCAAACGCAGCATTTTCTAGGATTTATAGGAGCTCGTCGATGTCTCGGTATTTAGTTTTACTTACAGTCTTTTTATTTGCGGGCTGCACAATAGTCCCAGATAGCATAGAAGTGCCTGAAGGAACGCAGCTAGTTAGCTATTCGAAAGCGGTCACGTCGGGGGCAAACGCGCAAGGCCAAAAGGCCAGATGGGGAGGAATGATTGTTGGTGTTGAAAATAAGCCCAACAAAACGTTCATTGAACTCGCTCATTTTCCGCTAAATCATTATGGCAAGCCTTCAACAAATGGAGAGACGTCGGGTCGATTCAAAGTACAAATTGATGGCTTCGTCGACCCAATTGTTTTTGAAGAAGGGCGTGCGGCAACGTTTCTAGGTACAGTTACCGCTCCAACTGCGGGCATGGTGGGTGAGCAGCCCTACATTTATCCCACGATCATTGCCGATGACTACCACATGTGGAGGAAGCAAGAGGTTTATGATGTAAATACTTACTTCTTCAATTACCACACAGGTTGGTATTCACCTTTTTATCGCTTCAATGGCCCTTGGATGTATCCGCATTTTAATCGAACGCGCGTAATTCGTTACGAAAATGCGCCGAGCAAGGCCACGCTTCCTTCTAAATCTAAGTCTACACGAAGCAAGACAAAGGCAACGATACAGCCCGCAAGGCAGGATAAAGCGAAGTAAAAATCTCATCATGGAGGCGGCAAAATATTGCCGCCTTTTTTTTATTTTTAGGACGGTCATGGAAAGCGCGCGGCGATTTATTGCCGCAAAGGATGAAAGATGATTGAAACAGAATTTAACATTGGGGCATTACATTTAGCTGCGTTAGATAATCAAGGTGCCGGCAAAGTCGTACTTGGTTTACACGGCTACTTGGATAACGCAGAGAGCTTACGGCTGTTAGCACCCTACCTACAAACTCACCGCTTTATTGCGCTAGACCTAGCTGGTCATGGTCGTTCTGGTCACCGTGCACTAGGCGCACATTACAATCAAGCTGATTACCTGCAAGACCTTTATGCGCTAATAGAATCTCAAGAGTGGGAAGAAGTCATTTTATTAGGACATTCTCTCGGCGGAATACTAGCGAGCCTTTTCGCTGCACTTTTTCCGGAAAAAGTCACTGCTGTAATAAGTATTGATGCTTGTGGGCCGCTTACCGAAACTGAAGAAACAACCGCAGCACAAATGCGTGACGCAATAATGAGTCGTCACGCGAAGTCGCGAAATAAACTGCGAATCGTTGATTTAGACGACGCAGTTAAAGCCAGGTGCAAGGTATCCGATATTCCTGCCGAACACGCGCGTTCTATTTTATCGAGAAATTTGACCCAAGATGCAGGGGGACATTGCTTCTGGTCGAGCGACCCGAAGCTTCGTACAAAATCTACACTAAGACTCACAGAAAAGCAGGCAGAATCGCTAATGCGTGCTATTGTATGCCCAATTCTTTTTATTGGTGCATCTAACAGTTTTAAAAACCTTGAGACTGTTTTCCCCAATCGCAAGGGGTGGTTTTTAAATGCGCAATACGAACAATTAGTAGGCGGTCACCATATTCACATGGAAAATACTGACGATGTAGGGGTATTAATTCGTCATTTTGTTGAGCAATTGTAAATTGTGCCGTTTATTTTTTTTTACACATCCTATACTATTCGCAAGTTATCAGACCAGTTATATAAGTGCAGCTCCCCATGCGCTTATAAAATAGTATAAGAATAAAGTAGAGGAGGTTTTGGTGGAAAAAACCTGGCTTAAGCATTACGACCCTCGCGTTTCCGCAGAAATTGATGCCGATCGTTACGCATCTGTAGTAGACATTTTCGAGCAGTCGGTAAAGAAGTTCAAAAATAAAGAAGCCTTCATAAATATGGGGCATTCAATCACGTTTGAAGAGTTAGATACTTTATCAGCTCAGTTTGCTGCTTATTTGCAAGCAAGCGGACTAAAACGCGGTGATGCTGTGGCAATCATGATGCCCAACCTTCTTCAATACCCTGTTGCCATGTTTGGTATTCTGCGCGCAGGGATGGTTGTGGTTAATGTAAATCCTCTCTATACAGCTCGTGAGTTAAAGCACCAACTAAATGATGCTAATGCGAAAGCCATCGTTATTGTTGAAAACTTCGCGTGTACTCTAGAAGAAGTCATCGCAGATACAAATCTACAAGAAGTCTTTCTGACCGCTTTAGGCGATATGCTTCCGGCACCTAAGCGCTGGATTGTGAACGCAGTTGTGAAGTACGTTAAAAAGATGGTGCCTTCGTTTAATCTACCTGAAACGACATCGTTTATGTCTGCGGTTAAAAAAGGGCAATCCCTTGAATATAAACGCCCAGATATTGATAGCGGTGATTTAGCGTTTCTTCAATACACAGGTGGCACAACGGGTGTTTCTAAAGGTGCCATGCTTACTCATCGCAATATGGTAGCGAATTTAGAGCAAGTGTCAGGTATCTTAGAAACAGTGATTGAAGAAGGCGAAGACTTTGTTGTTACCGCGCTTCCGCTTTACCATATTTTTGCGCTACTGGCGAACTGCTTGATGTTCGTTAAATACGGCTGCCGTAACTTGCTTATCACCAACCCGCGTGACATGCCGGCTTTTGTAAACGAACTTAGCAAATATCCGTTCACCATTTTACCTGGCGTAAATACCTTGTTTAATGGCCTGTTAAATACGCCTGGATTCAGCGAACTTGATTTCAGCAAGTTTAAGTTTGGTTTAGGCGGCGGTATGGCTGTTCAACGTCCCGTAGCAGAAAAGTGGGAAAAGGTCACCGGTACAGTGCTTCTTGAAGGATACGGGCTAACAGAGTGTTCGCCTGTGGTAGCGGTTAACCCACCACAGATTGAAGCTTATAAAGGCGCAATCGGTATGCCTGTTCCTTCTACAGACATTAAGCTTCTTGATGACGACGGTAATCCTGTTGAAAAAGGTGAGCCTGGTGAAATGTGGGTGAAAGGCCCTCAGGTAATGAAAGGATATTTGAACCGACCAGAAGCAACAGAAGAAATTCTAAAAGACGGTTGGTTAGCCACAGGTGACATCGCAACGGTAGATGATGAAGGTTACTTCTATATTGTTGACCGTAAAAAGGATATGATCCTAGTTTCAGGCTTTAACGTGTTTCCTAACGAGATTGAAGAAGTGGCTGCAATGCATGAAAACATTGTTGAAGCAGCTGCGGTTGGGGTTCCTCATGAAGTCAGTGGTGAAGTTGTGAAATTATTCGTAGTTCGAAATAGCGACTCACTTACTGAAAAAGACGTTATCGCGCATTGCCGTAATCACTTAACGGGTTACAAAGTGCCTAAGCAAGTTGTTTTCAAAGACGACTTACCAAAAACCAATGTAGGTAAAATACTGCGTCGGGAGCTTCGAGACTAATTTCGTTGAAATAGTTTTGTGAAAGCCGGCGTAAGCCGGCTTTTTTATTACTGTGCAAAAATATGCAATATCAATTAATTACAACATCTGAACAACTCGAAAAAGTGTGCACTGCCGCACAGCGTCAAGAGGCGGTAGCCTTAGACACCGAATTCGTAAGAACGAAAACCCTCACTCCTCATTTAGGCCTTATCCAGCTCTATGATGGCCATCAGCTGGTACTCATTGATCCGCTCGCCATAGACAATATGCAGCCATTTATCGATCTCATGGAGAATACCGAAGTCGTAAAAGTACTGCACTCGTGTTCTGAAGACATTGAGGCGTTCCTTACCGCTTTTGATACCGTACCAACGCCTGTGTTCGACACGCAGCTTGCGGGAAGTATTTTGGACATGGGACCGTCACTTGGCTATGCAAAGCTTGTAGAGTTGCTGTGTGATATCAGTTTGGACAAAGGGGAGTCGCGAACCGATTGGTTAGCCAGACCTCTACGTGAAGCGCAGCTTAGCTACGCAGCGAATGATGTGCTGTATTTACTGCCTTGCTACCAACAGTTAGCCAGTAAAGTACAAGAGGCGGGGAAAGTGCACTGGATTTACCAAGAGATCGCTTTGCTAGTTGATAAGAAGCGCGCTCAAATGCCTGAAGATTTTGCGTACTTAAGCATTAAGAATAACTGGCGATTGAACAGCGAGCAGCTCACCGTATTACAGGCACTAGCGGCATGGCGCTTGAATACCGCACGAAAAAAAGATCTGGCCCTAAACTTCGTGTTCAAAGAAGGGCATTTGTTTGAAGCGGCGCAGCGTCTTATCGATAGTAAATCTGGCCTTTCGCGTATTAACGGCGTGAATCATCAATCGGTACGCCGCTACGGCGACACCATCATCACGCTAATTGAAGAGGCGAGAGCAAAGTACGCGCAAACACCAGAAAAGCTCAGACTTCCGGTTGTGCTGCGGTTAATTGATATCGCCAAGTACAAAAAAACGCTGGCCGAGCTTAAAGTTATTAGCGACCAGATAGCGAAAGACAATGCTGTAAATAGTGATGTTATTGCCTCTAAAAAACAGCTGAATCAACTGTTAAAATGGTACTGGTTTTCGGTTGATGAGACCCGCGTGCAGGGACTAATGCCCGATGTACTGTCGACGTGGAGAGAGCCATTGTTTCGCTCTCACGTAACTCGTCTACTTGGCGACGCTCCGGCCCAATAGTGCCTTAAAAGCAATATGGGTGAGCAGTATTGGCGAGAGGTGTATGTTCTCTGGCCAATTAAATCTGCATAGTGACCCCAAAAGAACTAAACAAACGAATTAAGAAAGAGTAAAAATTCTATGTTATGCGCAGTTTATAAAACGCGAAAGAAAGACGGCATGTATTTGTACGTGCCAAAGAAAGACCATTTTGAAGACGTGCCAGAGCCGCTTATGGCGAAGTTTGGTCGCCCAGAGCTAGTGACTATCATCGCCCTAGAAAAGCGTGAGAAACTTGGCCTGGTTGACAAGCAAAAGCTTATCGACGAGCTTAATGAAAAAGGCTTTTACCTTCAAATGCCGCCAAAAGAAGATAATTTGCTAGAGCAACACCGTGAATCTCTTGGGCTTTCAAAAACGCCCGATAAGAAGTTTTAAATATCCATGTTATTAAAGACTCTAAACCGCTTAGTTAGCCGAATTACCTTTATAGCTAAGCGCAAAAATCGTAGTTTATTTCCTCAACTGCGCAATATTGCCCTAGTTTTATCGAGTATAACCTTAAGCTTTTCACTGGCAGTTAATGCCGAAAATCAACCAAGTAATGGCAGTGGGCTTAGCGAGGCGAGCTTCAAAAGCTACGTTGCTCAACTGAAAAAAGAAGCGGCCGAAAAGGGCATAGATAAGACTAAGTTAGATTTAGCGTTTGCTGACATTACTTTTAGGCCCACGGTCGTCAAGTCTGACAAAAGCCAGCCAGAGAAAAAAATAACGTTAGATGATTATCTAGCAACGCGAGTACCCGACTGGAAAGTAAAGCAGGCGGTTGATCAGTACAATGAACACAAAGTGCTGCTTGATGAAATTGCTCAAAAATATGGGGTTCAGGCCCGCTTTATTGTTGCGCTGTGGGGTAATGAGTCTAACTTTGGTAAAATTCAGGGCAACTTTAGTGTGCTGTCTGCACTGGCATCTTTGGCGTATGAAGGGCGAAGAGAAAAGCTGTTTAAAGACAATTTTTTTGCGGCACTTCAGATTCTAGATGAAGGGCATATTTCTGTAGAGGCGCTTAAAGGCTCTTGGGCCGGTGCGATGGGACAAACACAGTTTATGCCCATATCCTTTCTAAATTACGCAGTGGACTACGACGGCGACGGCAGAAAGGATATTTGGGGGACCAAGGCAGACGTATTTGCGTCAATCGCCAACTATCTATCATCTGAAGGTTGGGATAGTGAAGGGACGTGGGGACGCCAAGTAATACTAACCAAACCAGTACCTTTTTCAGGGTTAGCGAAATCTAACATGAAGCCGTTGGCCTTTTGGCAGCAGAATGGCGTCAAGCGCTACAACGGAAATGAACTCCCCAATGCAGAAATCAGTGCATCGCTTATGATGCCAGATGGTGAGCAAGGCCGAATTTACTTGGTGTATAACAATTTTCACACACTGATGAAGTGGAACCGCTCGTCTTACTTTGGCGTTTCGGTTGGGTATTTATCAGAGCGGATAAAACGAGGTTACTAATGGCTTATCGTCACATCGATTCTCAAGGCAATGAAATATCACTACCCGTTAGTAAAGTAGTGTGTATAGGTAGAAATTACCTCGACCACATAGAAGAAATGAATTCTACCGTATCTGAAGCACCCTTGCTGTTTATGAAGCCAAAGGCTGCCTTATGTTATATGCAGAAGCCTATTGCCATTCCTACCGACAAAGGCGAGTGTCACAACGAGCTTGAAGTCGCTGTGCTGCTAAAATCATCATTGAAGAATGCGAGTGTAGATGACGTAAAAGCCGCGATATGGGGTATTGGACTTGGTCTCGATTTAACCCTTCGCGAGGTTCAAGCCGAGCTTAAGAAGCAAGGCCAGCCTTGGGAAAGAGCGAAGTCTTTCGACAACAGTGCACCGCTGTCAGGCTTTGTGCCGTTAAGTGAAATAGAAAACTTGGAAGACCTGCGTTTTACCTTAACCATAAACGGGGTGGTTAGACAGCAGGGACATACCGAGCTGATGCTGCACAAAATCATCCCACTTATCGCCCATATGTCATCTATATTTACGTTAGATAGTGGTGACGTGATTCTTACAGGCACGCCCAAAGGGGTAGGTAAGCTTTGTTCGCAAGATACGATTGTTGCAACGCTAGACAATCATTTAACTGTGGAAACTGAGGTAATAGCAGAATGACGGCAGCGTTTTGGGAAACCAAATCTTTAGAGGAGATGACCCAAAAGGAATGGGAATCACTTTGTGATGGATGTGGTAAATGTTGTCTGCAAAAATTTATCGATGATGACGCGGTAGAAGCATACGAAGTGACCGACCATATTAACGATAATGAGAAGATTCACTATACCAATATTGTGTGTACGTATTTGAACACAAAAAAATGTGAATGTACCCAATATGAAAGGCGTACGGAGCTGGTGCCTGATTGCGTGAAGCTGACAAAAGAGAATCTGAAGGATATCTTTTTTATGCCAAATAGCTGCACCTATCGTCGCCTTTATGAGGGAAGGGGCATTCCGTCGTGGCACCCATTACTAAACAAAGGGAAGAAGCACGTGATGCACGCAAAGGGAATGTCGGTACGCAATAAGACTGTTTTTGAAACCGATGTGGATTTAAATGACTTTGAAGACTATATAGCCATTTGGCCTTTAGAAGACTTAGATTAACGCGCAGAACGCGCGTTAATCGCCATTAACAATCGCATAAAGCAACGCATCGCGCCCGAATACGCGTTTGCGACAAAGCCCTTCTTTTATACCACCAATTCGCTCTGCTACACGTATACTTGCCTTGTTGTTAGGCTCTATAAAGCATTCCAATCTATGCAAATTCATTTGAGAGAACGCAAGCTTCTTCAAGGCTTCACAAATCGCGGTAGCTAAACCTTTTCCGCACGCGTCTGGTTTAAGCCAGTAGCCAAGATTAGCGGTAAGGTGCGTGTGGTGAATGTGGTTGATAATGCCCATACCTAAGCATTTTTCTTCGTGCATTAGTAAGTAGGTAAGTCCATATCCTGTATCTCGTGCTTTTTCCATGTTGGTGATGCACTGCTTAGACAGTGCCGGCGTAACAGGGCAAACCGCTGAACCAAACCAAGGTTTTACGTGATGGATAGACTGTTGCCCCGCCTCACAAAGCGCATAGCAGTGTTTCTCTGCAATGCGCTGAATGGAAATGGGGCCTTGTTCCGTATGTATCGGAGGTAGGCGAGACGGTAGAATGGATAAGTCGATCAAAAGGGTTTCTTATCCAATAATCGACATGCAAACACAATAGCGAACACAGCAAAGTAGGCAGCAAAAATAATTTGCATCCACTCAGCCATTCCCATAGACAAAAACTGCCACGAATCTTCTAAACAGTCACCTTCAGCAGCAAATACAGCGGGTAGCCACTCGTGAAGTTGTAACCAAGAAGGGAAGTTTGGCACAATTTCACAGCTGGCAAAAAATGGGTTCGCAGCATTGAGAATGCCAACGTGCTCTTTGGCAATTAAGACGCCCCATCCTGCAGATACAGCCCAGCCAGCGAAACCAAGCATGCGTGTAAAGCCATTGTTTTTAATAACGACAATAAGTGCTGACAACACAATACCGTACATGGCGGTTCGTTGATAAATGCACATAATGCACGGCTTTAAACCCATGCCATACTGAAAGTAAAGCGCAGCAATTTCTAATGCCAATGACGTGGCGAAAAGCACAAGCCATGAAGACTTGTGCTCTGCCCATTGGCTAATACTGTGAATGATTCCGCGCATAGACTAGTGACCTACCGCTTGAGCACCCGCTTCAGCAGCGGAATGGTGTTCAATGAGGTGCATGTCGTAAAGCACCTGAGTAGCATCAGCAAGTCCAATGTAAGTTGCTAACAAACCAACGATGGTCAGCACGATGGTATATGGCAATGCCATCATAACCATACGGCCGTACGACAAACGAAGCAGTGGCGCGATGGCTGAGGTCAGCAAGAATAGGAAAGCAGCTTGACCGTTTGGTGTTGCCACACTGGGTAAGTTGGTTCCTGTATTGATTGCTACAGCAAGCATATCATACTGGTCACGTGTGATTTGACCGGCCTGTAGAGCAGCTGTGACTTCAGTGATATAAACAGAGCCCACAAACACGTTGTCACTCACCATCGAAAGCACACCGTTAGCAAGATAGAACATAACCATTTGCGTTTCGCCTTCAAACGACAGTACCCAATGGATTACCGGCTGGAAAAGGCCTTGGTCAATGATAACGGCTACTACGCCGAAGAATACGCAAAGTAGTGCGGTAAATGGCAGTGCTTCCTCGAATGCTTTACCAAGTGCGTGCTCTTCGATAACACCGCTCATTGAAGTAGCAAGTACAATAACTGACAGACCGATAAGACCCACTGACGCCATATGCGTAGCAAGGCCAATGATTAACCAAACACCAATTAGAGCTTGTACTATCAGTTTAGCGGTTTCACGCTTACTGCGGCCCTTGTCCATATGGTCGTTATAGTCGACCAAAATCTGTCTTACCGCTGCAGGTAATTTTGCGCCGTATGAAAACATACCGGTTTTTTCCAGAATTACGGTGGTAAGTAGTCCAAATACGAATACTGGGATAGTAACAGGTGCCATACGGATGAAAAATTCAACGAAGTCCCAGCCGGCTTTGTCTGCAATAATCAGGTTTTGTGGTTCACCTACCATGGTCATAACACCACCAAGGGCAGTACCTACCGCTGAGTGCATCATAAGGTTGCGTAGGAAAGCTCTGAAGTCTTCTAAGTCGTGGCTTCCCAGCTCGTCGTCGCTTGTGTGGTCGTGATCAGAATGAAACTCCTTGCCCGACGCTACTTTGTGATAGATAGAGTAAAAGCCCAGACCTACACTGATAATTACAGCAACTACCGTTAATGCATCGAGAAACGCCGATAGAAATGCAGATGCAAAAATAAACGATAGGGATAAAATTAACTTGTTGCGAACCTTAATCACTAATTTGGTGAACAAGTACATAAGCAGGTCTTTCATGAAGTAAATGCCCGCTACCATGAATACCAGTAGCAATAGCACCTCTAAGTTAACTTCAATCTCATGCATCATATGGCCAGGCGATGTCATGCCTATAAACATCGCTTCGATGAGCAACAGGCCGCCTGGTTGAAGCGGGTAACATTTCAATGCCATCGCTAAGGTAAAGATGAATTGGATTACAAGCGTCCAGCCAGCTACATATGGGTCCACCATAAAGATGAAGGGATTAACAATGAGAAAGGCAATAATGGTTTTTTTATACCAGTCGGGCGCATGTCCCAGGAAATTCTTATAGATCGCCGCGATCATTGAGGTTTGCATGAGTTCCTGTTCCTTTTACAACAAAGCACGCATTTTTGCGCATCTTTATACTGTGTAGTTCCGGTTATTGCATACATAAACTGCTGGCGCTATGCGATTTATTTCGCCTTACCGCGGTTTTACTGCTGTCATTATAGTCGGAAATTAAGCGTACATGATATTAACGTCTTGAGAAAGCAATTCACAGACCCCACCATGTGAAAGTCACTGAATATTTATCACTTTTTTTATGATAGTTATCATTGAATTTGAAAATACGTAATATTTCGAACATAAAATGTACAAGCAGTATTTAATGGTGTTTGAAATAACACGTTAATTTTAACAAGTTGTTAAAAGCTTTAGTGGACGAGGTATAATTCATTGTGATAATAAAACAGCATCTGGTACAATCAGTTGCAAAATAACAATAACGTGCAGGCGATTAGTTATGATTTATAAGGCACAGAGTCCAGCTGGATTCGCCGAAGAATATATTGTTGAATCTATTTGGAGTGGAAGATTTCCACCTGGCACCATTTTGCCTGCAGAAAGAGAGCTTTCTGAGTTAATTGGTGTAACGCGTACTACACTGCGTGAAGTACTTCAGCGTCTAGCTCGTGATGGTTGGTTAACAATTCAACACGGAAAGCCAACCAAGGTTAACAATTTCTGGGAAACGTGTGGGTTAAACATTTTAGAAACTCTCGCTCGTTTAGACCAAGAAGGGATCCCAGAACTGGTTGATAATTTATTAGCAGCGCGCACTAATTTAAGTGCGGTTTTCATTCGAGGCGCAATTCGAAACAACCCTCAAGAGTCTGCTGAAATTATTGCCCGTTATAAAAATGTGGAGCAAGAAGGTTTAGCTTTTGCCCAGTTCGACTATCAAATGTCACATGACTTGGCGTTAGCGTCTAACAATAACGTATTTGTTTTGATGATGAACGGTTTCCGTGGTTTGTACTCGCGTATTGGTGGCTATTTCTTCTCGCACCAACAAGCACGCGACGTGGCAAACAAGTATTACGCAGACTTGCTTGATGTTGCTGAGAAAGGCGAATACGACCGTGTCCCTGTAGTAGTTAGAAAGTACGGTATAGAAAGTGGAAAGGTGTGGCTTGCTATTCGTGATGACATGCCTAAGGATTTGGTCGACTAAACACTAGGCTGCCAAAGGCTGTTGGTTTCCATACAACGGCTTTTACAATAAACAACAAAAGCGCCGCATTATTTCTGAATATGCGGCGTTTTTTTATCGCTTTCTACTAACGCTCGTTGGTGAATTTACAGCGATGAAACACAGTTTCACATATCTTGTAATATTTTAACCCTTACTTAGTCTCATTCGCGTTAAGTAACGCTAGACCCTAAATCGTAATTATATATACTCACTTTACTTATAAACTTCGCTTAGTTTAGCTGCTTTCTTAAATCTTCAATGATCAAAAGTCGATTGTCTTCAATCGCTTGGCGGTAAACAAAGCGCCAATAAAAGTGCACAACAGGAATAATAATGAAATATCTATGGATAGCACTTGCCGCAGGTGGCTTGGTAGCAGGCTGTGGCGTCGAAAATAAAACTGAAAATCCTCAACAAGTAGCTGAAAGTGCAGCGCCATCCGTTATGCTAAATACTCAAGTAAGTGCGCCTGTGGCGAAAAAAGTGCCGCATGAAATGACCGCGCATGGTGTCACCCGTAATGACAATTACTATTGGATGCGTGATGACTCCCGCACCGATGAAGAGATATTGTCCCATTTAGAACAAGAAAACAGCTATGTTGAGACTGTTTTGGCTCCTCTTAAGAAAAACCGAGAAGCGCTTTATGAGGAGCTCGTGTCTCGGATTGAGAAGGACGACTCAACCGTTCCCGTTCTCGACAATGGTTACTGGTACTACACCAGCTACTCAGGTGAAAACGAGTATCCTATTTATTTAAGAAAACCTTCACTTGACGCTGAACCGCAAGTATTGCTTGATGCAAACCGAATGTCTGAAGGGCATGATTATTTCAGTATTGGCAGTTACGCGGTGAGCAGCAACAACAAGTTGCTTGCGTATTCTGAAGATACGCTTAGCCGACGCATCTACACTGTGTATGTCAAAAGCCTAGAGAGTGAAGAAAAGCTTGATGACATTTTAGAAGGTACGTCTGGAAGTGTAGTTTGGGCGAACGATAATACCCACCTCTTTTACGTGAAGAAAGACCCGCAGACTCTTTTAGGATACCAAGTCTATCGCCATAAATTGGGCACGTCTCAAAGCGAAGATGTTTTAGTTTATGAAGAAAGCGACCCTACCTTTTATACCTATATCAGTAAAAGTAAAGACGATAGTGTCATATACATTCACCATGACAACACCGAAAAAACAGGTGTGACTTTGATTGATGCGAATAACCCAACGTCTCAAACAAAAGTATTCTTGCCCATTGAAGACGGACAAGAATACAGTGTAGCAAAAGCGAGTGACGGTTATTTTGTGTTGACTAATATTGGTGCGAAGAATTTTAGAGTGATGAAAGCACCATTAGACGCCACTAACGATGTGTCGAAATGGCAAGAAGTGATTGCACATCGTCCAGACGTTTTCCTTCAAAGTATTGAAGTAATGAACAACCACTTAGTGGTTAAAGAAAAAGAAAACGGGATGCTGCGCTTAGTCGTTCGCAATCTGACGACAAACGAAGAGAAAGTTATTCCAACTCAAGATCCAATTTACGGTGCGTATTTTAACGCAAACCCTGAAATGGATACCAATAAGCTTAGAATTTATTACAGCTCGTTGACCACGCCTGGTTCTATCATTGATATCAACTTAGATACCCTTGAAAGCGAGGTGATGAAACAAACCCGTGTATCTGACACTTTTGACTCCTCTCTCTATGCCTCTGAGCGCGTGATGATTGAAGCGAGAGACGGTACGTCGGTTCCCGTTTCGTTGGTTTATCGCAAAGATAAGTTTAAGAAAGACGGCACCAATCCATTATATCAATACGCCTATGGCTCATACGGTTCGACTGTAGACCCAACGTTTAGAAGCAGCTGGTTATCTTTGATAGACAGAGGTTTTGTTGTCGCGATCGCACACATTCGCGGAGGTCAAATGTTGGGGCGCGAGTGGTATGAAGACGGCAAAATGCATCAGAAAATAAATACCTTTACTGACTTTATTGACGTTTCAAAAGGACTTGTGGCAAAGCAGTACGCAGACAAAGAACGCGTCTTTGCTATGGGCGGCAGCGCGGGTGGCTTATTAATGGGCGCAATCGTAAATATGGCACCTGAACTCTATCAAGGTGTGAGCGCGCACGTTCCATTTGTTGATGTAGTGACCACGATGAGCGATGCGTCTATTCCGCTGACTACCGGCGAATATACCGAGTGGGGTAACCCAGCCAATAAAGCTGAGTTTGACTATATGCTTTCCTACTCGCCTTACGATCAGATTGAAGCAAAAGACTATCCACATATGTTGGTCACAACCGGACTACACGACTCACAAGTGCAGTACTTTGAGCCAATGAAGTGGGTGGCGAAGCTAAGAGAATACAAAACAGACGATAATTTACTGCTATTCAAAACCGACATGGAAGCGGGTCACGGTGGAGCTTCAGGACGGTTTAAACGATTCGAGTCTACCGCGCTTGAATATGCGTTCGTATTGCATCTCGCAGGTGTTCCACTCTAACTCTACACCCACCTTTTTAAAACCAGTCTCCTCTGGTATTTCGCCCGAACAAGTTAGCGCTTTTTCGGGCATTTTTATTTTTTGTGTTTTTAGTATGCGGATTCTAATTGTTAATCGTAAAGTAAAGCCATGGTGTTGAAATACACTCTCATTTAGCATTCATAGGAGCTGAACATGACTACTACTGACACAATTAAAGGTAAAATCAACGAAGCCGAAGAAATGGCACGTAAAATTTGGTTAGCAGGCCTAGGCGCTTATGGCAAGAGCGTTGAAGAAGCGCAGGGGCGTTACGAGAAGCTAAGCGAAGAAGCGAACAAAATGTTTGACGAGCTAGTGACAAAGGGCGAAACGCTAGAAGAAGACGCAAAGAGTAAGTTCAAATCTACGACTAACGATGTTGAAAATCGCGTTGCAGACGTGCGCAAGAAGCTTGGCCTTGATTCAGAGCCAGCTGATCAGCGCATCGAAGAGCTTTCAGCAAAAATCGATGCCTTGACTGAAGCGGTTGCAAAGCTAGCTGCCAGCAAGTAAAACGGTTTTCCTTCCGGGCACCATTTTGTGGTGCCCTCCATGCAGTTTTCATAAGCTTTTCAGTGCTGAAAGCGCGTTTTAAAAGCTGCAATTGAGTGACAGCGAAGCATTTTTACAAAGTTCAATGACTGTAGAAACCGTTTTATGCTGTCATGCTTAGTAAATCTCCGTATTGGAGGCGTTATGAGCAACAAAAAAATTCCATCTACAGAATCTGTGTCGACAGTCGATCAAGATTCATCGGTACTTAACGGTACTGCTACTTCACCTCTTAAATCGTCACCTCTATTTGGTTGGCTTTACGCTGGCTCAGATTTGTTATCGGCGAAATTAGACCACGCTGCAGGCGTTGTTAGTCAGAAAATTGATGACACGCAAGAAACCATAAATTCGATGCAGGCGAAAGGGCTTGAGGTTGAAAGCGAGTTAAGACGAACACTTAATCCCTTTGCCTTGGTTGATGCTGCTCAGAAATTAGTGGCGTCAACGCCGCTTTTTTCTGCATTCTCAGGCGGCCAGAAGCGCCAGCAAAAAGAGCAGCAGCTTGAACTATTAAGCGCAAAAGTTGACTTGCTTGTAGAGCAGGTAGCCCTTTTAGCAGCAAAAGAAGCTGCTAAAAAAGCCGAGGCTAAAAGCGCTGCTAGCAAGACTGCAGCGCCCAAGAATACCTCACCAAAGTCTACGCAAGCAACGAGGAGTACATCGACAAAGTCGTCTTCGACCGCTTCTTCAACTTCTCGTGCTCGCAAAGCCAGTACAACCAAATCGGCATCTGCATCATCAAGTACGACTAAAAAAGCTTCTGCGGGAACAACTAATAAGCGTACTGCGGCCAAATCGACAACTACTAAGAGTGCGGCACAAAAGAAAGCGGCTAGTGCAGAAGCAACGTCGACTAAGAGCGCGACTGATACAACCAAGAACGACGAATAAAAGCACTTCCTAAAGATAAACCTCGCTTTCGGCATGAGCGCCAATTAACTACATATGTGGTTAATTGGCGCAGCTTCGTCCAGAAACGCTTTAGATAGACATAGTGATAGCTATAGCTAAGTTTAGTTTTACATTTTCTTGAGAGGTGTTTTGTAGAAGTTGTACTATGAGCTTTTATTGAAGTGAAACTTCAATTTTTTCATCACAAACTTCACGTAACTAAGCCCACTATTTATTTTTCGCCCACAAATTCTGATGCTTTTTAAAACCGAAGAAGTCATAGGGTTCCCAGAAACTCGGTACTAAATCGTCAAGTGCGTCTGGAGTGAAGTTGCTCGACAATTGACTCATAATTTCACTTAATCTGTCTTTCCCTACGCGCATGAGTTTCTTGCGGTTAGCTGGGAAATAAAGGTTTCTTCCTTTGGGAATGATTTCTTGCGTACCGCTGGTAATGTACTTCTGATTTCTTGTTACCACTTTACATAAAGGCTCAGCTGGATTTGCAGGGTTGAGGCCAATCACTATTGCACATTCGTACTGGTCCTTTTCATGACCTTTCTCATTCATCGGTATGTAGGTAATGCCGAACCCTTGTGGGAAATACCCCACAAGCTCAACAAAGTCCTGCGCTAACTGCTTATTTAAGCCGCCTTTTTTCGCTAGTTGTTCAATGAGCATGTAGCCTTTAGGCAAGCTCATACGTGAGTAGTCAGACTTAGTTGAAAGCACAATCGAAACATAAATTTGAGGGATCTTTACAATCTCTCCCAGCCCCGTTTTCGACACAAATGCATCTTTTACCAGCTGCTGCAAAAATTCATTGGCTTCTTTGTGAGTTTGAACAAAGCGATCCCTTTCTTCTTTGTTGTTTCCTACATACTTAGGTAGGCCTAACCCCTCAGACAAGTACTTTAAAGTGAAGTGATAGTTTAGCTTCAGAAGATCCTTTCGCTGCGACTCTTCCAGCAAACGAAATTCGTCTAGATCGCCATTTTCCCCTTTCAAGATGGTGAGTGCGGCAGGGCTTTGCAGGCCAATATCTTGAAGTAACGCTGCGGTTATTAGTGGTCGCCCAAGCTCAGTTTTCCATTTATCGCGCCAATAGCGGTTCCCACGAAACCGGGATGCAGCTTCGCGATACTTCGAGAGATATTTGTGAGCAATCGTGTCGTGCTCTAACAGTCTATCGACTAAGCGCAGTGTAAGCACCGCTTTGTAGAGCGGTTTGAAGCGCATGTGCACACGTGCAAAGTTGCCCTCTGGTCCTCGTGTGAGCAGCATAAGTGTACCAAGCAACTTAGCGCTGAGCTGTTGTGTTTCTTGCCAGTTATCGCCCTCACAAAGCTCAATAATTTTGGTGCTTACAGCGTCAAGCCGCTCTATCCTTGCCAGACGCTCTTCTTCAAGCTTTTCAGTGCTGTTTGTTATTTGCTTGGTCAGTTGCTCTGCAAGCACCTCTTTGTTTTTATTTCCCTCAATTTTCTTAAGCTGAGCTTTCAAGTCTTCAATGTGCTGCTCAAGAGAGGGGGTAAGCGAAAAATAGTGACTCGCATCCTCGAACACCGAACCGTAGCCCGTTTCTTGAGGATAAATCATATTGATTAGTTGTTTTACTTGCTGCGTGTAAATGCTGTCGGGGTTTTGGCTTTGTGCGCTCACCGTTTTCCTTTCAAAAGATGCTGTGAATTGCCATTACTTTGCTATTGGCAATTCAAGACAGGTCAAGCGACGCACACGCTATCTTACTTCGTGCCCAAGCTCTACTGCCTCACGTTTTTTCAATTGGCCTAGATGATACCGTAAATTTTCGCTAATTTTGGTATTTCTTTTAATAACATGAAGTTGCGGCCATGATGCCCGTTCGCCACTGACAATCAACTGATTGATGCTTTCGCGCGTTGGATTAGACAAAACCTGCGATAAATTTCTAATTTGGCGCTTGGGTAAAATATTGATGTTACCTACGTATTGCTGATCAATGATAGAACGAACTTTATGAATAGCCAATTTGGCACTTTTATTACCGGTTAACCTTTCAATGATATCAATGGCGAAAATACTGTTAGTTTTCGCTAGTTGGCCAAGATGGCGCGCAGACATGTCCCACAGCGAGTTGGGGTCAATGCGGTTTGCGGAAATGAATGGTACTGCCAACGGGTTTGTTTGGCTCACGATACTGTGATTTACACCATATAGCCTCGCTAAGCGCTCGAAGGGAAGGTCGGCCATTAATGAGCCATCGGCAAAACGACGGTTGGGAATATAAGGCACAATATCGCCCGAAGGCGTCTTCGCTCTTAACTGTACAGGGCTAAAAATGATGGGAACTGCACAGGATGCACGTACCGCTTGAGTAATAATTGCATTCGGTGAGGTTTTAGCATTTAACAAGCGCGAATGTTGATGGAGGTCGGCAGGGGATACCGTCACAGTAATGTGTCGACCTGTTTTCTTAAAGGCTTCCTCAAAAGTGGTAAGGTCGAAAAGTTCAATCAGCGCATTTTCGAGCACGGAACTATCAAATAGCCCTTTCTTTCCAAGACCGGCAAAGCTTCGCCAGTGTTTAAAAGTCTCGTAAATAAAGTCGGCGCTGAGTGCTTCTAATAACTGGTCGTGAGTTCGTGTACCCAACATGGCTGCGATGATAGAACCAGCGCTAGAGCCAGACACTACGGTAGGTAACAAATTCTTTTCGTTTAATGACTTAACCACGCCAGCATGGAAAAAGCCTAAGCCTGCGCCACCTGAAAGCATAAGGCAGCTGCGCCCGAAGGCGTGTGCAGTCTCTTCAAAAAATGACAGTTTCTCGTAAAAGTCTACGTCTTGTTCATCGGCGTGATAAATTTGCTCTAGCGCCAATATCACTTCGTCAATAAACTGTTCAATAAGATATTTAGTGCCTATTTTACACTGGGTAAGTAATACGGGGTTGGCAATATTGCCTAAATTGCCGTGTAGCCCCTCGTGCAGAATCGACATAAGCGCATGTAAATCGCCTTTGCCTCTGGCAAGCTGTAGGCGCTGAACCCGTTTGCGAATTAGTTTGTAGTCGTAATCATCGCTAGCGTCTTCGGCTTTCCATTCCTCTGCACCAGACAATGCATCGTGCGCTAAGCACGCGGCCTCATATTCATCATAATTGCCTGCATGCTCGATTTCATGTTCAAGCTTTTTTAACCGCAAGTCGAATACTGCCATGACGAGTACCTATTTTTGATTGATGAGGGCTGTACCTTCTACTCATTGGAAAAAGTACACTGACCCAAAAAACACCAGCAAAACGATAGTTTTCATTTAAAACGCAGTTCTCAAAAATTGCAGGTCTTTAAATGTCCATATAGCGAAGACTCAAAGCACGGGCTTGAGAACAGCGGTTCATACACTATTTTGAGTGTATGGCGTAAATTTAGAATTCACTACCTAATCGTTTGTTGTTGAGAAAACTGATGCACATTAGGTGAATCACACAAGGTCAAACGTTCTAACTTTTAGACTTTCATTTAGCTGTTTTCAATCAACAATTAGCAGTAATTTCACTTTTTACATTGACCATTTCATAAGCACTCAGTAGCCTGAGAGAGAAAATAACAAATTGGACCACATGTTCGTAGTATGGAATGGAACTTTGAAACGCTAAGTCTGCTATCAATTCCTTTAATTAGCGCTATTGTTGGATGGCTAACCAACTATCTGGCGGTAAAAATGATGTTTTACCCCATTGAGTTTGTTGGTATTAAGCCTTTCTTAGGGTGGCAGGGACTCATTCCTGCGAAGCGCCGCCAAATGGCCGAGATTGAGGTTGAGCTAGTGCTAGGCAAACTGCTTAGTGTTGAAGAGTTAGCACAGCGTTTAGACGCAGACGAGCTCACTAAAGCAATTGAGCGGCGTTTAAGTCAAGTTATTCGCAAAGTCGTTAACGATGTAATGGCAGAATCTGCGCCTCAACTTTGGGCTGCGTTACCTGTACAGGGCAAAAATTTAGTCTATCAACGTATCGAAAACGACATTCCTAATGTGGTTCATAAAATGGTGGACGACTTTCAGCACAATGTTTCAGAAATTTTAGATATTAAAGAGCTGGTGGTAGAGCAGCTGGTGAATGCGCCCGAGCTCGTTAATGAAATTTTCTTAACGGCAGGCAGCAAAGAGTTTCCGTTTATTGTACGTTCTGGCTTCTATTTTGGCTTTTTGTTTGGTTTGCCCACCATGCTACTTTGGTATTTCTACCAAGCATGGTGGATTCTGCCGTTAGGTGGGCTGCTTGTGGGTTATGCCACTAATTGGATTGCTATCAAAATCATATTCGAACCCAAACGCCCAAGAAAACTGGGGCCGATTACTATTCAAGGAATGTTTTTAAAGCGCCAAAAAGAAGTGTCCGAAGTCTATTCAAACATTATTGAAGAAAAGCTTATAACGCCTAAAAACATCACCCATGTAATCTTGCATGGTTCAGGCTCAGCCCAGCTTTTAGAACTCATTGAGCTTCATGTCAACGACGCTATTGAACGCTATGTTGCCATAGCGCAACCGTATTTTGCGTTGGGTGTGGGGTCAGAAAATTACCATAAAATGAAGGCACTAGCGGTGCGTCAGATATTTGATAATTCTGATAAGTATCTGCTTTATGCGTTTGATTACGCTAATAATGCTATGCAGATTGGGCACGATTTAAGCGAGCGCATGCAGGCGTTAAGTGTTGAAGAATTTGAAGGCGTTTTGCGCCCAGCATATCAACAGGATGAGTGGAAGCTCATCGTAACCGGCGCTATTCTAGGTATGGTAGCTGGTATTGCTCAACTCTATCTGGTGTTTATGTAGCGTGTTTCACGAATAAAAAAATTAACGCACTGGGTTGGCAAAGGATTGAACTAAATTATGAAAACCGCGCAGAAAATACTACTCACCGCGCTAACCTTATTTAATGAGCACGGCGAAAACACCGTTACCAGTGTTGATATCGCTATTGAGCTGGATATTAGTCCGGGGAATCTCTACTACCACTTTAAAGGCAAGGACAGCCTGGTTAACGCGTTGATGAAAATGCATGAGCAGCAGATGCAGAAGATACTAAGCCGAGAAAAGCTCGATACACTTCATCCTGAAGAAATTATGTATTACCTGTATTTGCTTATAGACAGTATCCATGTATTTCGCTTTTTCTACCGTAGCCCGGCTGACTTAGCAGAAAAATATCCCAGTATCGTGCGCCCTAGACAGCACATATTGTCTAGCTTGAATAAGCAATTAGCGTTTCTTTTTGAGTCACTATCGAAACGAGACATTCTTATTGCCTCAAAGGCCGACAGGGCACTTATGGTGGATTTAATGTCCTTAATCATCACACAGTCTTGTCAATTTGATGAATTAAACAGCCATATGGATAGTACGATGCAGCGCTATCATGCTTTGTCGCTAATGATGGTAAGCGTATTGCCAAGGTTGGCACTGTCCGATGAACAAAAACAGCAGTTAGAACAGATGCTCGACTCTCATGACTTTATGAGAGATGCCTCAACCCCGTCACCCCTCGACTTCGCGTAAAGGAATAGTAATGGCAAAAACGCTCAGTTTCTTAGATAAGTCATTTTGGATAACCGAGTCAGACGAGAATCCAAAACACGTAGCTTGCTTGCAGCTACTTGCCATACCTAAAGGGGCAAAAAGTACCGAATATGTCCCTCAATTATTCCAAGAAATAAGAAGCTTTGCCCGTGCTACTTCTCCCTTCAATTGTGCGGTAAAAACGGTATTGGGGTACCCAGTGGGGTTTGCGCCGGTAAAAAAGCTCAACATGGATTATCATGTTCAAATTCATCGTGTGGCTGATGTTACAAACCGCGAAGAACTCGATGCGTTTGTAGCAAGATTACATGCTTCGCGGTTAGATCCCGACAAGCCCCTTTGGCAATACCATTTCATCTTTGATGACAACAGCGAGACGTTTGCTATTTATGCGCGGGTTCATCATATGTATGGCGATGGGGCAACATTAGTGCGCTGGTTCCAAGCGGGATATGTATCAAACTCTCACGAGACTAAGTTCACACCAGTATGGGCAGTAAAACGACTGCGCCATAAGCGCAGAGAGCCTGTGAGCTTTTACAAGCGCTTAGTGGGAGTGGGTTACGCGCTTAAAACCGCGCTTGATTTGCTAATTATCTTTATTCGTATATTCATGAAAGTGCTGCGAGTGAACCCACACTATATGCCTATTCCTTTCACTGGTACGAAAACAGTGCTGACTGGACAAGTGAAAGCGGGAAGGGCTGTGGCTACCATGGACTTAGACTTTAAGCGTGTGAAAGCCCTGGCAAGGCGAACGCGCTCTACGGCAAACGAGGTATTACTATGTGCCTTCGATATTGGCGTACATAAACTGCTGCAAGACCACGGGCAAGTATTTAAAAAAGCCTTGTTCACCAATATGCCAATCAACTTGCGTAAACCCGGCGAGAAAACCACGGGTAATAAGATAGCTATTGTGCCGGTGCAGCTTGCTCACGGCGAAACTGATCCTTATTTACGTTTGCGCCAAATCGTAGTGAATCACCGCATTGTAAAACATGCAGCGCAGCACGCGCGGCCCGCAGCATTTAGCGGCTATACCATTGTGATTCAATCGCTTGCACTGGTCTTTGAGTGGTTAAGGCTATCTAGCGTAGTCAAACCCATTGCCAACATCTTAATCTCCAATGTACCTGGGCCAAAAGATACGCGGTATCTAAAAGATGCAGAGCTTCTGGCTTGTTACCCCATTTCTACCATGACGCCTGGTGGCGGGGTAAATATTACGCTTATGACATATGCAGGCACGGCAAATGTGGGATTAGTGTGCTGCAATAAGAATATTGAATCGCTACAGCCGTTAGCGCGCTACGTCAAAGAGGCGTTCGATATGCTAGAAGCAAGTGTGGACGATCCCAGGTTAAACATCGTCGATATTGGTGAACAGGTGGATACCGTCCCTGTTTCTATTGTGTCAGATCACTAGCGTGCATTGTTCCAAACAGTAAGCGTTGTCATTCAATGAGGTAGAAGCGCAGCACGTCGTCTTCTATACGCACGTTTTGGCCAGCTTTTGAGAACAGAACCTCGCGCCAATGGTCGTTACGCATGGTATGGCTTAAGTCTTCCTGCTTAATTTGCTTTTTAATGGCGTTGTTAATGAGAGGGATGTGGTAGTCCAACACGGCTTGTTTCGAGCCAGATAAATAGACCTTTAGATAGTCTGCAGCTATATCGGATGTGCCGGCGCTAAACAGTGATAACGCTGATTTTAAAGAGCCACCAAGCAAAGAATTAACGCTTTTGGGGAAGAGTCGCGACATCAGAAATTGCGTGTCTTTAATCAACGCGTAATCATCGTTAACTAAGGTGACGCTGTCAGTGGCGACGCCTGTCAAATAGAGTGTACTCATATTTTTGTCGTAATAGGGTGAAGCTGACACGGTAAATACAACATGAGCGCGATAAATAGTCGTGGTGGCAACCACAATATTAAGCGCAGCGAGGCACTGCAGACCAATACGGTTGCTTTCACTATCTAGCGTGATGTTTCCTTCAAGCACGGTAACCGTGCCAGTTCCCATGGGGATATCGAAAGTGAATGAGTAAGGAAAGCTGCCTTTTACGAGGTCATGAAGCTCTGATTTCGTGAAGTCGTCGTGCTTCAGCTTGCCCCATTTCACAAGCCATTGTGCAAGGTAGACTTTACATTTGTCTTTAAACGATAGGTTTTTGGTCAACGTTCATTCTTAGCCTAAATCTACTAGGCGGTGGCTTGTTGTTAGTTTTTTCAGAGTAGGGGCTACTTCGATATAGACTTAAGTTATCAGGATTATTAGATTTTTTAAATCTTACAATTTAAGTCTTTTCTCGGCGAAGTGTTGTTTGGTAATCTGGTCGTACCACAACATTTTTTTAACATTTAATAGTCTTGCCCTCAAGGAGTTAGCGAAATGAGCGAAGTACTGAGCAAATACGATTACATTATTGTAGGCGGCGGTTCTGCGGGCGCGGTGCTTGCCACCCGTTTATCAGAAAACCCCGCGTTAGATGTTTTGCTATTAGAGGCTGGCTCAAAGGACACTAATCCGCTTATTCATATCCCGTTTGGGTTGTCTTTACTCAGTAGATTTGAGGGGATTGGCTGGGGTTATCACACAGCACCCCAAAAAGAGATGTATGACAGAGAACTGTTCTGGCCCCGCGGTAAAACCTTGGGCGGCAGCAGTTCGGTTAATGCGATGTGTTATATTCGCGGGCAAAAAGAAGACTACGACCGCTGGGCTAACGAAGAAGGGGCTGAAGGTTGGTCGTTTGATGATGTACTGCCTTATTTCAAACGCTCTGAGAACTTTGAAGAAGGTGCTGATGAATACCACGGCACAGGCGGCCCACTCAATGTTAGCAAGCTTAGGCATACCAGCGTGCTGTCAGACGCATTTGTGAACTCAGCGTCGATTGCAGGCTATCAACAGCTTGACGACTTTAACCGAGACGACAGGGAAGGGTTAGGGTATTACCATGTTACACAGGCCAAGGGGCAACGCTGTTCAACGGCGAAGGGGTATTTAACGCAGGCCAAGCATCGCAACAATTTAACTGTACTTACTAGAGTCGCAGCCGAAAAAGTGCTGTTAAAAGAGGGGCGTGCAATTGGCGTTCAGGTACGTGAAAAAGGCGTAGTAAATCGCTATTTTGCTAAAAGCGAAGTTATCCTGTGTGGCGGCGCGATTAATTCACCACAACTTCTGATGCTTTCAGGTATAGGACCCAGAGCAGAGCTAGAAGAAAAGGGGATTTTTGTTCAGCAAGATTTGCCTGGTGTGGGCCAAAACTTACAAGACCATCTTGATGCAATTGTACAATATACTTGTAAAGCGAGAGAGGGCTATGCCGTGGCATTAGGGGCATTACCTTCCTACGTAAAAGCCACCGCAGACTATGCGTTTAGGCGCAAAGGTATTTTCTCGTCCAACATAGCCGAAGCAGGTGGCTTTGTTAGCTCAAGCTTAGCGACACAAGGCCCAGACATTCAGTTTCACTTTCTACCGGCAATTTTAAACGACCATGGAAGACAGTTAGCTTTTGGTTACGGTTATGGCCTTCACGTATGCTGTCTATACCCCAAAAGTCGCGGCACTATTTCGCTTCAAAGCAACCATCCTGCTGATCAAGCCCTTATTGACCCCAATTATTTGACTGCAGAGGAAGATCAGCAAGTCATGATTGAAGGTGTGCGCATTGCTCGTAAGCTGCTATCTGCACCAGACTTCGACAAGTTCCAAGGCAGTGAACTATATCCTGGGGTAGAAGCACAAACAGATGAAGAAATTTTAGAGTTTTTACGTGAGCGTGCTGAAACCATCTATCACCCAATTGGTACCTGTAAAATGGGCAGTAATGACGATGAGATGGCAGTGGTTGATACCCAATTGCGGGTAAGAGGTATAGCAGGTCTTAGAGTGGTAGATGCTTCTGTGATGCCCAGCCTAATTGGCGGCAATACCAATGCGCCCACCGTCATGATTGCTGAACGTGCTGCTGAGTTTATTAAAGCGACGCACGAAGGCCAGCCAGTATCTATGGCTAAAGCGGAATCGGCGTAACTAAAAAAGTGCTACGAGCGAGTCTTCGTCTCGCTCTGGCAATTCATCCGTTATAAGCATCCATTTGCTTTTGCATAAACAAATCTGCTGCACAATCACACATTTCCTCGATATGACTGCTGTCAGCGTAGATACCATCAATAAGCAATCGTGCAATCCCGTGTAACGTGCCCCAAGTAACCTGTGCGAGTCTCAGCGCATCCTGATTATTTGGGAGAAGCCCTTTATCTTGCCAATAGCGCGTCATCGTCACTTGAAACTGAAAGCAGGGAAATGCAACCTCTTTCAGATCGTTGGTCGCCGCTTGGTTTTGCCAAATTGTGCGACCAAACATCAATTCGTACATCTCTGGGTTGTCGGCAGCGTAGCCAATGTATTCGTGCACAAATTCGCGGAAACGTGCCTGCGGTGTTTTGTCTTCTTGTTCGAAGATTCGTTTAGCTGCGGTATGCCAATCGCTAAAGCCTTTGGCTGCAATGGCGCTTAAAAGCGCACTCTTGTCTTTGAAATGGTGATAGGGCGCAGTACGTGACACTCCGGCATCTTCTGCCAGCTTTCTGAGAGATAAACTATCAACGCCGTATTCAGACAGACGCGCCGTTGCCGCCTCTATCAGTGCGCTGCGCAAGTCGCCGTGATGGTAGCTTTGTACTGCATTAGCCATAAACCCGATGTTTCCATTTTCAAATTGAGACGAATAGATAACGTTTTATCTTGACACTGTCAACATAGCCTTTTATCTTGACGCTGTCTAGTTTGCAAATTTGTTAACAGGAACAGCCCAAGGAGACAGCGCAAACCATGAAGTACTCTACATTAGAAGTAAAACAAGAGGGTCATATTGCCCACGTAGTACTAAACCGCCCCGACGCAATGAACAGCATGATCCCAGAGTTCTGGACCGAATTGCCAGCGGCTATTCGTGAAATAGACGATGAAGGCAACGCCCGTGTCATTGTTATTTCATCAACGGGTAAGCATTTCTCTGCCGGTATGGACTTATCGGTGTTCCTGAATATGAAAGAAGACTTCAAGGGCGACCCGTCGCGCAGAGCAGAGCGTATGCGCCGTATGGTGATGTTGCTTCAAGATAGCTTTACCGCCATAGAGCAGGCGCGTATGCCGGTTATTGGTGCCGTGCAGGGCGGGGCAATTGGTGGTGCAGTAGATTTGCTTAGTGCATGCGACATGCGCTATTGCACCCAAGACGCCTTTTTCACCATAAAAGAAACCCAGTTAGGTATGACGGCGGACGTAGGCACACTTCAGCGACTTCCAAAACTTATTCCCATTGGCATAGTTAAAGAACTGGCTTATACCGGGCGCAACTTTGGTGCCGCAGAAGCGCAGCAACTTGGCTTTGTGAATCAGGTATTCGATGACCAAACTGCCATGCTAGACGCGGTAATGAAAATAGCTCAGCAGATTGCAATGAATTCGCCGTTAGCAGTTTCAGGCACTAAGACTATGATTAACTACGCGGTAGAACACACGGTGGCAGAGAGCTTGACCTATATGGCCACATGGCAAGCGGGCATGTTCCAAATGGAAGATGTGTTTAAAGCCATGGAAGCACAGAAAACCAAAACGCTGCCGGAATATCCGCCATTACACCCAGCCATTAAGAAAATGAATTCGTAAGTGAATGTAATTCGTTGAATTACATAGCGCCTTCAGAGAATGAGCGCATTAGATAAGAATATTTAAACAGGCTTTTTAACGGCTTTTACCAAGCCAAAACGACTTTCAGGAATGTATCATGAATCAGACCGTTACCGATCATCCCGTTTACCCTCATTTATTTCGTCCTTTAGACTTAGGCTTCACTACCCTAAAGAACCGCGTGCTCATGGGTTCTATGCACACGGGCTTAGAGGAATTACCCGACGGCCATAAACGTATGGCGGCATTTTATGGTGAACGTGCCAGAGGTGGCGTAGGGCTTATCGTTACAGGTGGTATAGGACCAAACGAAGAGGGCGCTACCCATCCGTCAACGTTTCGTTTAGATACAGACGAAGCGGTGAAAAACCACAAAGAAGTGACTGACGCGGTGCACATTGCTGGCGGTAAAATCTGTATGCAAATTCTGCACACGGGGCGCTATGCGTATAGCCCTAAGCTTGTTGCACCTTCTGCGGTACAAGCGCCTATTAATCCGTTTAAGCCCAAGGCACTTGAAGCTGACGAGATTGAGAAGCAAGTTAAAGATTTCATTACAGCCGCAACTCAAGCCCAGCGCGCGGGTTATGATGGTGTTGAGATCATGGGGTCTGAAGGCTATTTCCTTAATCAGTTTATTGCAAAGCGCACAAACCACCGTGACGATCAGTGGGGGGGCGAATACGAGAATCGTATCCGTCTGCCTATTGAAGTGGTACGCCGCGTGCGCGAGGCGGTAGGTAAGAACTTCATCATTATTTATCGCTTATCGATGCTAGACCTGGTGGAAGGTGGCTCTACTTATGATGAAGTCGTGCAGCTTGGCAAAGAAATTGAAAAAGCCGGTGCAACTATTATTAACACCGGCATTGGTTGGCACGAAGCGCGTATTCCAACCATTGCCACTAAAGTACCGCGAGCGGCATTTACGTGGGTTACCGCAAAATTCAGAGAGGCGCTTTCAATTCCAGTGATCACATCGAACCGTATTAACACGCCTGAAGTTGCTGAAGAAGTGTTGTCTCGCGGCGATGCAGATATGGTGTCTATGGCACGTCCGTTCTTGGCAGACCCTGACTTCGTCCGCAAAGCCCAGCAAAATAAAGCCGACGAAATTAATACCTGTATTGGCTGCAACCAAGCATGCCTAGACCATGTCTTTAACGGCAAAATGACCAGCTGTTTGGTAAATCCACGAGCCTGTCACGAGCTTGAAATTAACATCAAGCCTGCAGAAACCAAAAAGCGTGTTGCAGTGGTAGGTGCGGGCCCAGCTGGATTAGCAGCGGCAGTGACTTCTGCCAAGCGCGGTCACGACGTGGTGATTTATGATGCATCTAGTGAAATTGGTGGTCAATTTAATATCGCCAAACAAATTCCAGGCAAAGAGGAGTTCTACGAAACGCTGCGTTATTTCAAGCGCCAAATCGAGCTTCATAAAAACATTACCCTTAAATTGAATACTTATGTTGATGCGGCTGCGCTAAACGACGAAGGTTTCGATGAAGTGATGATTGCGACGGGGATCAAGCCGCGTACGCCAGCGATTGAAGGCATTGAGCACGAAAAAGTGCTGACCTATATCGAAGTATTGAAGGAAAAGAAACCCGTTGGCAATAAAGTGGCCATTATCGGCGCTGGTGGAATTGGTTTTGATACCGCTGAGTACTTGTCTCATGGCAAAGAAACGCCAAGCCAAGATATTCCTGCATTTATGAAAGAGTGGGGTATTGATATGACCTTCTCTGCTCGCGCGGGCATCGAAGGCGTTAAGCCGCAGCCTGAGCCATCGCCAAGAGAGATTTTCCTGTTGCAGCGCAAGACAACCAAAGTTGGCGCGGGTCTAGGCAAAACAACGGGGTGGGCACACCGAGTGGGTCTACTAGCCAAAGGCGTGACCATGATCCCAGGTGTAAGCTACGATAAAATTGATGACGAAGGGCTACATATTACGGTTGATGGTAACAGCCAAGTATTGCCGGTAGACAACATTATCATCTGTGCAGGCCAAGAGCCGATGCGTGATATCGTTGAAGGCTTAAACATGCCTTATCACTTAATTGGTGGTGCAGACGAAGCATTAGAGCTAGATGCAAAACGGGCCATCGATCAGGGAACGCGCGTGTGCGCTGCGGTTTAACGAGCTAGTAAACCCAACCTTGTTAGCATTATAAGCGCCTCATGGAGAGGTAATGCCGTTCACTTAAGGTGAGCGGCATTTTTCTTTCTGCTGTATCGCTGTGGTCTCTTCTTAACTGTTCGGGGGAAGCTGCGTTCTCGCCGTGGA
>NZ_JAKRFB010000080.1:0-13614 GCF_022348315.1 Alteromonas sp. MmMcT2-5 | reverse complement strand
TCCATAAAAAAATCCGATATCAGTTACCTGATACCGGATTTTGAAGCCTTAAAAAGATCGGTCAACCGATCATTAAATTCTTAACTGATCGGCATTAGCTCATCAGAGCGGTTTTTTGTATTCTTTTTCGCAGCAGTGCTTAAGCAAGTTCTGCCAAGCAAAGTTCATCGTGAATTTGCTTGCACCACGCTTTAACGCGCGAGTCAGTTAGTTCTGGTTGACGGTCTTCGTCAATACCCAAGCCAACAAAGTGATTGTCGTCAGCCATGCCTTTAGACGCTTCAAAGTCGTAGCCTTCAGTTGACCATTGACCTACTAAAATCGCACCTTTGGCTTCAACGATGTCACGTACCATGCCCATCGCGTCTAGGAAGTACTCTGCATAGTCTTCCTGGTCTCCACAACCAAAAATAGCAACTAGCTTGTCGTTGAAGTCAATTTGCTCTAGTTCAGGAAAGAAATCATCCCAATCGCATTGCGCTTCACCGTAGTACCACGTAGGGATACCAAAGATAAGCAAATCAAATTCAGCGATGTCTTCTTTACTGCTCTTGGCAATGTCTTTAACATCAATTAGCTGTTTACCCAATTCCTTCTGGATCATTTTCGCAACATGTTCGGTATTACCCGTGTCACTTCCGAAAAATAGGCCAACGCTTGCCATATCTAACCTCTATTAATCGTTACTAATTAAACGCCTGTGCTTAGCCAAAACCATTCAATAATGCCCTTCGCAAGAAACCCTAATGCGCCTAAACCTAGCACACCGTACGTTACCACTCGTCCAATAAGTGGCACATCGTTCTTACGCAGTACATCGTGTACAGCAAAACCCATCAACCCAAAAAGGATAGATAAGCCGCCATACAGCATGATGGACTCAATGAGTTCGTAATTTTCTGCAAGCATAGTGTTGTTACTTAAAAAAATCTGGCGCAACTATATCACAGTATATACGCCTGTAAGAGCCTAAAACGTTCAAAAATAGGTAATAATAGTCATTCTCATCTTAAATGATGATGAAAACCCTTCTTTAAGACGATTTATTGAGCGTTCTTTCTACAACGGCGTTAAAGACCGCTGGCTTTTCTGCATGTAACCAGTGGCCAGTACCTTCTATTACATGTGCTTTAGCCTTGGGAAAATAACGCGTTATTTCATCGCGATAGGCTGGCGTAATATAATCAGACTCACTGCCCTTGATGAATAAGGTTACGCCATCAAATGTTTGATTTGTTTGTTCCCAATCAATAATGTGTGAATAACTGGCAATTAATCCATCGACATTAAAACGCCATTTCCAATCGCCATTTTCATCTTGATATAGGCTCTTCAATAAGAATTGTCGAACGCCTGGCTCTTTCACATGTTTAGCCATTTCTTTTTCAGCATCTTTTCTACTTTGAATTGCATCTAAGGGAACGGCCTTGAGTCCATCAAATACGGTTTGATGGCTATGGTCGTAAGATACTGGTGCAATATCGGCGACAATGAGGTGAGAAACAACGTCGCCGTGGTTTAAGGCTAATCTCATGGCTACTTTGCCGCCTAATGAGTGGCCTAAAACCGCGCTTTCTCTAATATTAAGCGATTGCATAATCTCGAACACCCCATTTGCAGCATCGTCGACAGAAAATGAAGATGTCCATGGGGATTCACCGTGGTCAGGCAGATCAATGCTGATCACGTTGTAATTAGACTCAAAGTGGCGCTTAATGCCGGCTAAATTATCGGCATTTCCAAATAGTCCATGAATGAGAATCAGCCAGGGAGAGGTAGAAGCGCATTCCGAAAGTTTGTAGTTCAACTTCACAATATACTTATCCGTTTCTGAACATGCTGTTCAAACAAAACAAGGCCTGTAAAAACAGGCCTTGTTTAATTCACAATTTCAATTAATTAATGGCGTAATCGTCGAGTGACTTACCGCTATCTAGCGCTTCTTTATAAACACGAGGCATGCGTCCTATACCTGTCCAAAGGTGTTCTTCACCCTTGCTATCAACAAGCTTGTATTTAACCGGACGTTTTTTGCCAACCTTTTTGTTTGTTTCTACATTTAATGCCTGTAGATCTTCAACATTTAAACCCGCTTCTTCCATTTGCTTTTTAATAGCAGCGAGCTTCTCTAATTTTTCTTTCTCAAGCTTTTCTTGTTCTACTAATTTTTCTTTTCTTTTCTCAATTATACCGCTAAGTTTTTCTTGAACTTGTTCAAGTTCTTCAATGCTTAATTCCTTAACAGCACCTTGTAAACGTCTTCCATGGGTTAAAATATCTAAAAAATCGCTCATTAATTAACCTTAATACGTTGTACTTAATTTCTATTGGATAATAAATAAAAGTAGCACAAAAAAAAAGCGAGCCAAGCTCGCTTTTTAAAAATATCCGTTAAATAGCAAATTAATACTTTAAATTACATGTTCGGGTAATTTGGTCCGCCGGCACCTTCCGGAACTACCCATTTAATATTTTGACTTGGGTCTTTTATGTCGCAGGTTTTACAGTGAACACAGTTTTGTGCATTAATTTGGAACCGTTTTTCACCTTCCTCTTCAATTACTTCATATACCCCGGCAGGGCAGTAACGCTGTGCTGGCTCTGCAAATTTAGGTAAATTAACCTGCAAAGGAATAGACGGGTCTTTTAATTTTAAGTGGCAAGGCTGGTCTTCTTCGTGATTTGTATTAGATAAAAATACAGAAGACAATTTATCAAAGCTTAACACGCCATCTGGCTTAGGATATGAAATTTCTTTTGCATCTTTCGCTTCTTTAAGCTGTGCGTAGTCTTTATGTTCGTCTTTCATGGTGAAAAACAAATTACCATTAAAGATATTTTGCTCTAGCGTGTTAAATGCGCCACCCCAGAAATTTCCGAGTTTGTGGATAGCGGGGCCAAAGTTACGAGAGCGGAACAATTCGTCGTATAGCCACGATGATTTAAATTTCTCTGTAAAGCTTGTTAACTCTTTTACTGGTGCCTCAGCATTTTCTGAAATGGCTTCAAAAATACTCTCTGCTGCAAGCATGCCCGACTTCATGGCCGTGTGATTACCTTTAATTTTGGCAAAGTTTAGCGTTCCGGCTTCACAGCCGACGAGCAAACCACCTGGGAAGGTCATTTTAGGCAACGAGTTAAACCCACCTTTAGCGATAGCTCTTGCGCCATAAGAGACACGTTTACCGCCTTCAAGGTACTGTTTAAATACGGGGTGGTGCTTTAAGCGTTGAAATTCATCAAATGGGCTTAGGTATGGATTGTCGTAGTTTAGGTCTACGATTAGGCCAACGAACACTTGGTTATCTTCAGCGTGGTATAAATAGCTACCGCCTGTTGCATCGTCAAGTGGCCAGCCTGCACTGTGAACCACAAGCCCTGGCTGGTGCTTGGATGGGTCTATATCCCAAATCTCTTTAAAGCCAATAGCATAATGTTGCGGTGAACTGTCTTCGTCCAGCTTAAAGTGCGAAATGAGCTCTTTTCCTAAGTGACCGCGACAGCCTTCTGCAAACACTGTGTATTTAGCGCGTAGTTCCATACCTGGCATGTAGCCGTCTTTAGGTTCGCCGTTTTCACCCACGCCCATGTCGCCGGTAAGTACACCGCCAACACTGCCATCTTCATTGTAAATGACTTCAGAGGCCGCAAAGCCAGGGAATACTTCAACACCTAGTTGTTCAGCTTGTTCTGCCAACCAGCGACACACATTACCCATAGACACAATATAGTTGCCATCGTTGTGCATGGTTTTCGGAGTAATAGCGTTAGGTAACTTTCTCGCTGAAGTCTCATCATTAAGTAGGTAAATGTGGTCTTCAGTTACTGGTGTATTGAGAGGTGCACCTTTTTCTTTCCAATCAGGGAAAAGTTCGTTTAGTGAGCGCGGCTCAAACACGGCACCAGAAAGAATGTGTGCACCTACCTCGGAGCCTTTTTCGACCACACAAACCATTAGCTCTTGGTCTTTTTCATTTGCAAGCTGCATAAGCTTACAAGCCGTTGATAATCCAGCTGGGCCGGCACCGACGATGACTACGTCAAACTCCATCGATTCTCGTTCCACGGGAGGCTCCTTATGTTTGTATTTTTATAATGCACTATTGATGAAACAAATAATGCTTTGTGTCAAAAACATGTAAATTAATTGTCGTTTTGCAAGGTAATGCAGGTTGACGTTTACGTCAACAGTAAGTACATTGCAAAGCAGTTTACGTTAACGTTAACTGGCAGTGTATTATAACTGCTCGTAAACGTGGTGTTAACGGCGTTTTAAGGCTAGCCTTTAAAAAACGTACGTTCCACGGATTCTTTTTTAACGTAGAGCACATTGTTAAAGTTTCAAAAAGCGTGGTGAAGTAATACGTTTTTAATTATTAATAGTTAATTATTAATGAAACGTAATAGACACCGACGAACTCAACAATTGAGGTAAATATGAAAATACTCGTACCGGTCAAACGCGCGATCGACTACAACGTTAAGGTAAGAGTGAAGGCCGATGAGTCTGGCGTAGATCTTACCAACGCAAAAATGGCCATTAACCCTTTTTGCGAAATTGCTGTTGAAGAAGCCGTTCGATTAAAAGAAAAAGGTGTGGCCACTGAAATCGTTGTTGTTTCAATTGGTGATAAGAGCTGCCAAGAACAAATACGTACAGCACTAGCCCTAGGTGCTGACCGTGGTATTCAAATCGATACCGACCAAAATCTTGATTCACTTCAAGTGGCGAAGCTGTTATCTAAAGTAGTTGAAGAAGAGCAACCACAGCTTGTTATTCTTGGTAAGCAGAGTATCGACTCTGATAATAACCAAACGGGACAGATGCTGGCAGCACTTACTGGTATGCCGCAGGGGACTTTTGCGTCAGAAGTCGTTGTTGACGGCGAAAAAGTAAATGTAACCCGTGAAATTGACGGCGGTCTTCAAACTGTTGCACTTTCGCTTCCAGCGGTAGTAACTACAGATCTTCGCTTGAACGAGCCGCGCTATGCATCGCTTCCTAATATCATGAAAGCAAAACGCAAACCGTTAGACGTTAAAGCGGCTGCGGATTTTGGTGTTTCACTTGACTCAAACGTTAAGGTGCTAAAAGTGACGCCTCCGCCTCAGCGCGAGGGTGGCATTAAAGTGGCAGATGTTGCTGAGTTGGTAGACAAGTTAAAAAATGAAGCAAAGGTGATCTCATGAGCGTACTCGTATATGCAGAACACGATAATGCAAGCTTAAAGACTGAAACGCATAAGCTTGTGAATGCCGCGCAGAAAATGGGTGGCGATATTCACGTGCTAGTCGCAGGTGAAGGTTGCCAAGCAGTAGCTGAAGCTGCGGCGCAAATTGAAGGTGTTGCAAAAGTACTTGTTGCTGACAATGCTGCTTACAAGCATCAGCTTGCCGAGAATACGGCTGATCTAGTAGTAGAACTTGCTGCTGACTATAGCCATGTTGTTGCTGCTGCAACCACGACAGGTAAGAACTTCATGCCTCGCGTAGCGGCATTATTAGACGTAGCGCAAATCTCTGACATTATCGGCGTAGAAAGCGAAGATACCTTTGTTCGTCCAATCTATGCAGGAAATGCCATTGCTACTGTTCAATCATCTGACGCGAAGAAGGTAATTACAGTTCGTGCCGCATCGTTCGATGCAGCTTCAACAGGCGGCAGCGCAGAAGTTGCAGCAGTGGACGTTGTAAAAGGCAGTGATAAGTCTGATTTCGTATCGGCAGAGCTGACTGAGTCTGAGCGACCTGAATTAACTGCAGCAGAAGTGGTAATTTCAGGTGGCCGTGGTATGCAAAACGGTGACAACTTCAAGCTTCTTGAGGGCATTGCTGACAAGCTAGGTGCTGCTATTGGTGCATCACGCGCCGCAGTAGATGCTGGGTTCGTTCCGAATGATATGCAGGTAGGTCAAACAGGTAAAATTGTTGCGCCTCAGCTTTATATCGCGGTAGGTATCTCGGGCGCTATTCAACACCTTGCAGGTATGAAAGACTCTAAAGTCATTGTTGCTATCAACAAAGATGAGGAAGCGCCAATTTTCCAGGTTGCAGACTACGGGTTAGTAGGCGACTTGTTTGATGTACTTCCAGAGCTGGAAAATTCGTTGTAAATCGAATTTTAAGGTTTAGCAAAATAAAGACAAAAGGCTGCGTATACGCAGCCTTTTTTGTAGGGAATTGTTATAAAATACCTAGAGTAGTTACGGGTATGTTTTTTAATGGAACAATAATTTAAACGCGCACCACTGAGTTGTCTTCTATGCTCACAGGTGAGGGAATATAAGCATCTGCTTCCCAATCGTTTTCCCATTTTTCACCATCGATGAGATAGCGAAACTGGTACTCGTGATCCTTCTCTAAATCCACCGTTAACGTGAAGTCTCCACTTTTCAGTTTCTTCATCGTTAGTGGCTGTGATTTCCAGTCAGTAAAGTCACCACACAACGCTGCTTCTTTGGCGTCTTGCGCCGCTTCCGCATTTAGTCGAAATGTCACTTTGCACAGAGGTTTTGATTTAAGGTATTGTTTCTTAAGACTCATAATGTGTTTTCCCTTCAACGTAGCGAAATCATTCCCGAGGCTACTTCGCATTAAAGACTAAGCTCAAATAACAACCGCCGGTTAACTCATAACCAATGAGTGATTAAATAATCAACGAAAATCTGATAATTATCAATCTTACTTTGTATTCTTTTGATAATTTTTTATATTAGGGCGGCTGATTTTTATGTGTATTTTAAAAACAATTAACTGACACAAAATTTAACAATCTTAAGTGGGCACAATAACCACAAATCAGTACACTAGTGTTGAAACAATAATAATAGATTTTCGTGGGTTATCAGGTGGTATGTGAAAGTGCAATACATCGTTGCGTCCGTTTCACTCGCGTGGATTTCCTTCGTTCCTAGGGATAGTAAATGAAAAACTCCATCTTGATGAAAAGTGGCATTCCACTAATCATAGTTTTGGTCGCGTTTATCGCCGCGACAGTCATGATCAAATCACGTAAGCCACCAGAGCAAGTACCCGTGGAAATTCCTGCATTTTTGGTTGAAGCGAAAGAAGCAACAGCAGAGGCCGTGAGCTTTATCGTAAAATCTCAGGGTAACGTTGTTCCACGAAATAAAACTGCGTTAAGTGCGCAGGTCAGTGGCCAAGTAGTGAGTTTGTCTGATGTATTTATAGCTGGCGGTACGTTCAAAAAAGGGGATGTGCTGGCAACACTTGAACAAGATGATTATCGCACGGATCTTAAGCTTGCAGAGGCTGAATTAGCTCAAGCGCAAGCAGCGCTTCAAGAAGAAATAGCTCGCGGCAAAGTAGCAGAGCAAGAATGGCGATCGGTAAGTAGCGTTGCACCGCCTGAGTTGGGTTTACGTAAGCCGCAACTGGCAAAAGAACAAGCAAACGTTAAAGCTGCAGAAGCCAAACTAGAGCGCGCAAAACGCAACTTGGCAAGAACGCAAATTACAGCCCCTTATAATGGCATCGTGGTTGAACGTAATATTGACCTGGGTCAGTTTGTATCAATGGGCGCAGTACTTGGTACAGTGTACTCCACCGATACTGCAGAAGTCAGGCTGCCTATTACTGACAGCGATTTAATGTTTATCAATATTGCAGGACAATCCAATGACGGCGCTCCGGTTTCGTTAACGGCCTCTGTGGGCGGTGTGAAACGTACTTGGGAAGGTAAACTGGTGCGTTCAGAAGGTATTTTAGATACAGGCAGCCGAGTAGTATATGCCATTGTCGAAGTACAAGATCCTTACAATCTGAAATCTTCACACAATGCCCCCCTTCGTTTTGGTCAGTTTGTAGAAGCAGAAATCACGTCTCGTCAGAATGAAGAATTGGTGGTGTTGCCTCGTAGCATTTTACGTTTAGACAATACCGTACTGACTGTTAACGACAATCGTGAGATTGAAATAAAGCCTGTTGAGGTTGCGCGCACAACCGCTAAAGAAGTGTTTATTCGTTCTGGTATTGAGCATGGAAGCCTGGTAGTGAGAAGTGCCGTACCAAACCCGTATAATGGCATGAAAGTTCGTCTACCAGGTGATGAGCCAGTGCTATCTGATGCCGCTGAATCGGATGCTAGCGAAGATAACGATAAAGTAGAGAGCACGTCCACGGAAGGTGATAGCGAATGAGCCGTATTGATACCAATAAAGGGCTTATTGCCTGGTTCGCGCGTAACAGCGTAGCTGCAAACCTTCTGATGTGGTTGCTTGTAGTTGGCGGATTATTTGGTGCCTTCAGTATTCAGAAGCAAGTATTTCCCAATTTCGAGATAGACGTTATTAATGTTCGCGTGCCGTATTTGGGGGCCGCACCACAAGAAGTAGAAGAGGGCGTACTGCTTAAAATTGAAGAGTCAATTAAAGACTTAGAGGGTATTAAGCAGCTTAATTCCACAGCAGTTGAAGGTATGGGTACGGTAAGTATTCAGGTGGAAGAAGACTATGATGTTCAATCTTTACTTGATGAAGTAAAAGTACAAGTTGACGCTATTCCGAGCTTCCCCGCAGACACTGAAAAGCCCGTTATTTACCGTCAAAAAATACAACAAGACGTAATTTGGCTCTCGGTTTACGGTGACGCGTCTGAACGGGAGTTAAAAGAGTTTGCCAAAGATTTGCGCGACGACATTGCTAACCTACCTGGTATTTCAAGTGTTCAAGTTGTTGGGGCAAGGGACTATGAGATTTCCGTTGAGCTTTCGGAAGTTGATTTGCAAAAATACAACCTTACATTCGCCGATGTCGTTGCGCGTTTAAGTCAAACCAGCGTCGACTTACCCGGCGGCTCAATTCGCACTGAAAATGGCGATATTCTGCTTAGAACGAAAGGGCAAGCCTATACTGGTTGGGATTTCTCGCAGATTGTATTAGTAACAAACGGTAACGGCACGCGCGTGACATTAGGTGATGTGGCGTATATCAACGATGGTTTTATTGAAAATAACCAATATGCGCTATTCGACGATAAACCCGCTGTTAGTTTGCGAGTGCGTGCGGTAGGTGATCAAAACGCATTAGAAATCTCTGAGCAAGTTAATACCTATATTGAGAGTCAGAAATCGGAATTTCCGGCGCATATTACAGCTGATACGTGGGGCGACAGTTCGTTCTACTTAGCTGACCGACTCAACATGATGCTGGAAAACATGTTCTTCGGCGCGCTGCTGGTTTTCTTGGTACTTTCTTTGTTTTTAAAAATTAAGCTCGCGTTTTGGGTCATTGTGGGCTTGCCGGTTTGTTTTCTTGGCACCTTGTTAGTTATGCCGCTAGATATGGTTGGTGTGTCTATCAACATGCTTAGCCTGTTCGCGTTTATTCTTGTGCTGGGTATTGTGGTTGACGACGCCATTATCATGGGGGAATCGGCGTATTCTGAAATAGACAAAAAAGGCCATAGCACTGAAAACGTGATAGCGGGCGTCAAAAAGGTCGCTATGCCAGCGACATTTGGCGTGTTGACAACCATTGCCGCATTCTCGCCCATGCTGATGGTATCTGGACCGTTTGGAATTATTTGGAAAACCATCGGTATGGTGGTTATCGTGTGCCTTATTTTCTCGCTCATTGAGTCCAAACTAATATTGCCGGCTCACTTGGTACACATGAAGCTTAAGCCTTACGATCCTGAAAAGGCGAATAGATTTCAAAAGTTCCGAGATTTCTTCAGCGAAGGTATTAAGACGTTTATAAACAATAAATACGCGCCATTTTTGGCTACAGCTGTACGAAATCGCTACACCACGGTTGCTGTGTTTATGGCTATGCTGATCCTCACAGTAGGCCTGTTCGGTGGTGGTATTGTACGTTTTGTATTTTTCCCGAATATTCCTAGCGATTTTATGATTGCAAGTTTCGAGCTTGAGCCAGGCTCATCGCTTGAACAGCGTGATAATGTACTGACTACGCTTCGCGAGGCCATGCACCGCATGGACGACAAAGTAGCTGAAGAGTCGGGTGAAAACGTTATAAAGCACGCCATTGCCTTTGACAATGGCAACCTTGGGGGAGAGATTTTCGCAGAGCTTAC
Source organism: Alteromonas sp. MmMcT2-5 (assembly GCF_022348315.1). Classification (NCBI taxonomy): domain Bacteria; kingdom Pseudomonadati; phylum Pseudomonadota; class Gammaproteobacteria; order Alteromonadales; family Alteromonadaceae; genus Alteromonas; species Alteromonas sp. MmMcT2-5. The sequence continues at coordinate 3,558 of NZ_JAKRFB010000080.1, read as the reverse complement.
CAAAGGTGAAACGCGTACGCTGACAGACTTTGAAATTCAAGACATGTGGCGTCAAGAGTTACCAGAAATCCCAGGTGTTAAGTCGTTTAATATTAGCTCTCCGGGTGGCCCTGGTGGCGGTTCAGACCTGAGCTTTGAATTTAGCTCAAGCGATATTAAGGCCCTTCGTTCGATAAGTGATGAACTTAAAGAAGCGTTGGATAAATACGAAGGTGTTACCGACATTAACGACACCTTCTCAGGCGGAAGCGAAGAAATCCAGCTAGCACTGAAACCTCAGGCTGATGCGCTAGGTATTTCTTTGCGTGATTTAGGTCAGCAGGTTCGCTTTGGTTTCTATGGTGCGGAAGTACAGCGTATCCAGCGTGACGATGAAGAAATCAAAGTGATGGTGCGTTATCCGAAAACGGAACGTAGCTCTATAGAGCATCTTGAAAACATGCGTATCCGCGCGCCAAATGGGCAAGAAATTCCGTTTGAGCAGGTGGCGACATTTACAGTTGGTCAGGGCTTTGATTCAATTATTCGTGTCGATGGTAAACGCTCGGTAACCGTAACTGGTGCAGTGGATAAAGCGTTGCTTGACCCGTCAGAAGTAACCAATGATGTGATTGAAAATCTGATGCCGGATCTATTAGCGCGGTATCCCAAGGTGGACTTCCAGCTTCAAGGTAACTCGAAAGAGCAGGCTGACGCTATGATCAGCCTAATGCAGGGGCTTTTATTTGCACTCTTTGCCATTTACACCTTGCTTGCTATTCCGCTTAAATCGTACAGCCAGCCTTTCATCATTATGTCGGTTATACCTTTTGGTATCGTAGGCGCCATTGTGGGGCATTTGGTATTAGGTATGGCGGTAAGCGTACTTTCTATCTGCGGCATAATTGCGTTGTCTGGGGTTGTAGTTAACGACAGCTTGATCATGGTGGATTTCGTTAACCGTGCGCGCAAAGAAGGCATGTCGCTAATGGATGCTGCTATTAGCGCAGGTACTCAGCGTTTCAGAGCAATTATCCTCACCTCACTAACAACGTTTATGGGGCTTATGCCAATTGTTTTTGAGCGCAGTTTACAGGCTCAAGTTGTGATCCCAATGGCTATTTCATTGGCCTTCGGTATTTTGTTCGCCACGGTGATCACCTTGCTGCTTGTCCCAGCGCTGTACCTTATTTTAAATGACCTTAAAAGCGTGTTTAAAGGTCGAAAACATACGCAAGTTACGACAGAAAGCTAAATAGAAAATGCCGGTTGAAACCGGCATTTTTCGTTTAAGGAATAAAAATGAAGAAAAATCTAATATACGCTGCCATAGTAGCGGCATCAGCAGGTTTAACCTTGGCGTGTACAAGCTCGTATATCGAATCTACTAGTTCAGTGCAAGGTGAATCACAAAGTGGCGGCATGCCAAAAGTGTCCGACTATCCAGAAACCAAAACTGTGACTCAGCAAGACAACTATCATGGCACTGTAGTGAGCGACCCATACCGCTGGCTAGAAGAAGAAAAGAGCGAAGAGGTAAGTGCTTGGGTTGAGTCTCAAAACACCCTTGCTCGTCCTTACCTGGCTGAATTGCCCTCTAGAGAAAGATACAAAGAACGTCTAACAGCGCTGTGGGACTACGAAAAATACTCAACGCCATATATGGTAAACGGCAAGCTGTTTTATTCTTATAACGACGGCTTGCAAAACCAATATGTGCTTTATATGGCTGACGGCGTTAACGGTGAGCCTGAAGTACTGATTGACCCAAATACATTGAGTGAAGATGGCACAGTGTCTATGGCGTCAACTGAACTAAGCCCTAAAGCCTCGTTCTTGGCCTACATGCTTTCTGACGGTGGTACAGACTGGAAAACTATTCACGTTCGTGACACCAGTAAGAAGTCGGATTTAACTGACACTATTAAAGGCATTAAGTTTTCAAATATCGCGTGGTTGCCCGATGAAAGCGGCTTTTTCTATTCACGTTACCCCCAAAATGAAGCTGGTAAGTATGATGATAGCCAAACCGTATCTATCTATTTTCACGCAATAGGTACAGCGCAAAGTGAAGACAAAAAGGTTTTTGCGTTTGACAATAAACCTACATGGAACCCTTATCCTTCGGTTGTTCAAGATGGCAAAACACTGCTCATTTCTGTGTTCGAGGGATATCAGGCGAATGGTGTTTATGCTAAATCGCTGGTAAATGATAACAGTGAGCTCGTTCCGGTTTTCGACAAATGGGATGGCCGTTACGACCTAATTGGCGAGCATGACGACGAGTTATTTTTCACATCTACAGCAAATGCCCCTAGAGGTAAGGTTATTAAGGTTGATTTCGATGGTGGCGTTAAAGCAACGGAAACCGTAATTGAAAGTACATCTGATACCTTGTCGAGCGTTTCGCTATTGGGTGAAAAACTTTTTGCTCAGTATCTAAAAGATGTAAAAGGGCAGGTAAGTGTATTTGATTTAAACGGCAAGAAAATAGATGAAATTGCGTTTAATGATATTGGAAGTGTTAGCGGGTTTTACGGAAGCAAAAATGCCGATACAACGTTCTATAAACTTACGGGGTTCACTAACCCTGGCCAAGTATTTGCGTATGACGTAAAAAGCGGCGAGTCATCATTATTTAAATCCATCGATACAGGTGTTAATTATGATGACTACGAAACAAAGCAAATTTTTTACACCAGTAAAGATGGAACAAAAGTTCCCATGTTTATTGTGCATAAAAAAGGCTTGAAGCTAGATGGAAATAATAAAACATTACTGTACGGGTATGGTGGTTTTAATATTTCACTGCTGCCCCGCTATTCAGTATCGCGCATGGTATGGGTAGAGCAGGGCAATGTACTGGCCATAGCTAACTTACGTGGTGGTGGTGAGTATGGGCAACAGTGGCACAAGGCTGGGACTAAGTTAGATAAGCAAAACGTATTTGATGACTTTATCGCAGCGGGTGAGTATTTGGTTGAAAGTGGCTACACCACGCCTGAGAAAATGGGTATTCAAGGTGGCTCGAATGGCGGTTTGCTTGTTGGTGCGACCTTAACACAGCGCCCGGATCTCTTTTCTGCTGCCTTACCTGCAGTTGGCGTGTTAGATATGCTTCGCTATCACACACCTAGTGCAAATGCGCGAGCATGGTCCTCTGATTATGGGTTAAGTGAAAACAAAGACGAATTTGAAGCGCTTTATGCTTATTCGCCACTTCACAACACCAAGCCCGGCACGTGCTACCCGGCTACATTAGTCACTACAGGTGATCACGATGACCGTGTTGTGCCGTGGCATAGCTATAAATTTGCAGCTCAACTACAGGCTGACCAAAGCTGCGATAACCCAATTCTACTTCGTGTTGAAACTCGAGCTGGTCACGGTGCGGGTACGCCAACGTGGATGCAAATAGAAGGGTATGCCGACCAGTGGGCCTTTTTGGAGTCCGCTCTCAACTAGCGCATATATACTGCTTGTGTCGTCCTAATATAGGTTGACAGTTATTAGGCCAGCTCTCGAAGCTGGCCTTTTCTATTATGCACTGCGTTAGGCGTTTCCATATCTAATGCTAAG
>NZ_JAKRFB010000079.1:0-13811 GCF_022348315.1 Alteromonas sp. MmMcT2-5 | reverse complement strand
GAATGTTCTCGATTTAGAACCACTAAACCGTCAAACATTCGCCTTGTCTAGATGGCACACAGACCGCTGCAAAAATGTACAACAAAGGTCAACAGGCCCCAGTGAAGCGACACAAATCGTTATAACTACGGCAGCTTTGTGAAATAAGTTTAACCTAAGTATCACTGTAACTTAGCGGCGGCCAACGACAAAAAGTTATCCCCTAGTACAATTGATAGGTGCTTTTCTTAAGTGAAGTTGACGAGTTTTGGGCATTAACAAAATTAAGTAAAAAGTTCTCAAACAAAGGCAAAGTTTGCAAAACAAAACTTACTTAACTAGCCCTGGATATTAATATTTATCATATAAAACAATGTCTTATTTTGTTGGCAAGGAATTGGCATGACTATCTACGAGTTTCGACAAAGGAGAAATGTTATGAAACGTTCACTTATTTCTATGATTGTTGCTACAACTTTGACTACAGCTGCATATGCAGGTGACATGGACACAGACAGCACAAGTAATAAATGGGAGAAAGGTGCCAAAGACGCATGGATTGATGGCAAAGCAGAAGCAACGCTGTTGTTCAATGGTAACCTTGATTCATTCGACATTAACACTGACGTTAAAAACGGTAATGTCGTTCTTACTGGTAAGGTTGAGAACTCTGTTGATAAAAAGCTAGCGGAAGAGCTAGTAGCGAATATTGACGGTGTAACGTCTGTAGACAACAAGCTAACGGTTGTCTCTGACAAAGATATGGAAGGCGACATGTCAGATGACATGGAAGATACTGTTGACGAAGGCACAAGCGAGTTAACTGACGCCAAAATCGCCACAGTAATCAAAACTCGTCTTCTTATGGATACCGATATTTCAGGTTTCGACATCGATGTTGACGTAGAAAACGGTGTAGTAACACTGACTGGCGACGTTGATTCTGATGCTGAGCGTGATCTAGCTGTGGAAATTGCCAAGAATGCATCTGACGTAAAAGATGTTGAAAGCAACCTTCGTGTAGTTACTGAAACTGCGATGAACTAATATCATTGTTGCTTTACACAAAAAAAAGGGGCCTCGGCCCCTTTTTTTCTGGTCACGTTTTACAGAGCTTTTCAAATCGCAATAAACAAAGGAAGCACAGCTGCTAATATTTGTCAGGAGGACTCATTCACCATTCTCCACCTTTTTTCCATTTAGTATCATCTTACGTGCTCTAGCATCCGAGTGGCGTATCATATCGTTAATAAGCGACGTCTCAGGCATATTCTTCCAGTATTTTTTTGGCATTGAACTTAACATTGCCTTTGTTTTTACGCGGGCAGGATTAAATATATTTGCATAATACGTAAGCCAGTATTTTTCAATTCTGTCATCATTTGGAATGATACTAGGGTCAGGATTATCTTCCAAAACAAGTGTTTTAGTATTCCAATGCGCAGCTCGATAAGGGGTAAGTATTGACCAACACATATTTTTAAAACGCGTCTGAAAAAAATCGAGCTTCATCTCCAAGCTGAAGTGTTCTGGTTCATACCACGCAATAAAATGCTCTTGTCCGTCAAGTACGACTTCTCGAAATCTCAAAAAAGCACTTATCTTATATGCATCGCGTTTTACTGCTTTAGCCAGCATGTTGAGACGCAACACATCTTCGTCAGTTTTTAAGTGAATAAGGTTTCTGTTTTCGAAAACTACTCGCCATAAAACGCGGTAACATAAAGCGAAACGATCGGGGGCTTGGTGGCATAACGCATACTTCAACAGCGTTAAAACTGATCTAGGAATTCTGTAATTCGTTTGGCTTTCACCAATAGCGATGGCCGAATCGGTCACGGCAAACAAGTCGTCTTGGTTAGATTGCGAAGTTTGCCATGTAACGTTCTCCGGAGGTATGTGTTGGGCTAGACATTCTCTCGATGCTTTTCGCCATTCATCGTATCCGGGCACTGATGAAATTGTTACTTTTTTCATTGTGGTACCAATTAGATTAAGCGCTGAACAATTCAAACTGTTTTGGTTGTTTAAATTGCTGTTCAAAGTTACTGCTATCGAGCAAATGGATAGCGGGGGAATAATCACTAACAGTAATGAACGGTTTTAATTTTTGTAAGGGTAAACGCATTTTTGTGAGATCGAACCAGCTAAGCTTTGTGTAACGTCGAATAGCCAGAATTTTTTGTACTGTGCGTGCTCCCAGTCCAGGAACTCGCAATAAAAGTAGCTTGTCAGCTTTGTTTAAATCGATGGGAAATATGTGGCGATTGCGTAGCGCCCACGCAAGCTTGGGGTCGTGCTCCATATCTAGCATGTCGTTGTGTACGATTTCATCTAAACCAAATCCATAAAAGCGCAGGAGCCAATCGGCCTGATAAAGTCGGTGTTCACGGATAAGTGGCGCCGGTTTAAGAGGCAAGACTTCAGACGCATCTGGGATGGGCGAAAATGCAGAATAGTAAACGCGCCGCAATTTTTGTTGACCATACAGTTTGACACTCGTGCCAAGGATAACTTTATCATTTGAGTCATCGGCTCCTATGATCATCTGAGTGGACTGTCCGCCAGGAGCAAAGCGAGGTGGGCGTTTACCCGAGTAGGTTTTATCCACTTTGTGTTCATTTATTTTGTCTTTCAATGTATTCATTGAACCGTGAATTTCACCAAGGTCTTTTTCTGGGGCGTATTTGTTCAACGAATTTTGCGTCGGCATTTCGATGTTTATACTTAGCCTATCGGCATATAAGCCAGCTTCAGCCTGTAGTTCAGGAGATGCATTCGGAATGGTCTTAAGATGAATGTATCCTTTAAATCCGTGATCAATGCGAAGAGACTTCGCGATGCGTACCATGCTCTCCATAGTCAGGTCAGGAGAGCCGACAATACCGGAACTTAAAAATAATCCCTCAATGTAGTTACGCTTATAAAAATTAAGCGTTAAATCAACCGTTTCTTTAACGGTAAAACGCGCTCGTTGAACGTTGCTAGACACCCTATTGATGCAGTAATGGCAATCGTATATGCAATAGTTGGTCATTAGGATCTTAAGTAATGATATGCATCGACCATCAGGGGTAAAGCTGTGACATATCCCTGACCCTCCTGTGAGCGAACCTATTCCTGTTTTGTCAGTTTTACCTGCTTTTCGTTTACCGGCGGAGCCACTTGCGCAAGAAGCGTCATACTTAGCGGCATCTGAAAGAATTTCGAGTTTTTGAATGAGTTTGTCATGCATCGCAAATGGTCACTTTCTCTAGGCAAATGTACGTGGTAGACGGTCTGAAAAAAAACAAGATTCCATACCAGTACTTTGCTTGTTATGGTATATCTTAATACTGTATAAGTGTACAGTGTTGAGGGGAGTGAGTTTATTAAATTTGAAAGGAAAATTTTATCTTGCTGTGTGTAGAAAGTACCTTATACAACTTTAGTATAAGTTTTGGGTTGGTCTAAATTACTGAAAAATAAAGATTAAATATATGGTGCGGAAGGTGCATATGGTTAAGTAGATATGAGTGAATTACTTGATGTATTGAACAGACGAAAGTTTGTATTGTCAGGCAGAAAACATCTGCTGCAACGTGAAAGCTAGAAACTTAGAAAGTCGAATGACTCAATACATTGGTGATAAATAGTTTTAATTAAGTGGATTGTAGCGAGCTTATCGATACAAGTGCAAAATCGTTCAAGGAGTGGGGCATGAACTTTTTAAAGTGGGTTTATTCAGGCTTAGTGGTATCAGCAATCATTGTTATAGTCGGTGTAATTGGGCAAGGAAAGCTATCCGTAAGCCAAGCATCAGCTGATGACGAACAGCGCCCCGTTCATATGGATATTCAAAAAGTACAGCGCAACTTCTCATTGGTAGAATTTGATTTGTCGAAAAAGGCACATCTATTGAGAAAAACGCGTCTAGAGCACTACATTGCACAGGCTAAACAAGCCGATTTAAGAGGTTGGAAATTTAAGCGTGATGAGTTTGTTGAGCGTGCTGAAAATATTCTAAATCACCATCTTACTCAATACGCGGATGATGTTAGTCAAGATGCGGAAACTTATACCGCTCAAGCAATCTAATACAAAGGCTATACATGAAAACGCGCCTTACATTCTTACAATGTAGGGCGCGTTTTTCGATTGAGTGTTTTCCACATTTATTCCGACAGCGCAGAAATATAAGCTTTTACCACTTTTTCAACAAAGGCCTGACAATCTTTGGCCGTGGTTGGGTCATATTCACCATGGTTGGTAATGTTGTTCGACAATACGCGAATACCTAAAAAGGGAACGTGGTAGGCATGTGCAATCTGCGCTGCAGAAGCGGTTTCCATTTCTTCCACACTCGTTCCCATATTCTTATGAAGCCATGCTATTCGATCTAACTCGTTATTCCAAAAGTTACCGCTGCCAATCGTTCCTTTAACGACGTTCCCGCGTTTGTACTGCTTGGATAGCGATAGAGCTAGGTTGATGAGCTGTTTGTCTCCTAAATAAAAACGTAACTTTTCTGCGTCCTTAGCGCTACTTCCTTCTCCCGCGCTGCCTTCTGACGCCATAAGATCCATCGGCAGCCAATTAAACGGTTGAGAACCTTCTCCTTGAGCCAGCTTGGGCGTTTTAAAATTGGATGCATTAATACTGCGTTCGCCAAGAACAATATCACCAACTTTTAAGGAAGGATCGTGGCCACCTGATGTTCCCTGATTGATGATAAGGCGAGGGTGGTATCTCTCTATGCCAATAGCGGTGGCGGCCGCAGTATTTTCTAAACCCTTACCGGTTTTAGCTACCACAATGGGGTACCCGTTTAGTGTCCCTTTATAGAATACGGCATTACCTGAATACTCTGTTGTAGTGTTATCCAAAAGCGCAGCAAAGTATTCAGCTTCAATGGGCATGGGGCCTTGAATCATTATTGGCTGTAATGGTGCATTCTGTGAAGCTACTTCTACACGCTTCATGGTGTGTACGTGCTGTGTATTTGCCCATACGCTATGAGTGAAAAGTGCCAAGAGCGTTATAATTGCTGAAAAACGTGTGTAGCGATTGAAAATGAGCTGCATATCTATCCTTATTTTTGTCGTTGTTGTCCCGAGGAGTGTTAACGAATTCTCGTTGTTTGGTTGGATATGTTTTTTGTAATTTTGATACTGACTTAGTTGAGTGTTCTTATTATAAGCGTCAGCTTACCACTGCTTTAGTAAATTACAGGCAAAAAAAAGCGAAGCATTTGCTTCGCTTTAATAGTGTATTCGTTGCTATTCGACTTCTACGATTTTAAGGGTATTGGTCGCGCCCACTTTTTCCATTTCATCGCCGTAAGTCAGGATGATACTGTCGCCGCTTTTCACTAGTCCTTTCTCTTTAAGTGATGCAATGACATCGTACTTCAATTTGCCAGGTTCACTGTTTGAAGAGTCAAAGAAAACCGGCTTAACGCCGCGGCAAAGCGCCATTGTGTTAAGCGTTGATTCGTGACGAGACATCGCAATAATTGGCAGAGATGTAGTAATGCGAGACATTAACGTTGGTGTAGTTCCACTTTCAGTCAAACCTACAATCGCTTTAACACTTGGCAAGTGGTTCGCAGCGTAAACCGCTGACAGAGCAATTGACTCGCTAGTAGAAGAAAACTGCTGATCCATGCGGTGCTTGGAAATTTTAACGCTTGGATGTGTTTCCGCGCCTTCACAAACACGAGCCATAGCTGCAACTGTTTCAATAGGGAAATTACCCGCCGCAGTTTCAGCTGAAAGCATTACCGCGTCAGTGCCGTCTAGTACAGCGTTTGCAACGTCCATTACTTCTGCACGTGTAGGCATAGGGCTGTCAATCATCGACTCCATCATTTGCGTCGCGGTGATCACAACCTTGTTGAGCTGGCGAGAACGGGCAATCAGTTTCTTTTGAACACCAACAAGTTCCGCATCGCCAATTTCTACACCCAAGTCACCACGAGCAACCATTACCGCATCTGAAGCGCTGATGATATCCGTCATGGCTTCGTCAGACGCCACCGTTTCAGCACGCTCGACCTTTGCACAAATTTTTGCGTAGCAGCCAGCTGCTTCGGCAAGTTCTCGCGCGTAGTTCAAGTCTGCGCCGCTGCGAGGAAATGACACTGCAAGGTAATCAACACCAATTTTCGCGGCGGTTTTAATGTCTTCTTTGTCTTTTTCGGTAAGTGCATCTGCAGAAAGACCACCGCCTTGACGGTTAATGCCTTTATTGTTTGAAAGCTTGCCGCCTACTGTTACTTCAGTAATCACTTTGCGGCCTTCAACGCCAGTTACTCGAAGCTGAATTCGACCGTCATCAAGAAGCAGAATATCGCCTGCCGATACATCATCAGGAAGCGCTTTGTAATCAATACCTACTTGATTAATATCACCTTCGTCGCGGCCCAATTCAGCGTCTAGAATGAATTTTGCGCCAACCTCTAAACGAACTGCACCTTCGGCAAAACGAGCAACACGGATTTTAGGACCTTGAAGATCACCTAAAATCGCTACGTATTTACCTAGGTTCTTTGCCGCCTGACGAACGCGCTTTGCACGTTCAATGTGGTCTTCGGCTTGTCCGTGTGAAAAGTTCATGCGCACAGTGTTTGCGCCTGCGGCAATAAGTGCCTGAATCTTTTCAAGTGAGTCGGTTGCAGGTCCTAGGGTGGCAAGAATTTTCGTTCTTCTGGTCATGTGATTCCGTCGCTGTTTCTAAGTTAGAAAAGACAAAGAGTGATAGGCTACGCGTTTATACGGTATGCCTGTAATCGCTTTACGTAATTTTATTACAGAATAATAGTTGAATTTGACAAAAATGTGAATGAAATAAACAAAAACGCCTAACTGGCTCGACCAGTTAGGCGTTTTCGCTGATTTATTGAACCGATATTGTTACGGTAAGTGGTTCTTATGTGATCACGTGGGAAGAAAATTACTCACCACGCTTTTCATAACGTGAACCACGCAGCGTATCTTTTACTCGCTTCAGGTTCTCTCTGAACTTGTTGCCGCGGCGCAGTGTAAAGCCGGTTGCCAGTACATCAATTAGCGTGAGCTGCGCGATGCGAGAGGCCATAGGCATATACATATCAGTATCTTCCGGCACTTCCAGCGATAACACGTAACTGCACTCTTGTGCCAGCGGGCTATCTGCTGAGGTAATTCCTACCACAGTAGCGTCGTTCATGCGGGCAATTTGCGCTATTTCTACTAAGCTTTTAGTTCGGCCCGTATGGCTAATCAATACAACAACATCGCCATCTGAACAGTTCATGCAGCTCATGCGCTGCATCAGAATATCTTCAAAGTAGACCACTGGAACATTGAAGCGGAAAAACTTATTTAGTGCATCGTGTGCCACTGAAGCTGAAGCGCCTAAGCCGAAAAATGAAATTTTCTGTGCCTGTGTAAGTAAATCAACAACGCGATTTACCACGTTCACATCCACAGATTGGCGCGCCACTTCCAGGGACGCCATGGTCGATTCGAATATCTTATTGGTATATTCGTCTGGGCTGTCGTTTTCATCAACATGGCGGTTTACATAAGGCGTGCCGTTAGCCAGGCTCTGCGCTAAATGCAGTTTAAAGTCTGGGAAGCCTTTAGTATCAAGTCTTCGGCAGAAACGGTTTACGGTAGGCTCACTAACATCCGACATCTTAGCGAGGGTTGCTATACTCGAATGAATGGCCGTTTGTGGGTTAGCTAGAATTACTTCAGCTACCTTTTTCTCAGATTTACTGAATGCCGCTTGGTTTTGTGTGATTTTTTCTAAAATGTTCATACAGATATAGCAATTAGTTAGCACAATTTATTGTAAGGTACACCCGTAATAGTACCCAATGTGACGTCTGTGACAAGAAAAATGTAATTTTTTGACAATTTTTGTTATTTCAATCGGGTTAAATGAGGGTAAACTGAGGGAAACAGTAAAGATTCAGATCCTATAGTTGGTACAAGTTGTAATTTTACTACATTTGGTGTTAACTATACGGTAAAAATAGTCGTTAGTGTTGTAAATAACTGTACAATACGCCGCGGACACATACATTTAAAAGGTCGACGAATATGGTATTGGATAATTCCTACGAACCCTGTGATTTTGTACTTTTCGGTACATTGGGAGATCTTTCACGACGCAAGTTGTTGCCTTCTTTATATCAGCTTGAAAAAGCAAACTTGATGCACCCAGACACCACTATTGTGGGTGTTGCGCGTCAAGAAATGGAGCTGGATGCCTATATTGAAGAAGTTCATGCCAACCTAATCAAGTTTGGCGAGAAGAACTTGTGTGAAGCCACTTGGGAAAAAATGAAAGCACGTTTGCACTATGCATGCGTAGACATGAAGGACGTTGAAAGCTATTGCGTATTAGACGACCACGTTGACCCAAGCCGCACCATGGTGTGTTATCTAGCGACGCCACCGGCGATATACGGTGATATCTGTCGTGGCCTGCATAGCTGCAAAATTATCGACTCAAGCGTTCGCGTTGTGCTAGAAAAGCCAATTGGTCACGATTTGGCATCGTCTAAAGTGATCAATGAGCAAGTTGCAGAATACTTCGACGAAAAGCAAATTTACCGCATTGACCATTACCTTGGTAAAGAGACAGTACTAAACCTAGTATCACTGCGTTTTGCCAATTCTATTTTTGCTACTAACTGGGACCACAACTGCATTGACCATGTTCAAATCTCAGTTGCAGAGTCAGTGGGTATTGAAGGGCGTTGGGGTTACTTTGACGACGCGGGTCAAATGCGAGATATGGTGCAAAACCACTTGCTACAAATTTTAAGTTTGGTAGCGATGGAGCCTCCGACAACGCTCGACGCTGACAGCATTCGTGACGAAAAGTTGAAAGTGCTTAAAGCGCTTCGTCCGATTAACTCGTTTAATATTAATGACAGCACAGTACGCGGTCAGTATACCTCTGGTTTCGTGAAGGGCGAAGAAGTGCCTGGGTACCTTGAAGAAGAAGGTGCTAATACGCAAAGTAAAACCGAAACCTTTGTTGCTATTAAAGCGGAAATTGACAACTGGCGTTGGGCTGGTGTGCCGTTCTACCTACGCACAGGTAAGCGCATGCCAACTAAGGTGAGTGAAGTTGTTATTTACTTCAAGCGTCAGCCACACAACTTGTTCGGTGACAGCTTCAAGAATCTCCCACCCAATAAGCTCGTTATTCGTCTACAGCCAGACGAAGGGGTAGAAATCACCGTAATGAATAAAGTACCTGGCTTAACCAGCTCAGGCTCTATGGATCTACAAAAATCCAAGTTAAACCTAAGTTTCTCTGAAGCGTTTGCCGATGAGCGTATTCCTGACGCATACGAAAAACTCCTTCTTGAAGTTATGTTGGGTAATCAGGCGCTATTCGTTCGTCGTGACGAAATTGAGCAAGCTTGGACGTGGGTAGACTCAATTCTTGAAGCGTGGAAGCAATCGAGCGAGCCGCCAGAACCGTATCAAGCAGGTACGTGGGGGCCGGTAGACTCTATAGGTCTTCTTGCTCGCGAAAATCGCAGCTGGTACGAGAGCAAAACAGGGAAGAAAAAGTAATATGGCGTTAACAACTCTATCATTTGAAACACCTGATGCGCTGACTGATGCATTTGCGCAAGACTTAGTCAGCATTTTAAAAACAGGTATTAAAACTCGCGGTCGAGCTTCGCTTGTCGTTAGTGGTGGTCGTACACCGCTGGCGCTTTTTAAACAACTAAGTGAAACCGAACTTGAGTGGGATAAGGTTGATATCACCCTTGCCGACGAGCGCTGGGTTGAAGAGGGCCACGAGGCCAGCAACACCAGCCTAGTCAAAAATAATCTAATTCAAAATAAAGCCGCAGCAGCTCGTTTTATCGAATTGAAAAGCGATGCTAATGATGCAAACGAAGGCGTAAATGCCGCAGAGTCAAATCTGGCTAGCATGTCACAACCTTTTGATGCATTGATTCTTGGCATGGGGGAAGATGGTCACACTGCATCGCTTTTCCCTTGCTCTGAACAAGTACTTGACGGCTTAGATATGAGCAGCGGCAGAACCTGCATCGCTGTTCAACCTACAACAGCACCTCATCAACGTATTTCATTAACGCTACCAGCGTTACTCAATAGCCGTAATATCTTTTTGCATTTAACAGGCGAGAAGAAAAAACAAGTCTTACTTGATGCTATTGAAAATGCCACCGAAGCGCAAAAGCCCATCACCGCCGTAGTTAACCGCGCGCCGGTTACTTTGATGTGGGCGCCATAGGAGACAAACATGAATCCAAAAATTGCTGAAGTTACGCAACGAATTATCGAGCGTAGTAAAGAAACGCGTAAGGCGTATCTAGAAAAAATTGAGAGTGCACGACGTCAAGGACCACACCGTGGTGTGTTGTCATGCGGTAACCTTGCTCACGGCTTTGCAGCATGTGGAACAAGCGAAAAATCAGATCTTCGTTCAATGACCAAAGCCAACGTGGCAATTGTGTCTGCGTATAACGATATGCTTTCAGCGCACCAGCCTTACGAGACGTATCCTGCGCTCATTAAGGATGCAGTGAAAGAAGTAGGCAGCGTAGCCCAGTTCGCAGGTGGTGTACCTGCTATGTGTGATGGTGTTACGCAAGGCCAGTCTGGCATGGACTTAAGCCTAATGAGCCGTGATAACATTGCTCAGGGTGCTGCCATTGCGCTTTCTCACAATATGTTCGATAGCGCACTGATGCTAGGTATCTGCGACAAAATCGTTCCTGGGCTTCTAATGGGCGCACTAACGTTCGGTCATTTGCCTACGGTTTTTGTGCCAGCAGGTCCAATGCCATCGGGTCTTCCAAACAAAGAAAAAGCCCGTGTTCGTCAAGAATTTGCCGAAGGTAAAGTAGGGCGTGACGCGCTGCTTGAAGCTGAATCTCAATCTTACCACTCTGCAGGTACCTGTACGTTCTACGGAACGGCAAACTCGAACCAACTAGTGGTTGAAATGATGGGCTTGCACCTTCCTGGTTCGTCGTTTGTTAATCCGGGCACTCCTTTGCGCGACGCGCTAACTAAAGCGGCTGCGGTTCAAGCAACACGCTTAACTGACCTTGGCGACAACTATACGCCAATTGGTCATATTGTAGATGCAAAAGCCATTGTGAACGGCCTTGTAGGTCTTCTTGCTACGGGTGGTTCTACTAACCACACCATGCACCTTATTGCGGTAGCACGCGCTGCAGGTTACATCGTAAATTGGGACGACTTCTCAGATATCTCTAATGCTGTGCCTCTTCTTACTCGCATTTACCCGAATGGCTCAGCTGACATTAACCACTTTGTTGCAGCAGGTGGTATGTCATTGCTAATTAGACAGTTGCTTGATGCGGGTCTACTACATAACGATGTTAAGACCATTTGTGGTGAAGGCTTAGACTTCTACACTAAAGAGCCTGTGCTTAAAGACGGCGAATTAGAATGGCGAGACGGCCCAACGGAATCCCTTGATAAAGAAGTGCTAGCAACTGTTGACGCACCGTTTAAGCCAGATGGTGGTTTGAGTGTGCTTGACGGCAATCTTGGTCGTGGTGTTATTAAAACCTCAGCACTTCGCACGCCTCACTGTAATATCAAAGCACCAGCAGTTGTGTTTGAAGACCAGTTTGAACTCGATGACGCGTTTAAGTCTGGCAAGTTAGACAAAGACTGCATTGTAGTTGTTCGCTTCCAAGGTCCTTCAGCGATTGGTATGCCAGAACTTCACCGCTTAACGCCACCTCTTGGGGTGCTTCAAGATCGCGGCTTTAAAGTGGCGCTAGTTACTGACGGTCGTATGTCTGGTGCATCAGGTAAAGTTCCTGCAGCTATCCACGTGACTCCAGAAGCTTATAAAGGCGGTCTACTTGCTAAAGTGCAAGAGGGCGACATTATTGAGCTAAACACACAAACTGGTGCACTAACACTGCATGTGGACGATGAAACACTGGCTGCACGTGAAGCAGCGCCAGCGAACTTAGCTAAGCATCACGTTGGAATGGGACGTGAAATGTTTGCGGGTATGCGCGCTATTCTGACGGGTGCAGAAGAGGGTGCATGTTCACTGTTTTACACGCAGGAGCAAGCATAATGAGCCAGAAGTTTGTGGCTGATGTTGGCGGTACGAATATTCGTGTTGCAAGGGTAACCGAGTCAGGTGTAGCCGACATCAAAAAATATATGTGTAATGATTTCGCCAGCATAGACCTTGCTATTGCACAATACTTTAGCGACATGCCGGAATACAGCTTTTCGCAAGGTTGTATTGCAATTGCATGTCCAGTATTGGGCGATCAAGTCGAGATGACGAATCACAGCTGGGCATTTTCTCAAAATGCACTTCGCTCTCAGCTTAAACTAGACGCGTTGTTCGTTATCAATGACTTCACTGCCGTAGCGCACTCTTTGCCTGTATTGGGCGAAGAGCAAGTGGTACAAATTGGCGAAGGCACTGCGAAAGAAAATGGCAATATCGCTGTTTTTGGACCTGGTACAGGATTGGGTGTTGAGCATATTACAATGACCTCAACTGGCTGGCAGACGCTGGACGGTGAAGGTGGTCATGTAGACTTTGCACCGGTAGATGAAACCGATGTTGTCGTATGGCGTCACCTTCAATCTACCTTAGGACGTGCTTCTGCTGAAGAAGTAATGTCTGGACGCGGTCTGCATAATATTTACACCGCGCTAGCAAACCACGCATCAGCACCAGTTGTATTTACCGAGCCGGCTCAAATCACTGACGCTGCGCTGAACGGTACCTGTAAAATTGCTGAAGCGACGCTTACCCAATTCTGCCGAATTATGGGAAGCTTTGCGGGTAATTTAGCACTTAACATGGCGACCACGGGCGGCATCTTCATTGGTGGTGGTATTGCTAACCGTTTCCCTGAATTTATTCAAAATAGCGATTTTAGAGCGCGTTTTGAAGCGAAAGGTCAAATGAAGCACTACGTGAAAGACATTCCCACCTATTTAATTGCAGAGCCTGATCATGGTTTATTGGGTGCGGCTGCATATCTGAATCAAAATACAGCGAGCTAAATTATGACAACGAAATGGAAATACTCTCCAGAGGAAATTTTTGCGGCCGGTCCAGTTGTACCTGTTTTGGTAATCAATGACGTAGAAAAAGCGGTTCCTCTGGCAAAAGCGCTGATGGAAGGTGGTATTAAAGTACTAGAAGTAACGCTACGTACCCCTGCTGCTATTGACGTGATTAAGCGAATTGCACAAGAAGTGCCTGACTCGCTAATTGGTGCTGGAACCGTGACTAACGCCCAACAGCTTAAAGCGGTAGTTGAAGCGGGCGCTAAGTTCGCAATTAGCCCAGGTATGACGGCTGATTTGCTAAAAGCGGGTATGGATTCAGAAATTCCACTTATCCCTGGTATCTCTTCAACTTCTGATTTGATGAAGGGTAAAGATGCGGGTTATACCCACATGAAATTCTTCCCAGCAGAGGCTTCAGGTGGCGTTAAAGCCATTAAGTCAATCAGTGGTCCTTTCCCTGATGTGACGTTTTGCCCAACGGGTGGCATTGGTCCAAACAACTACAATGACTATTTAGCGCTTAACAACGTTAAATGTGTAGGTGGTTCGTGGCTTGCCCCTGACGACGCAATTGAATCAGGTGACTGGGCGCGTATTACGCAGCTAGCAAAAGAAGCTGTTGCGGGTGCTAAACAGTAATTTGCTGAACCTTTAAATAAAAAAGCCTGCTCATTGGCATAATGCCAGTCAGTTAAGCTGACTGGCATTTTTCTTTGTGGGGTATTTAGTCGGTCTTTTCCTCACTACTCTGGGGTAATACCTGTCAGGTCGTTTGTC
>NZ_JAKRFB010000078.1:0-13871 GCF_022348315.1 Alteromonas sp. MmMcT2-5 | reverse complement strand
CTGCATCAGTGGAAAAAGACGATCCGCTGGCTTGATGAACTCACCGCTGAAGCTTGCATGAGCAAGATTACATGCTAAATTCGTGGGGATCCCTCAGTACTTAACTGCATGTTTGCCAATTTTGACCTGATAATTGAGCTCAAAGACAGTTTACTTATAGTCATGAAATTAGAACATTATAATTATTAAGAGAGTTAGAGATGAAAGTTAATTTTAGCAGCCAATTCCAAAGTATTGTTGATAAATGGGGAGACTTGGAAGCAATAGTTAACGTAGAACGTGACCGCCGTTTTACTTATCGAGAATTTCATTTAGTAACTAATAAAATAGTGAACATGCTTTCGACGACGTTTGGCATGGAAAGAAATGATCGCTTTGTTAATATTTTAGATAACGACAACATGGCGTTATTTCATTTCCCTACTATTTTTAAATCACATTTTACTGGGGCTTTTACTAACTCACGCGATGCTATTGCTGAGCATGAATGGCAAATAGAATATTCTAAACCTAAAGTTGTATTTATAGAGAATATGCACTTAGCAACGCACTTAGAAATGCTAATTGGGCATGGCATTAAAGTGGTTTGTATGGATCCAATTCCTTCTGAGTTTGAAGGTAATGACAACCTGTTTTATTTATGGGATCTGTTAGCGCAGGTATCTGATGAAAATCCAAATATGGAGATTGATGATAGAGAGCATCAATCTATCATTCGTTTTACAGGTGGTACGACAGGTAAAGGTAAGCCAGCGGTGTATTGTGCTGATAATTGGCTAGGTTTACGCGATACTTTGTATGCGTTAGATGAAGCTTGCTTTGATACCAATACTAGAATGCAACATATTGCGCCAATTAGTCATGGTAGTGGTATGTTCTTAGTGCCTACATTCTTTAGTGGTGGTTGTAACATTACTTTAAATGAACCTGATTTGGTGAAATATTGTCAAACCATTGAGACAGAAAAATCAACTCACGCTTTTCTTGTACCAACTATACTTTATCGTATGCTTGAGATCCCAGAAGTGCAAGATGTTGACTTTTCAACCATGCAAAATATGTATTATGGCGCTGCGCCGATGAGCCCTCCAAAACTAAAACTGTTACAGAAAAAATTCGGTAATATTTTTATTCAGGCTTATGGCTCAACTGAGCATTTTGCTATCGCGCTTTCATTAAGTAAATCTGATCATTTATGTGAAAATGGTGACGATAAGCACTTGTCTTCAGCAGGTCGTGTAACTGCTGGTGTTGAAGTTGAAATTATGGACGATGATGGCGAGCCCGTAAAAAGAGGAGAAATAGGTGAGTTTTGGCTACGCTCTCGTGGTGTTTGTTTAGGCTACTTAGACAACCCTGAAAAAACAGCAGAAGAGTTTTATGACGGCTATTGGAAATCAGGTGATATGGGCTATAAAGATGAAAATGGCTATATTTACTTAGTAGATCGTAAAAAAGATATGATCATTTCTGGTGGCTTCAATATTTATGCCACTGAAGTTGAAGCGGCAATTAATGCTCATAACGCAATTTTTATGTCAGCAGTTGTTGGCATTCCTCATGAAGAATGGGGTGAGGCTGTTCATGCCGAGGTTATGCTAAGAGAAGGTGAACAGGTGTCAGAGCAAGAGCTAATTGCTTTTGTTAAAGAGTCATTAGGTAGTTATAAGTCACCAAAATCAATAGTAATTGTTGACCAATTACCACTTACTGTCGTTGGTAAGGTGTTAAGGAAAGATGTACGTAAAAAGTATTGGGAAAACTCAGACAGAGCCGTTGGCTAAGGTTTAGGGGAGAGATATTATGTCAGCCCAAGAGCAAGTGGTAGTTGAAGATCAAGCTTGTGAATTTGCATTGCAGCTGAAAAAACAGCAGCAAGCTTATTTAGCAAATCCTATGCCTTCAGCAGATGAGCGTATTGCACGATTAAAGCGTTTAAGGAAGTCTTTATTAGCCCACCAAGATGAGTTGATTGAGTCACTAAATAAAGACTTTGGTCGCCGAAGCCCTGAAGAAACTTTGTTGTTAGATGTTTTACCTAACATTAATAACATTGATTACTGCGTTAAGCGCCTTAAAAAGTGGATGAAAACTGAAACTCGCCATACGGACTTATTAGTGCGACCTGCAAAGGTTGAATTAATGTATCAACCAGTTGGTGTAGTTGGCATTATTGGTGCGTGGAATGGCCCTATAATTGTTACTTTTGGTCCCTTGGTTACCGCGCTTGCTGCCGGCAACTCTGCCATGATAAAAATGTCTGAGTTCAACCCTGAAACTAACAAAGTCGCTAAGAAAATTATTGCCGAAGCGTTTGATGATTCACTAGTGTCAATTTTTGATGGAGAAGCAGAGGCATCTGCTCGCTTTTCTGCATTACCGTTTAACCATTTAATGTTTACTGGCTCAACAGCAGTAGGTCGCCATGTTATGCGCGCAGCTTCTGCAAACTTAGTACCGGTAACTTTAGAGTTAGGTGGTAAGTGTCCAGTGATTGTTTGTCCAGATATGGACATTGACGATGCTGTAAGTCGATTTATCTATGGTAAATGTGCTAATTCAGGTCAAATTTGTTTATCACCAGATTATATATTATGTCCTGAAGGTAAAGAGCAAGCTGTAGTAGATGCATACTGTAAGCGTTTCAAAGAGATGTTTCCTGCGTTTAGCTCTACAACAGATCATTCAAGTGTTCACTCTGAACGTCATTTTCAACGTTTACAAGAAATACTATCTGATGCCAAAGCCAAAGGAGCAACAGTAATATCTGCTAACGGTCAGGAACCAGATCCAAAAACTCGTATGATGCCGACGCATTTAGTGTTGAATGCTACTGAAGATATGATTGTGATGCAGGAAGAAATTTTTGGTCCAATTTTACCAATTAAAGGCTATAAATCAGTAGAAGAAGCTGTTAGTTATATTAATCAAGGTGGTCGTCCGCTTGGTCTTTATATCATGAGCTTTGATAAAACTACACAAGACTACATTTTAAATCATACACATTCGGGTGGTGTGAGTATTAATGAAGTTGTCTCACATGCACTTTGTGACGATGTACCTTTTGGCGGTGTTGGTGATTCTGGTATTGGTCACTATCACGGTCATGAAGGTTTTAAAGCGATGAGCAAGGCGAAAACAGTGCTGAAACGTGGCAAATTTTATCCTGGAAAATTCACTGCGCCGCCGTACGATAAAGGCTTTTTGCGTCCTATTTTAAAATGGTTACTTCGTCAGTAAATCATCAACACTATTACAACAGGAATTAAAGATGTTTGATTATATTGTTATTGGTGGCGGTTCAGCTGGGGGCGTGTTAGCACATCGCTTATCAACCGATCCGAACAATAAAGTATGTTTGTTAGAAGCTGGTGGTGCTGGTAACAATAAGTTGGTTTCAACGCCAGCTGCTTTTGCTGCACTTATTCAAGACTTTAAAATAAATACCATCAACTGGCGTTATAATACATTGGCGGATAAGTCGATGAATAATCGCACACAATACCAACCACGCGGCAAAATGCTAGGTGGCTCTAGTGGTATTAACGGCATGGTGTACATTCGTGGTTGTAAGGAAGATTACGATCATTGGGAAAGCCTGGGCAACAAAGGCTGGGCTTATGATGATGTACTACCTTACTTTAAAAAAGCAGAAAACAATGAACGTGGTGAAAATAAGTACCACGGTGTTGGTGGTCCGCTAGAAGTTAGTAATGGTGATGAAAGTTTTGATGTTTATAATGGCTTTATAAAGTCAGGCCTTGAAAAAGGCTATAAAATGAATGAAGACTTTAATGGCGATTATCAAGAAGGTATTGGCTATTATCAATTTACGGTGAAAGATGGCAAACGCGCTGGCGTTAAAGCTTGTTATATAGATCCTGCAATGGAGCGCAGTAACTTAACCGTTGAAACAGGTGCTCAGGTTCAACGTATATTATTTGAAGGCAAACGAGCGGTCGGTGTTGAATATATGCAAGACGGTAAATTGGTTACCGTAAAAGCTGCAAAAGAAGTATTAGTTTGTGGCGGTACTTTTAATTCTCCGCAAATGTTGATGCTATCAGGCATAGGTCCTAAAGCAGAACTGGAAGAAAAAGGCATCGAAGTTATTCATGACTTACCAGGTGTTGGCAAAAATTTACATGATCATCCTGACGTTATTTTAGTGGTGAAAAGTAAGAAGAAGTCAGGTATAGCACTTAATCTCGTGGGAACAATTAAATCAACCATCGCGCTGTTTAAATATGCGTTAGCAGGTAAAGGGTGGTTAGCTAGTCCACCAACTGCGGCAGGTGGCTTTATTAAAACTTCACCAGAAAAAGAACGTCCAGATGCGCAATTACACGTTGTGCCGTTAGCTTACCGTGATCATTGTCGTGATTATAAAATCATGACCAAATGGGGGTATAGTGTAATTATTAATATATCAAATCCTAAAAGTCGTGGCGAGTTAACATTAAAAGACAGTAACCCGATGACTCCTCCTAACATTAAGTTAAATTTGTTATCACATCCTGATGATATGAAAGACTTAAGAGAAGGGGTGAAGCGTTTGCTTGATATACTTAATAGTGACGGCTTTAACGAGCATCGTGATTGTTTATTAAAGCCTGATGTACCGCTCAATACAGATCAAGAAATTGAAGAATACCTAAGAAGAGAAGCTTCTCACGCCTATCACCCTGTTGGCTCATGCAAAATGGGTAATGATGATATGGCTGTTGTTGATGAGCGATTACGTGTACACGGTTTAGAAGGTATTCGTGTTGTTGATGCGTCTGTTATGCCGACGGTAACCTCAGGTAATACCAACGCACCTACTATTATGATCGGTGAAAAAGCAGCAGATATGATTTTAGAAGATAACGCTTAAAACCGTGAGTTTGCTTGAACCAGCTGATTGAGAAAGCCCTATAGTTACTTTAATGAGCTATAGGGCTTTTATATTGAGTTCGTTTTAATGTCTTCGTCTTCTTGAGTTAAGAAAGATCATTAATAAAATCATCTATTGCTAATAGTACTTGTTTCGTGTGGGTCTTATGGGGCATATGACCACAGCTTTGAATAATATTCAGTTGAGCTTGACCTGTGGATTGTTCAACTATATAGCTTGGAAAAGCGACAGAGCCATATTCATCTTTTTCACCATGTAATGCTAGTACTGGACAAGTAATTTTGCTTGCTACTGTTAGTTGCCAAGTGCGAAACTCAGGGTTTAGCCAAACTTCTGTCCATGCATCTATTACCCATCGCGTTTTATCACCATGCCACTTAACTAGTTTCTCGAAATGCTGAGGTTGTTGAAAGACAGATTTTGCCTGCTCAATACCGCTAATTGTAAGATCTTCAACAAATGCTTGTGCGGCAATGGTTATAATTGATAAACATTCCTTATCTTGTGCGGCAATGTTAATAGCCATTGCACCACCAACACTATGACCAAGTACTAAATATTCTGTTAAACCTAATTTAGCCTTGATTTGAGGAAAGTAAACTAAGCCTTCTTCTTCTATAAAGTTAAGAGATGGTAATTGCTCTCTAGCGTCTGAACTCCCAAAACCAAGTCTGTCGTAGGCAATAACCTGTCTAGATAATTTAGTTGCTAGTTGAAGAGGGAAGTCTTTCCATTGATTTACTGAACCAAGTGAATCGTGTAATAGCACAATAGGCGCTTTATTTTCTATAGATTCTGGTGTCCATATTTTTACGAAAACTTTGCCGCTATTTAAATCGATGTATTGCGTTGTTATGTTCATGATCTTTATTACTTCAGTAGATAGATCAACCCTTAGGGTTAATGTTTGGTGTTTTAGGTTTTGTTATTACTTTACTATTTTTATTTAACGCCTTGAGATAGCTTTTTGAGAGCCGATCAGTTTGTTTATCTGAAGATACTGGCGAAAAAACGCTTTCAAATAATGAACTAGTTGCCGAATTTTCTTCTCTGCTGAGTTCCTTAGTTAATAGATTTATGTTGTTAGACTTAGTAACAGTGTCTAAGTAAATATAAGCCCATTTTATAAAGCTTTTGTGGTCATTGCTTTTTATCGCTTGTTTTAGCTGAGCTTTGATCTTTTTTGTTCGGTGTTTATCTTGATTTGAATTATTAGTTCTTTTTCTAATAAAAACTAAATAACCAATAAGTAAGCATAGAGCACATAATAGGTAAAAAAATATGGTTAGGTTTTTAGTTATATACAACTGAAACTGTTGCCCAACAGTAAGTGAGCCGATGGCTATTGGTTGTGAATCAAGTTGTGCATGTTTAAGGGTTTGAGCGTTATTGTCCCACCAAGCAAGTTTGATTTTTGGAATAACCACTTTTCCTTGCTGCTCAACGATATAAGTGAACTTTTGAATGCGCGTTGCAAGCTTGTTGCCTCGGTTGTTGTTGTCGATAAGCTCTGGTGTCGATAAGTAATGAGGTAAACCATGAATGGTATTGTGGTTTATTTCAGGTAGCATCATGGCAAGTAAGCCGTCTGCTTCAATGGTGATAGTGCGAGTGACAGCATCACCAGGCAATAACTGTGTTAAATCTTTATCCCAAGCTTGTTTAATAGCCAAGTGATTAGCTGCCCACCATTGGCTGTTTTCATCAAGACTATTTTGCAATTGCTTTGGTACTAAGGCGCTGAAGACTATAGGGTTAGTTAGTATGATTCCTTCAATATCACCTTGACCAATAACATGAATTTTCATGCTAACTTCAAATTCAGGAACCATATAGTTAGTTGCTTGTTGCGGAAATATCGAAAACTCTTTTTCATGCACCGTCCACCGTTTACCATTGAGGTGTTCGCTACTATTTAGGCCAAAATTACTGCGCTGGATAACAATGGCGTTATCAATTTCTGGCAAAGTGAATGTTACCGACCCTTTAAACCAAGTGGATGTTGCAATTCGCAGTTTTATCGTTACTTCTTGACCAACTATCACAGGTCTATCGTTTACAACTTCAATAGATACTTGTAGCTCATTTTGTCTGATTAAATCGTCAATAGTTGTTGCTGCATGTGCTAATGAATAAGGTAGCAGTAGCAAAAAAAGAGCAAGTAATTTAGCTTTACTCATTGCTACTCCCTAATAGTTTTTGCTTATTCACTTGTATTTGCAGTTTGTTTGCTAAAAATTTACTCGGATTTTTTTGTAGATTTTCCATCCACATTTTGGCAAGTTGCTCATTCTTTAGTATTTGTTCTGCACTGTATTGCTGAACTTCTTGCTTACGTTGATTCGTTTTTATTTGTTTACCTTTTGCCTGTTTAAATTGATCACTTGTTTCATCATCTGAACGTTCATTTTGCTCTTGTTTTTGATGTTCAGATAACGACTCTCGAGCTTTAATTATTTTTTGCACAGCCGCTAAGTTTTCAATGATTGCTTGGTTATTAGGGAAAACGGCAAGTAACGATTGATAAATAGACTCAGCAGCATAGTATTTTTCTGCATGAGCGTAGGCGTTTGCTAAACGTAATTTGGCATCATTGCTATCTATTCTTGAAAAGTATTCTATTGCGAGGTCAAAGTCTTCGTTTAGGTAATAAGAGGTGGCCTTCCACATCGTATTTTCGAATCGCTCAGCAGCGGTTTTATAATCTTTCAAATAAAAATATAGTTGTCCTTGTTGGTTAGGAGTTAACCAAAAATTAGCAAAGCTGTTTTCAGCAGCTTGGCCTTGAGTACTTGGTAGTGATAAGCAAAGTACAACAATAAAACTTGACCAGCGAATCGTCCAGCCTCGTCTAAACCACAGTAAATAAAGTAACATTGCGGGAAAAACAAGCCAATAACCGCTATCAACCCAAGGGATATGTTTGTCATTTATTGGGTTATAAAAGCTTTTGATTCTACTGACTAGTTGGTGAATGTCTTGTTTATTAATTGTTGCCGACAGATAAAAACCGTCTATTTCATCTGAAATGCGACTAAGCTTTTGATTGTTTAATGAAGGAAGCGTTAAACCTTTTGCGCTAAGCTCTTCATTCGTAGAGCCGATGCCGTAAATTAACATTTGATAGCGGTGTTGTTCAGAAAAGCGTGTTAATGCCTGTTGGCTTTGTTCGGTGATGTCATCGGTTATAAGTAAAACGGTAACGGGTGTATCGTCGCTGATGGTTGCTTGTTTTATTAAAGTTAACGCATTAGCTACAGACTTTCCTTGCTGAGGCATTATTTTGGTTGTAACAGCTGACAAGTAGTTTCTTAATATATTGTGATCGTTTGTTAACGGTAATATTGAGTGAGCACTGCCTGAATAGACAATTAAGCTGGTATAACCTTCAGGGCGTTCAGCGAGAAGATCTGATACTTTTTGTTTAGCTCGCTCAAGTCTAGAAGGCTGAATGTCAACACTATTCATGGAGTTACTGGTATCAAGCAATATGAATAGAGCAGAGCTGTCTTGTAGAAAAGGAGAAGGCTGGCGTTGCCAACTTGGGCCCATTAAAATCACGGTAATTAGCAGCATTACAACCCATGCAACAATTGAGGGAGATATTTTTCTGATACTTCCAGCTTCTGCTGTTAGTTCTTGATAAATGTGCTGAGCAAAAACCTTTTTAGCTTGCTGGTCTTCATTTTTCTTCGAGTTTTTGTTCGATAACAATAACCAGAGTATCGGGATCAACAATGCCCACCATGGCCTTAAAAAGTGAAAGTTTTGTAGTAGTTGCGAGTAAGCCAGGTCACTGATCATAGGGCACCTTAACTTTTATTCTTGAACGTATATACACTACCATACATAAATTCATAATAACTAAGGTAATCAAAGGGATATGATGCATACTTTGTTTAGGGCGAAATGATATAGAGTCATATGTTTGCGGTTCAAGTTGGGCAATATTTAGGTAAGCTTGACTAAGTTGGCTGGTGTCCATCGCATGATAAAAATTTCCACCAGTTAGCTCAGCGATGCGCTTTAAGGTTTTACTATCGAGTTTTCGCTCGCCAATCGTTGCTGGGTCGCCAAGCGCAATTGTATATATTTTAACGCCGTAGCTAGCAGCTATTTTTGCAGCGTCTATTGGTGGTACTTTGCTGCCTGCATCATTACCATCGGTCAGTAAAATAAGTACTCGGTTTTTTGTTTCACTTTCTTCAAAGTGCTTAATTGCAATACCTATGGCGTCACCAATTACCGTACTTTGGCCCGCCATTGCAATTTCAGTTTCATTGAGTAAAGTTAACCAAGTTGCATGGTCTTCACTAAAAGGCATTTGAAGGTAGGCTGCAGAGCCAAATACAATTAAACCTAAACGATCGTTTTTACGCTCCATAGCAAGAGATTTTAGCACTGACTTAACCATGGTTAGTCGGTCAACTGTATTATCACTTGCCACTTTAAAGTCAGTTGTTGCCATTGACCCTGAAGCATCAACAGCAACCATTAGATCTCTTGCTGATTTTGTTTGTACTATTGGATCTTGCAACCATTGAGGTTTTGCAGCAGCTAATACAAAAAGCAACCAAGAAATGATCAAAACAGACTTTTGTAACCGGCTTGGCTGTTGTGTTTTTGCCCCTAGCTTGGCTTTATCACCTGATATTTCGATGAGCTTATTGAAAAATGGTACTTTAACCATTTGATTTTGTTGTAGGTATTCTGGAAGAAAGCGTAGCAACAGAGGTAACGGTAGAAGAAGAAATAGCCAAGGGAATACAAATTCAAGCATTAGGTTACTTGCTCTTAACTAAGTTTAATAAGCTAAAAGGTTTTATGACGGGATTCACTCCTTCGTAAGGATGCTGCTGGATCCAAAGTTTGGTTTGTTCTATTAATGAGTGCCACTGTTTCTCTGTGCACGCTTCTTTTGGTACTTGGTATAGGTTATCACCTAATAGTTGGTGGGCATTACTATCAAATACTTGTTTTTTATTATGAGTATTTAAAAAATTAAACCAATCTTTTCCTGTTTGTCGCGCAATAATTTCACGAGGGAAAATATAAAGAGCAGTTCCTTTTATTAGCTCTGCTAGTTGATATAGTCGCGCTTGTTCGGTTAACGAAGAGTTTGCTAGTTCAGCTAAAGCCAATAGTGCACTTTTTCGATAGTGGTTATTAATTTGATAAATTAATTTTTGAATAATAAAGATTATTAACCAAGTAATAAATATTATTGCAAGGTAGCTCCACCCTGGGGCAAAAGGTAAAATTGGTAAGGTTTCTGGCATTGGAGCCTCATTAAAGTTGGTCAATGCTAAATTGCCAAAACTTTGATTGATTGTTGATGAGGCATCTAACATTAAGCTGCCCCTAGGTGTTTACGAACTTGTCCAGCAACGTTAAATTCTGTTGAAAAAGACAATAATGGAATATTGTGTTTAGCAAACGTTGTTTGCATGTTAGACAACTTCTGTTCGGTATAGTGATTAAACTTTTCTGTTAGACCTTTTTTATTAGCTGACAGTTGTAATTGGTATTCGCCATCTCCTAACACTAGGTTTTCTAGCGGGCGAATATCATGCTCTAGTTGGTCATAAACGTAACAGGCGATAATGTCGTTGTGCTGAGTTAGTTTTGCAAGGCTCGGTATTATTGATGCCTGCGGGTCAATAAAATCTGAAATAACTATTAGCAAGTAATCGTGAGTAATAAACTTTTCAGCTTTTTTGAGTAAGCCAGCCATTGAAATGGGCTTGTTGGTTTGGGCACTGTTACTGTTTATTATTTGATTAAACTTAACTATTAATGCTAAATACTGTTGAAACTTTGTATGACTTCTAGTTGGTTCACATTCAATGTAACGTTGATCTGACAATATAATAAAGCCAACACGATCACCTTCATCTAATGCCTTCCATGCAATTAACGCACTAAGTTCAGCTGCTAAAACTGACTTCATTTTCCATTGGCTGCCAAAGTGCATATTTGAACGTTGATCGACAATGATCATGACAGGTCGGTCTTTTTCTTCACAATAAAGGCGCACATAGGGCTTGCCCATACGATTAGTGACACGCCAGTCAACATTTCTTATATCGTCTCCTGGGCGATAATCTCTTAACTCGGAGAAGTCCAAACCTCTTCCCCTAATGGTAGAGCGTTTACGACCCATTAATTTACTTTTTAATGGTTGATTAGATAAAAAGCTAAAGCCATGAGCGTCGTGTTTTAAACGCATAAGTTGTTTTAGCGTTATTTGTATGCGTTCATCAATTGCTTTAACTGTTTTCATTGGCTTGGTTTATACGACAGCGACTTGCTTAATTATTTCGTTAATAACATCGTCAGAAGTTATTCCGTCAGCTTGCGCTTCATAACTTAGGTTTATTCGATGTCTGAGGACGTCACAAACTACTTGTCTAACATCATCGGGATCTACATAGTCTTTTTCATTTAAGAATGCTTGTGCTCGTGAACACCTGTCTAAAATGATACTAGCGCGAGGACTAGCGCCAACTGCTATCCAGTTTTTTAAATTGCTATTTGGGTAGCGTTCTGGTTTACGAGTCGCCATCACTATTGCGACAATGTACTTTTCTACCGCTTCACTCATGTGTATGTTTAATACTTGTTGACGAGCATCAAAAACAACACTTTGTTGTATTTTGATAGGCGCTTGTTGTTTGTTACCTTCTTCTGAGCGCACTAAACGAATTATTGATAATTCTTGTTCATCATCAGGGTAGTCGATTTGAATTTTTAGCGCGAAACGATCGATTTGTGCTTCAGGAAGAGGGTAGGTACCTTCTTGCTCTATTGGATTCTGTGTGGCCAATACCATAAATAGATCAGGTAATTGATAGCTTTTCCCCATCACAGTAACTTGTCTTTCTTCCATTGCTTCAAGCAATGCCGCTTGTACTTTTGCAGGAGCTCTATTGATTTCGTCGGCTAGAACTAATTGATTGAATATAGGCCCTTCTTTAAAGGAGAGATCAGTTTTACCATCGATATCTTGGAACATTTCTGTGCCTGTAACGTCTGATGGTAACAAGTCGGGCGTAAATTGAATACGCCCCAACTTAGCTTCAAGCACTTTAGCCAAGGTGCGAATAGAGCGGGTTTTAGCGGTACCAGGTAATCCTTCAAGCAGTACGTTGCCGTTGGTCAGCAATGCAATTATTAAGGCATTAACGAGCTTTTCTTGCCCTAAAATTGACTGGTTTACTTCTGACTGAAGCGCTTTAATTTGAGCTAATATGTTTTCGGCCATATTTATTCTTTATTGGTAATGGTGTTATTAGTTTATTTGTAATGCCAAAAGTGTGTATAAATACATGGTTTTTAATGAATTACATAACTAAGCTTTTATTTTAGTGTAGAACGAAAAAGCAAGAGCTGTATTAACTCTTGCTTTTTTTTTGTGATTTTTATTTATATGTCACGTTTTCCCAAATTTTCATTTTTTCAACAACCGTTGAAAAGGTAAAGTCGGCTGGTGCTTGTGATGGCGGGAATTCTTTAAATGTTTGTAAGAATTTTATTACTTCTGTTGCCGCAGGAGCAACAGTAAATAAGTGATCTACCGACCATCTATCATAGCCTCCCGCATTTATTGGTGCTTCTTCATATGGATCTTGGCGTAAATTTAAAATTAAAGGTAGACGGCGTGCCACTAAAGGACAAGCCCATACTTCCCAACCCTTACATTTTTGCTCTAAGAATAATAATTTCCAGTCGCCCATTCTAATTGCAGCAACTTTGCCGCCATCGGTTGCATAAATAAAGTTTTTACGAGGCCAGTTTGTATTATCGTCAGCAGTAGTATTTTTACCTTCAATTAGTTGTGGCAATATGTTGTAACCGTCTAAATGAATTTTATATTGACGACCGTTAAATATTGCCCCTTTCTTTAACTGTTCTTTAATATTTGTATTACCTACCGCAGCCATAACCGTTGGTAACCAGTCATTATGAGCGGTTAGTTCGTTAACTATCTGACCTGATTTTATTTTATTTGGCCAACGAACCATGGCAGGTGCTCTAAAGCCACCTTCCCAAGTGGTATTTTTTTCGCCACGGAAGCGCACTGTGCCCCCATCAGGCCAAGAAAACTTTTCTGCGCCATTATCCGTTGTGTAAATAACGATTGTATTGCCACTGATGCCTAGCTCATCGAGCTTATCGAGTAATTGTCCTACGTGACGATCATGCTCTACCAAGCCGTCGCCATATAGGCCGCCACGTTTAGAGATACCTTTAACATCATCTTTTAAATGTGTCCAAATATGCATTCGAGTTGCATTAAACCATGCAAAAAATGGCTTTTTAGCTTTGTGCGCTTTTTCCATAAACTTTATGGTGGCTGCTAAAAACTCTTCGTCGGCTGTTTCCATACGCTTTTTGGTTAATGGACCTGAGTCTTCAATACGTCCATCAGCAAATGAATGAATAACGCCGCGAGGGCTAAAACGCTTCTTCATTTCCGCAGTCATGAATCGGTTATAGTCTTCATGTTCAGGCTCTTCTTCGGCATTTAAGTGATACAGGTTGCCATAAAATTCGTCAAAACCATGGTTTGTAGGTAAATGACTGTCTTGATCGCCAAAATGATTTTTACCAAACTGGGCGGTCATGTAACCTAGAGGCTTTAATAAACCTGCTAATGTAACATCATCTTCACGAGCGCCTTCTTTAGCACCAGGTAAGCCAACTTTGGTTAAGCCTGTACGCATTGGATGTTGGCCATGAATAAATGCAGAGCGACCAGCAGTACAAGAGTTTTCTGCGTAGTAATCAGTAAATATTGCGCCTTCTTTAGCAATACGGTCAATATTTGGTGTCCAGTGACCTGCTTGTCCCATGGTATAGGCGCTTAAGTTATCCCCGATTTCAGATAATAAGTGCGACATTCATGGAAAGGTGTAGAAGAGGAGGCCAACTGCTAAAAGTGGTACGCTCTTCTCGTCAAAGAAACAAGCAG
>NZ_JAKRFB010000077.1:0-13998 GCF_022348315.1 Alteromonas sp. MmMcT2-5 | reverse complement strand
CTAAGTGAAGAGGCCCAGTCGCTCGGTCGCCAGTGAGAATGACTTGTCGTTCGGTATTTGTTTGATTGGTCACGATATATCTCCAAGTAAATAAAACGTACTACTGGAGATATAAAGAACATACAGACTTAGCTACCTTCCAGCAGCAAAAGAATGTACGAATTCCGTGCCGCTCAGAGTGAGCGCCACCAGTTGAAAGAAGAGGTTGTGATGATAAGTATCTTTTTCATTCAGATAGGCTATCAAATTAAATTGTGCGTCACAACCACTTGTGTTTTGGTCATTGTCTACCAGAAAAGTTTGACTCTGTGCTATTCGATTACTAGCTGTAAATTCTACTTCTTACTTAATCCCTTCTTCCAAAAAGTCATCAATGCTTGAGCCTATAGGCATAGTGCTCTCCCATCTGTTTCGTGATGTGTTAGGTCAGGCATTAAATTATGCTTACATGTGATTTAATATCGATGAAGTGCTTTGGGCTTGTGAGTGTTTATTGTTGAAGTTGCATGAACATCTAAATGAAACAAGTCTTGTAATGTCTGCTTTTGGCACAACTCTGAAGTTCTGCTCATATTTTTATTAAGCCATTCAACTTGACTGCCATACTTGTGATTCCTACTGAGCAGGAGACAACTTATGGCAATTCGAATCCATACACCTTGGAACAAAGATCGCATAATTGGGCAGAAGAAACCTCTTCAGATATCACATATATGGGGTATCCGAATTCGATTAGAACTTGAAGGTCGGACACGTGACCTCGCACTGTTCAACCTTGGTCTTGATAGCAAGCTACGAGGTTGTGACCTCGTTAAACTAAAAGTTTCAGACGTCGTTTGCGGACGTTCTGCGCTGAGGCGTACGAATGTCGTTCAGCAAAAAACAGGTAGTCCTGTCCAATTTGAGATAACACCAAACACTGGCGAATCGATTTTAGCTTGGGTGAAGAAAGCAGAACTAAAAGCGTCTGACTACCTTTTTAAATCTCGTATACACGGCGCTGAGCATATATCAACCAAACAATATAATCGCATTTTCCATGGATGGATTGAAAAACTTGGACTTAATACCTCGCTGTACAGCACCCATTCACTGCGCAGGACCAAACCTTATTTAATTTACAAGAAGACTAAAAACCTTCGGGTAGTTCAACTCTTGCTTGGACACAAGAAGCTAGAGAGCACAGTTTGTTACTTAGGCATCGAAGTTGATGATGCTTTGGAAATATCGGAGTCTATTGAAATCTAGGCTGTACGGGCTGCTTGTGCAGCCCCTGTGAGCGTAAAGCGGGCGTTGGACATACTTTTGCGCAAGTCCGCTTCAGACAAATAGCAGACGGTCAATGTCGAGATGTCGAACCACCGATTTGTGTCAAAATCGGACATTCAAAAATGTTAAGAAAATGCCAATCTATTTAGTAAGTTAAGATATCAGATTGATTCCAATTAGCTTGAGAACAAGTGCAAATACCCCAAAACACACCACTGTTATCCCAGCACTCATCGCTAATGCCGGCCAAAAGCCAAAGCGATGAAGAAGTGATGGAAAGATCAGAAACATTGGTAATGTAGGTACAACGTACCAGAAAGTATACCAAGCATGGTTGGCTATCTTTTCCATCGGTTGCTTTTCAACGTACAGCCAGATCATGGCTAGAATGGTTACCATCGGGAGTGCCACAATAAGTGCGCCTAGCTTATCACTGCGCTTTGCAACTTCAGAAGCAGCGACGACGACTGCCGCAGTCACTAAATACTTTGTAATTAACCAACCCATATTACCTCCACCTCAAAAAACCGATTGCCTATCGGTTTTTTTTTTGTAACTATAACACTATTATTGGAAGAGAATAGTGTTATGCAGTTAGGTGAATTAGAAAAACAGGTTTTGCAGTATCTGTGGAATGCGTCTGAAGCTGACGCGAAACAAGTACATGCCGTGCTTGGGCAGTCTCGTGGGAATTCACTCAATACCATTCAGAGCACCTTGGATCGCTTGTTTAAAAAAGGTTTGTTGAGCCGAACCAAACAGGGGCACGCCTATTGTTACCGAGCAAAAGTAGACAGGGAAGCATTGATAGCGACGCTTATCACCAACGTGACCAGCGATTTTGTTGAAGACGGTGAGCATAGCTTGATTGCAGCATTCAGCTCAGCTTCTGCCAATCTGGATGATGCCCAACTTGATAAGCTGGAACAGTTGATAGAACAACAACGCAAGTTGCGCAAAGGGAACTAACGAACATGTTGGTGGGAAATATGGCAATAACACTGAATTTACTGAGCATTGCTGTGCTGGTATTTGCTATCAGTGTGGTTTTCATTGCCGTTATTTCACCATTCACTCTTCACCGAATAGCACAATTCACCTTTGGGATTCGCAAAGTCATCTTGTGGTCATTAGTGACTGCGCCGTGGTGGATCGCAATCAGTTGCGTAGGATTTTTCTGGCCGAGGCAGCAAGACATATTCCCCGCGGCTTTGCTAAACGACTTTGCGCACTGGCACCACGTCGATATTTTTAGTTTCACCAGTTGGCATGCTGTTACCTTGTTATCGGCCTCTGCATATTTGCTCTGGTCAGTGACAAGAACCGTTTATATTCGTAGAAAGCAAGCATCATCGATGGCAGATTTGATTGGCTTATCTGATATCAAATTACAGCATATCAACGGTAAGCAGGGGTATTATTCGTTACCGCTGCCAATACCGGCAGCCTTTACCACAGGGCTGCTGTCTCCGAAAATCTATGTTACAACCGCGCTCAAAGAACGGGTTAATGAGCAGGAGTTGGATATCATCGTCCGCCATGAAATAGCGCATGTTGAATCGCGCGATCCTTTACTCAAAGTTGCTTTTGCAACATTTGCAGTTTTTTTTCCCGCTACTGTTAAGCGAAAACTGATACAACAATTTACGTTATTGACTGAGCAGGTAGCTGATAGTGCAGTGACCAAGAAATATGACAACCTAGATGTTGCTCAAACCCTAATCAATGTCGCGCGTATGCAGCGAAGCATAGACTCTGTGCAAAACAACTGCTGCGATGGCTTGCAAACAAGCTACTTTGGCAATGACCAAACCACTGTGCGCGTGCAATGCCTCATTAACCCGGTGACATCACCATCCCGACTAGCAGTGGGCTTTGCAATCATATTGTTTGCTTCTGCGCCTCTGTTAACCGCTTCTACGGTTGATAGTCTCCACCACATTATCGAAACCTTTTTCACCCATTAAGTAAGGACTGGGAATGAAAGAAATCCTTTGTAAACGCAAGAGTAAAAAACCGATTGGCTATCGGTTTTTTGCTGTACTTGCCGGAGTTGGTTTACTCTTATCAGCGACAGCTGCATCAGAGGAAACTTCTCAGGTTATCAGCCTACCTGAAGCCGTGATGATGACCTTAAATTATCACCCAGAATTGAAGGCTTTACTGTCACAGGAGCAGGTTTGGCAGGGGCGTATTCAGCAAGCTGGTGTCGGTGAACGTCCCCAAATTGGGCTGATGATTGAAGATGCGATGGGTACGGGTGAACATAGTGCGCTAAAAAGCACGCAATCAACACTGACGTATACGTGGTTGTTACAGCAGGAACAAATCGATAGTAGGGTGAATGCCGCAAAAAGCGAAGCCGCAAAACTGGTACTTGAAAAGCAGGTTAAAGCACTCGATTTGTCTGCATTGGTGGCCAAGCACTATATCGATATTCTGGTTAAGCAAGAGCGTCTTAAGCTCAATCAGATGGCTGCAACTCAGGCAGAAGAAGTGGTAGATGCTATAACCAAGCGAGTGAAAGCCGGTAAGAGTTCAAGTGTTGAGGTACAACTGGCAAAAGCAGAGCTGATACGCCGGGAATTGGCCGTAGAAGACGTAGAACATGAACTCAAGGCCAGTCAGTATCAACTGGCCTCGCTGTGGGGTAACCCTGCTCAGAACTATTATCTGAACGGCAATTTGCTCAGCGTACCGGCTGTTCCATCGGTTGAAAGCCAACTGGCACTGCTCAAGCAAAATCCTCGCTTACAACAGTTTGTTAGCGCCCAGCGTATCGCCCAGTCGCAAATGGAACTGGCACGAATAGAAGCTAAACCCCAATGGCAGTTCACAGCCGGACTACGCCGCTATGAAGCGACCGATGATTTTGGTTTGGTTGCCGGAATTTCCATTCCGTGGGGCGATGGCAACCGCAATGCTGGGATGATTGCAGCTCTGCAAGCCCAGCAGGATGTACTCGCCAGCGAACAAAGTGCGTTGATGCAATCATTGGACGCACAGCTTTATGTCCTGCTACAGGAAATGGCGCATTCAAAGCACGTGATACAAACCATGCAAACAGACATTGTGCCCACGTTGGAAACTGCTTTATCTGAAGCAAATAATGCGTTTGAGAGAGGCCAACTCAGTTACAACCAATACAGCGGCGTGCGCCGGGAATTACTTAGCGCACAAACACAGTTGCTTGAAGCGTTTGAAAGCCTGCATTTGCAGCATATTGAAATTCAACGCCTGACCGGTACATCCCTATCTCAGTGAGACAAATTATGAAAAACAATAAAATCCTTTCGTCATTGAGTTTGGCGATGTTATTAAACCTCAGCTTAGACTTAGTCAGCCTTCCGGTAATGGCATCATCTGCGCCTGCTGCTGAACAGCCTGAACCAGAAAAAGGCCCACATCGGGGACGTATGTTACGTGATGGTGATTTCGCTTTGGAGTTGTCAATTTTCGAAACGGGCGTTCCTCCTGAATTTCGTGTTTGGCTCACCAAAGAAGGCCAACCTATCGATCCAAAGTCAGTAGATTTGAACGTTAAATTGACCCGCTTGGGTAATGTTGTTGATGACATTAATTTCTATGTTCAAGGTGATTTCCTGCGCGGTGACATGGAAATCTATGAACCCCATTCTTTTGTGGTCACCATCGAAGCTAAGCATCAGGGTAAATCTTACCGCTGGCAATATGACAACTTCGAAGGGCGTACCATTATTGAGCAAGCTGTGGCAGAGGCAATGGATATTCAAACGGCTATCGCAGGACCTGCGACCCTGCATCAAACTATCCCTGCCTACGGCACATTGGCACTGCCTGTGGGGGCGCAACGTTCTGTTTCGGCTCGATTTGATGGGGAAATTACCAAATTGCATGTGGGTTTCGGTGAAGAGGTGAAGAAAGGGCAAACGCTGTTAACGGTAGAAAGTAATGAGAGCCTGAAGCCTTATCAAGTTAAAGCGCCGTCGGATGGCGTTATCACAGAGCAGTTTGCGAATGCGGGAGAACAAACTGCCAGCCGAACCTTACTGAGCATAACAGATAGCAGCCAATACATTGCCAAGCTGGCTGTGTATCCAAGTGACTATCAAAAAGTCCGCATAGGATCAGTAGTGAACTTACAGGTTGAAGGTGTGGATAAAAACTACCAAGGCAACATTTCGTTTATCGAACCAAAGGTGCGGGATGATCAGGCTCGCATCGTGTGGGTAAACTTACCTAACGAAAAGAGTGAATTGACCACAGGCAGCTTTGTTCAGGCACAAATTGAGGTTGCGACCTTTGACGTGCCGCTTGCGGTTAAACGTGTTGGTTTACAAGGCTTTCGCGATTTTACGGTGGTTTATGCCAAAGTCGGTGAACAGTATGAAGTACGTATGCTGGAGTTAGGGCGTGAAGGCGGAGAATGGGTTGAAGTGCTCGGCGGATTAAATCCAGGCACCGAGTATGTCACCGAGAACAGTTACATCTTAAAAGCCGACATTGAAAAGTCCGGCGCATCACACGACCACTAGGAGCGTAAAACATGTTGGAGTCGATTTTACGCTTTTCGATAAAGCGAAGTTTTCTCGTACTGGTAATGGTATTAGCGATTGCCGGACTGGGGGTATGGAATTTCACTAAGCTGCCTATCGATGCGGTGCCAGATATTACCAATGTACAGGTGATTATCAACACTGAAGCAGCCGGTTATACACCGCTTGAGATAGAGCAACGGGTCACATTTCCTTTGGAAACGGCGCTAGCAGGCTTGCCGGGGCTGACCTATACCCGCTCTGTCTCGCGCTATGGGTTATCTCAGGTAGTCGCCATATTCAGTGACGAGACGGATGTATACTTTGCTCGCCAGTTGGTGAATGAACGATTATCCGCCGCCCGTTCTGAACTGCCGACAGGATTGGAGCCTCAGCTTGGCCCTATTGCTACGGGCTTGGGTGAAATATTCATGTTTACCGTTGATGCCGAACCTGATGCCACCCATGCAGATGGTTCGCCCATCACACCAATGGATTTACGCACTGTTCATGACTGGACTATCAGGCCACAGTTAATGCGGGTTCCCGGCGTTGTTGAGGTTAACCCTATAGGTGGGTTTGAACGTGAAATACTGATTGCCTTCAAACCTGAAAAGCTGCTGGCCTTTGGTTTAACCCAAGCGGATGTGGTCGATGCCATTGCCAGCAAAAACCAGAATCGAGGCGCAGGGTTTATTGAACAAAACGGTGCGCAGTGGCTGCTAAGAATCCCCGGACAGGCCGAAGATATTGCGGCAATAGGCCGTATTCCACTGAAATCGATTAATGGTTCTGCGCTGACCATTCAGGATGTTGCGGATGTCGAAAATGGCCAAGGATTACGTACTGGTGCGGCGACTCAAAACGGCCGCGAAGTGGTTATGAGTACTGTCTTCATGTTGATTGGCGAGAACAGTCGAACCGTGGCGCAGGCCGTTGGCGAGAAGCTGAAAGAAATCAACGCCAGTCTGCCTGAAGGTATTGTGGCTACCGCTGTGTATGACCGCACCAAGTTGGTGGATAAGACCTTAGAGACAGTCCAAACCAACCTATTGGAAGGGGCGCTTCTGGTCATTGTGGTGCTGTTTGTTCTTTTAGGTAACTTCCGGGCAGCCTTTTTAACCGCGCTGGTGATCCCCTTTGCCATGTTAATGACCATTACTGGCATGGTTCAGACCCGCGTAAGTGCTAATCTGATGAGCCTTGGCGCACTCGATTTCGGCTTGTTGGTTGATGGTGCGATTATTATTGTTGAGAACTGTTTGCGCAGGCTCAGCCAAAGTGCTCCATCTTCGGACCAAGAGCACGCCCCATTACCACTTAGAGAGCGCATGGAGTTGGTGTTTGATGCTACCCGTGAAGTGATCCGCCCGGCATTGTTTGGTGTGTTTATCATTACAGCTGTATACCTGCCCATTTTTGCGCTGGAAGGCGTGGAAGGCAAAATGTTCCATCCGATGGCGATTACTGTCGTCATAGCTTTATTAAGTGCGATGTTGCTTTCTGTCACCTTTGTTCCCGCCATCATTGCATTATTGTTTAAAAAGCCAGTCAAAGAAAAACACAGCCCACTGATTCGTGGAGCCGAGGCCTTATACCGCCCGGGGTTAAGCTGGGTGTTGAAAGGTCGCTGGATAGTTGTATTCGTTGCGTCACTATTGGTGGTGGTATTTGGCTATCAGGCAACCAAACTAGGAAGCGAATTTGCCCCCAATCTGGATGAAGGGGATATTGCTATGCACGCTCTGCGCATTCCGGGCACGTCACTGAGTCAGGCTATTGCACTACAGGAAACGCTGGAAGACAAAATTAAGCAGATGCCGGAAGTAGAGCGGGTGTTTGCCAAAATCGGTACCGCTGATGTGGCTACCGATGCGGTTCCACCTAGTGTGGCGGATAACTTCATTATTTTAAAACCCCGTGAGCAGTGGCCTGATCCTGACAAGAGGAAAGAGAAAATTGTCGAAGAACTCGCTGCTCTGGTTGCGCCCATACCCGGCAACCGCTACGAATTTCTGCAACCCATTCAGATGCGCTTTAACGAGCTACTGGCTGGCGTTCGGGCAGAGCTGGCCATCAAGGTATTTGGAGACGACTTCGATACTCTCACAGGTTTAGGCGCTGAAATTGAATCTGCTATTTCTCAAGTAGAAGGCATTGCCGATATTCAGGTTGAACAGACGACCGGCTTACCCATGCTGAATATTGTTTCTGACCATCAAAAACTCATGCAGCACGGTATCAGTATTGGTGATGTGCAATCGCAAGTGGCTACCGCTATGGGCGGCGCAGTTGCTGGTAAGTTTTATCAGGGCGATGTGCGCTCAGACATTGTTGTGCGCTTAGGCGAATCACGCCGACAGGATATTGATGCGCTTAATTACCTGCCCATAACGTTGCCCGATGGTCATAGCATTCCGCTACAAGAATTGGTGTCGCTGGAGCTGGTGTCCGGGGCCAACCAGATAAACCGGGAAAATGGCAAACGCCGAGTGGTGGTCACCGCCAATGTGCGTGGACGTGATTTAGGTAGCTTTGTGGCTGATATTCAGCAAGCTGTGGCGGAAGAAGTCGAAATTCCGGCCGGTTACTGGGTAGAGTACGGTGGCACTTACCAGAAGCTACAGTCGGCCTCCAAGCGCCTTAGTATTGTTGTGCCGGTTACCTTGCTAATGATCATCGGTTTGCTGATTCTGGCACTGAACTCGTTTAAAGACGCGATGATCATCTTCACGGGTGTGCCACTGGCATTAACGGGCGGAATTGCTGCGCTGTTATTACGTGATATCCCATTTTCCATCTCGGCGGCGGTGGGTTTTATCGCCTTGTCTGGTATCGCCATTTTGAATGGTCTGGTAATGGTGTCTTTTATCCGTGAATTACGCAAAGAAGGCGTGAATCTGAATCAGGCCATTTTTGACGGTGCGTTAACGAGATTGCGCCCGGTATTAACGACCGCATTGGTGGCATCACTGGGATTCATCCCGATGGCGCTCAATACCGGCATTGGCTCTGAAGTTCAGCGTCCATTGGCTACGGTGGTGATAGGCGGGATCATTTCATCCACCTTGCTTACCCTGTTCGTTATTCCGGCCTTATATCGCATTTTACACAAAGAAAAGGAGTCACTTTTGACTGACACAGAAGTATTGGAGTCGTCTGATGCCAAATAGTCTTATTAAACTCAGCTTAACTCTGCTGCTGGGCGCATTAGCCTTGATCAGCATTGATGTATTCGCACATGGGGTGGACGATAATACCCGCGCATTTCTGGAACAAAACCAAGGTGTGCAGTTTATTCCGTTTTTGTACATCGGGGCTAAGCATATGATCACCGGCTATGACCATTTGCTGTTCTTGGTGGGTGTGATCTTCTTTCTGTACCGCAGCAAGGAAGTACTGCTATACGTGACCATGTTTACTATTGGTCACAGCACGACCTTACTGTTTGGTGTGCTGAGCGATATTCAGGTTAACGCCTATTTGATTGACGCTGTCATAGGTTTATCTGTCGTTTACAAAGGCTTTGATAACTTAGGTGGTTTCAAACGCTGTTTTAACTGGCAACCCAACACGCAATGGGCGGTACTGATCTTTGGCTTATTTCACGGTTTTGGATTGGCAACCAAATTACAGGAATTCCATTTACCGGAAGAGGGGCTTATTACTAATCTAGTTGCCTTTAACATCGGAGTTGAACTGGGCCAGTTTGCAGCACTCGTGTTTATCCTGATCGCCATCAACGCTTGGCGAAAACTGCCTTCGTTCCAGCGGTTCTCAACCGTGACCAACACGGCGCTGATGAGTGCTGGTGTCATGTTGATGGGATATCAGCTTACCGGCTACATCGTTAATTAAACTTATAACAAGAGAATATTATGCAACACACTGTTAGTACAAAAACCTTAGTCAAAGCCAGTATCACCGCAACAATTGTGGCGGCAATTGCGTTGGTGACTTTTATTCTTCCAGCGGAATACAACATCGACCCAACAGGAATCGGGCAAAAACTAGGGCTGACGACCCTAGCACAAGCGAATGAATCTGATGTTGTTGTTTCTACCAACAATGCTGATACCAATACTTCAGGCAGTCAGGAATTTCAGACCATTGAAGTCGTCGTGCCAGCCGGACGCGGTGTCGAATACAAATTTGCCATGCAGCAATATGCAAAAATGACGTATGAGTGGCTGACCGATGGTGAAGCCTTGTACTTCGATTTACACGGTGAACCGGAAGGTGATACCACCGGGTATTTCGAGAGCTATACCATTGCGACCTCTAATGAAATGAAAGGCAGCTTTACTGCTCCCTTCGCCGGTTCGCATGGGTGGTATTGGAAAAACAAATCGGACAAGCCTATTGCCGTTCAACTGTTGGTAAAAGGTCAATATGAAGTAATTGGCTTGAAACAGTAATTCAACTTACTAAAACTGGAGAATGTAATGAAAAAAACGTTATCAGCAGCAGTACTTCTTTGCGCTTTAATCAGTGGCAATGCGCTAGCACACGGCGATCATGGTGTCATTAGCGGCCAGCAGGCCACGCGTATTGCAGCTAAATCTGTAAAGCAAATGACCTTCAAAGATTTTGGCTTTGAAGTGGGTAAACTGGATGAATCGTGGAAAGACTTGACGCCTGAAAAGTTCAGTGTCGTTAGTGTTGAAGAAGAGTTCTATGTGGTAAGTGCCTCAAATTCTGATGCTGCCAAGCAAGTCTTTTTCAAGATAGCCAACAATGGTCAGGTACTGGATGTAAAAGCTAAGAACGACTTTTAAAGACGAGGATGTAGGTGGGCACTGAGAGTTGACGCCCAGTGTCTATCCATCATTTCTAGCAATATAGGTGTATCCCTTTTTGCAGACTGCTTCAATGAAAAGCGTTTACCCCAAACTTCCGCTTTCACTCATTGCCGTCATTAGAATCTCAATCTTCCAGCGACCGCTTTACGTACGGAGCAGCCCAACAGCATCGGAGGCACCTTGAGACAATAGTAACCAGACTGTCACTATCGGCTTATGCAGTGATGAGCTTCAGTCTCTCTGTTGCCGACTCAGGCCAATATTGACTATATTGCTGTGAAAACGATAACTAAAGCGCAGAAACTCAATACGGGCTTGCAACAACGTCCTTTTATACACCTGTCACTTACCTGTCATCAGACTGTCACAAGCTGATCATGTTTCATGCATAACCTCATTTGATTGCATTTCGCAATAGTTAATTTTCAGGGAGAATAATAAGTGAGTAAGTTTAAATTATCCGTTATTGCTTTATCTGTTGTAACACTTTTAACCGCTTGTGATGATGGCGATGACGGTGTCGATGGGACGAATGGCGCTGACGGCAGCAATGGTCTGACAAGCCTGGTTGTACAAACCGAACTGGCTACCGGCAGTGAGCAGTGTTGGCTGGGCGGCGTGCAAATAGATTCGGGACTGGATGCCAATAGTGATGGTACTTTAGAGGCGTCAGAAGTCAGCGATACCTCTTATGTTTGTAACCCGGACACTTTTGGCACCAGCGGCGCGCGCCTTCCTTATTCCGTGCTGCGCAACGATATGGACAATACTTTTTACCCGGGCTCAACTTTTGAAGTGCGTAACGGTGGATATGGTTCGGACCTTGATGGCCACCCAACCAACCCAATGCAATTTTATGCGTTAACCGACCGTGGCCCTAATGCCAAATACCGCACTGCTCAGGAAGGAGCGCCACACGGTAGTGGTAAAATTTTCCCGACCCCGGATTACACGCCACGCATTGGCTTATTCGAGGTTCAGGCCAATGGTTCAATTGCTAAGATCAGCGATATTCTGTT
Organism: Alteromonas sp. MmMcT2-5; assembly: GCF_022348315.1. Classification (NCBI taxonomy): domain Bacteria; kingdom Pseudomonadati; phylum Pseudomonadota; class Gammaproteobacteria; order Alteromonadales; family Alteromonadaceae; genus Alteromonas; species Alteromonas sp. MmMcT2-5. The sequence continues at coordinate 2,394 of NZ_JAKRFB010000077.1, read as the reverse complement.
AAAAGACCGGGATGGTAACAACATTAGCGGCTTACCGAATACGCCAAGCTTAGGCGGCACGGGCGAAGTACCTTACAACACAGATCGCGAAGTGATCCGTGCAGACATGACCCAACCTTATGATGCCGATACCAACCCTGCAGTCTTTGATGATTACGGTTTAGATTCAGAAGGTTTAGTCGCTGTGTCTGACGGTACCTTCTGGGTATCGGATGAATATGGCCCGCACATTGTGCATTACAGCGCTGACGGAGTTGAACTGGAACGCATTAACCCTTTCGCTGCAGATGATCGTAACCTGTATGATCTGCCAGCTGAGTTTGGCAATCGTTGGGCTAACCGCGGTATGGAAGGCCTGACCATCACGCCAGATGAAAGCACCTTAGTAGGTATTATGCAATCGAGTCTGGATAACCCCGACAGAAACAGAACCGATATGACACGCATTGTTACGGTAGATTTGGCAACCGGCGCTATCTCACAGTATCTGTACAGACAGGAAAAAGGCTCTAATTCCAACTCTGCCATTAAAGCCATCAGCGACACGCAATTCTTAGTGTTAGAGCGCGATGGTGCATTCTTTGGCAAAACGGGCGCAGCCCAGAAACAGGTGTATAAAATTGACATCAGTAACGCAACCGATCTGGAAAGTGTCGCCGCTGCTGGCACTATCACACAGGATGATGCATTAGGCCTGGTGATTGACGGTGCTACGCTGGAAGAAGTTATCAACGACAATGCCACTGACGGCGTTTACGACCAGGGTTGGGGTATGCTGGCCAACTTAGGGATTGCTCCGGTTGAAAAGCTGGAAATGGTCGTTGATATGGTGGATGAAGTGGCATACCCACACGACAAAATGGAAGGTCTTTGGGTGATTGATGGCAGTCGCTTAGGTGTACTTAACGATGATGATTTTGCCACCTGGTCAAAATCGGAAGAAGGCGCACCACTAGGTCAAAAATATTTAGATATCAATAATACCGTGATTGATGGCAATACGCTGTACATTGTTGACAGTTTAAATCTGACTGAAAATTAATGCGCTGATGCAGCGCCACTCGCACTGAAATGGCCGCAAATTTGCACAGACTAGTCTGCGACAATTACCCTTTCAATGCTACAAAAGCACCGACTTAACTTTATGTAAGCGGTGCTTTTTTCATGCCTTTTTCTACCCTGAGTTTAAACGCGCCATTATTAGCCACTCTCGATTCGCGGGGTTATCAAAGCCCAACGCCAATTCAACAAGTGGCAATCCCACGTGTTCTAACGGTAATTGTGTAATGGTAGGCGCACAAACCTGAATATAGGAAAGATTAACACTATGTACTATCCTCTGTGACTTCTGAATTCAAGACCTGTTTCACGCATTACAAATTTAGATATGAAAAGCAATGACGAAATCATTGTTGTTAATCGAATTGGAATACGCTGGTCATTGCTACTGAAATCTTCTAGTAGATATATGAAAGCACGCCCTGAGCATGATGCATGTTTAAGCTGTGCATTGTGTTCGAGCTTCAAGTACCAAGGTCCGGTTTACGTACAAAGCAGAAGTAGCTAGTCAATAATCTGTTCGTCCGCAACTTATCTTTTGGCGCCTGTCAGATGGTATTTAAACCAGCAAACAAAAGTGTCAGGTTAGATATTTAGTGCGTCTAAGGTTATCTAACCTGCTCGTTTACTTTCATATTCTCAGTCTCAAGTCTGAGCTTTCTAAATCGGTCACTGTCGGGGTACAAAGTAAATGGCTGCCCCGATGCTTTCAACTTACCTTCCCGATAGAGCCGCTCAATAACTGTTTTATATTGAGGTAAAAACTTGTCAACTGACGTGTAATCGGAATTTCCCATGCCTTGATAGTAACTTACGTAAAATAAGTCGTCATCCATCGATATCAATAGTGACGGTGAGCCAATCCCATCTTCTGTCCACTTCTTGACCGTTTCTATTATGTTTTCGGTGCTAAAATCTGAATTCATAGTCTTTCCAAATTTGAAATCATGCTAACCATTTAGCATTTTAAAATTTAAATGCTCATGCTGAATTAGCACTCCGTATCGAAAATATATTCCTATCATTGGTTTATACATTTCTTCATTCAATTTAAAGGCAGTAACAAGTTAACTCTTAGAGCTTCGCTAGTTATCCGAATTCTAATTAACTTTTGCAACTGCCTGTTCGTAAAACTATGCTTTTTCAGAGAAGCGCGCCGAAACAGCGTAAAAACCATGGAGGTCTTTTAGCTTATAGTGAATTCGATGAGCGAGCATATGCCTTCCCTCGTCGTCGAGAAACCTCGTCATCGCAAGTAATTCAAGGTTGTCTTTGGCTACGCTCAGTCTATTTAACTTGGAGTGTATATAAATATCATCAAGCCCTTTTTCTTCA
>NZ_JAKRFB010000076.1:0-14177 GCF_022348315.1 Alteromonas sp. MmMcT2-5 | reverse complement strand
AATCCGATCACTTAAGGTAAAACTGGTAAGGACGAAAAAGAAGAAGAAAAAGTGATCGGATAAAACCGAAATGACCGTTCGGATTCACCGAAATACGCAATTTTTACGTTGATTAATTAAGTCAGAAACTAGCGACTTAATTTCTTCAGATGAATGGCCAGCGATCATAGCCTTGAGAACTATTTCACATTCACTTAGAACAAAACCAACGGCGCGAGCACCCAAGCTAATAGGTGTTGGCCATAAACCTGCGTTGATTCGGTTATGTAGAGTTGATTTGGAGAATCCAGTATTGCGAATAACTTCGTTTTTCCGGATGATTGTTGGATATGTTTTGACCATAGCTATTGTCCTTTGTTGAATTGCTATGGACGATATTCTCCACTACTGAAGCTAAAAAATTAGGTGACAAATATATAGATAAATTTGGGGATTTTGTCCCAGATTTATTTATTGCGATACCTTGAGTGTGCTCGTTTTAATGTGTCGTTATCAATACCAGTCAGTATGTTGAGGAAGTTTAGAAAGCTTCCATTTTCATAGCTTGTGGCTTCATCCTTTCCCAAGGTTATTTCCCAAAAGACTTCTAATTCATCAAAAAACTTATTCCATTTACCTGAATATGCCTTTCTGTGATCTTCAGACACAAAAACACAGGCATCATAGATAGCATCTAGAATTGGGGCGGGATTAGCAATGCGGCTCCTCTTTGCGTTAGGGGATTGATTCAACTTATTCAAGTTAATCCCTATGTGTTCAGAAACAATCAAATCTAAAGAATGATACTTTTGTTTAAGAACTTGTAGTTCGTTTTTTAGTTCTTCTGTTTTATTGAGTACTTTTTGAAGTTGTGCCATCGCTGATGTCAGTTCCTTCCTATCATTGCGCTTGAAGTCTACTTCACAAAATTGTTCCCCTAAGGATGAGGGCTTTAAAGGTATATATAAATCGCTAAGTATTAAATTCAGTGTGGCAAATATATTGTGGCGATTTTTATCCGAGATATTCAAAAATTTCACGAGCTTCTGCTCGGTTTCTTTTGAGAGGTAATTTGTACTTTTCAAAGCTATTTCCTTAGTACGTGGTGTTTAGTAGTCTGAATTTTCGAGCATTTGTTAATACTTGAATTGTTTTGGTGTTGAATATGCTCAGACCACCAATTCATCATTACCCGCCGTTGTTCAATATACTTTGCTCGGTTATAAGCTGCTCGTACTACATTCTTATCTGAATGAGCAAGTGCGGTTTCAATAATGTCAGGGGCAAAACCTTGTTCATTAAGAGTGGTACTTGCGAGTGCTCTTAAACCATGTGAAACCAACTTGCCGCCGAAACCCATTCGTTTTAGTGCCGCGTTAGCGGTTTGGCTGTTCGCGTGAGCTTTCGGATCCCTGTCAGCTGGAAATAAAAATTCTCGGTGGCCGCTGATAGGTTTTAACTCTTCAAGAATAGAGATGGTTTGTGGCGTAAGTGGCACAACATGCTCGCTTTTCTTTTTCATTCTTTCAGCTGGTATTACCCAAACTACATTATCCCAGTTTATTTCATCCCAGCGTGCGCCTGCTGCTTCAAATGGCCTTACCATCGTGTGTAATTGCCATTCAATCAAAAAGCGCGTCACAAGCTTTATGCTGGCTCTATTAAGAGCTTTCATCAGGTCGGATAGCTGTTCTGGCTTTAATGTAAGCATATTTTGTTTTTTGGGTGCTTCAAAAGCGTGCTTTATACCTGCCAGTTGATTGGTGTGCGTTAGGCCGGTATTGACTGCCCAAATCATAATTTCATTCAAACGCTGACATACACGGCGAACAGTTTCCAAACTTCCTTTTGCCGCAAGGGGTTTTAATACGCCTATCACGCTGGTGGCGGTTAGTTTGCTTATTGGAGTTTTACCCAACGATGGGAATATGTGTAATTTGAGAGAACGCCAAACATCCTCAGCATAGTCAGGTGTGATTGTGGCTTGCTTCACGGCAAACCATTTTTGGGCAACGTGTAAAAGTGTGGTGTCATATGCGAGCTTAGCGGCTTCTTGTTGCTCCTTCTTGTGTTCATGCGGGTCAATATTTTTAGCCACTAGAGATCGGGCTTCACGGCGTTTCTCGCGCGCGTCAGATAAGCTAAGTTCGGGATAGGTACCAAAACTGATTTTTTTTCGCTTTCGTGAATGCGGATGGTAATAGCTGAACATCCAAAGTGCCTTTCCATCTTTTCGAACGCGCAACAGTAATCCTTCACCATCGGTTAGGTTTTGCTCCTTATCTAACTGACGGGCTCTACCGACTGCTGCTTTGATTTTTGTATCAGAGAGTGGTGTTACGATTTTTGGCATATTGGTACCCTGAATTTAAAGTACCCTTACGCGGGGTACTACTAGAGGGTACTAAAGATTGTGGATAATATGAACACTTATTGGACTTATCTGGGCAATAAAAAACCCGAAATGCCTCGTTTAATCGGCGTTTCGGGTCTTTGTTGGTTCTTAGTGAACCTATGTTTGGTGGAGCTGGCGGGATTTGAACCCGCGTCCAGAAAATGTCTACCTTTGGTACTACATGCTTAGTTTGTCATTTATTTAACTGCTTGGAACTCCGACAAACAGGATTTCCTTGCAGCTGGCCTAATACTGTTTCGCGGTTCACCCTTAGACAAGGTTCCCTCGCTATCCTACTTGGATGACCTTCCGAATCCCCGCTAGCAGGAAAAGACTAGGGTGGAAGGGCCTATGCCGGTTATTAAGCGGCTAGTGCGTATGTTTCGTCGTTTGCGACTATTTAAATGCGGCTTTTTAAGAGGCAAACCGCTCCTCTGCATGCACCTCCGGCTTCCTAGATCCTGTCGAATCCTAATCAGCCCCGAGTGTGATTTTCAATAATAGCACAATTGTTACATGGTGAAATACATTCTTTTGAAAATTACTATAAATTTTAAGGGTTTGGCTATAAATCAACCAAAAATAACATCTAGTTTTTCAAAAGCTTACCTGTGTGGCCTTCAGTTGAAGCTTTGCTTAAACAGCAACACACAAACATTGAGTATTATTGAACTACCGTAGATATGTGGATGCTTGAGTAAAATTCAAGTGCCGAGCGCACAAGGGCTGTGCAAGAAACGCAATTTATAAACTAAATTAGCGCTTTTTATTTGATTACTTTAGCGAATTTTTAAGGAAATAGTGCTGATGTAATGATGCAATTAGTAGCAAGAACCATTAAAGTACGTGAGCATAATTAAAAGGCTTGTAGTGTAAATGTCTTCAGATTCCATATTGTATTCTCCGTATACCTTGCCATGTGGCGTAACAGCGCGAAACCGTCTTGTTAAAGCTGCTATGGAAGAAAATATGTCGAGTATGGGAAATATTCCCGGAGAGTCTTTGTACTCACTCTATCGATATTGGGCCCACGGCAATTTAGGCATGGTGATCACAGGCAACGTTATGGTCGATAAAGGCGCCATGACAGGGCCAGGTGGCGTTGCACTAGAAAAAGATACCGACATCGCACCGTTTCAAAAGTGGGCAAAAATCATTAAGTCTAATGGCGCTTTAGCCATAATGCAGATTAATCACCCTGGTCGACAGGTATTTAAAGCGATGAAAGGCAAAGCTATTGCGCCTTCTGCTGTACCGCTTGATATGGGCAAACACTCCAAGCTGTTTGCTCAACCACGAGAAATGACCTGCCAAGACATTCACGATGTATGCAAACGTTTCGTTCAAACTGCTAAGCAAGCTGAAAAAGCCGGGTTTGATGGCGTTGAAATTCATGCTGCCCACGGCTATTTGCTTACGCAGTTTTTATCACCGCTTACTAATCAGCGCCAAGACGAGTGGGGCGGTTCTATTATTAACCGCGCCCGCTTGCTGATAAATATAGTCAGTCAGGTTCGAGCGGTTTGCGCTAAAGACTTTATTGTTATGGTAAAGCTTAATTCTGCAGACTTTCAGAAAAATGGCTTTTCTTTTGATGATGCCTGTGAGGTGGTAAATCGCTTGGAAGCCTTGGGTGTTGATGTTGTAGAACTGTCTGGCGGCAGTTATGAAGCGCCTGCCATGCAAGGGCAAACTCGTGACGACACCACGCTGGCAAGAGAAGCGTACTTTTTGGAATTTGCGCAGGCACTGGTAAGTAAAACTGATATTCCGCTAATGACAACTGGCGGTATAAAAAGGGCCGAGGTAGCAGAGGAAGTAATTGAGCAAGGCTGTGCCCTTGTTGGATTAGCCAGCGCCCTTGCTATTACGCCCGATTTAGCTAAAAAGTGGCAACAAGAATGGGCGTATTCGGGCATAATTCCACACTGCTCTTGGAAAGATAAATCGCTTGCAAGCCTTGCGAATATGGCCATGGTGCGAAGACAACTTAGACGCCTTGGGAATAACCTAACCACCTTAAGAAACCCATCACCGCTGTGGAGTCTGATTCTTGATATGCTACATCGCAAGAAAATGACGAAACGAGACGTAGGTTAAACCTACTACACTTCTTTTTTGGCAGCCCAAATAAAAACACAGCGTTAAACGCTGTGTTTCATCATTCTTTCTTTTTGACGTTGCCAATCTTTGTCTTTAATGGTGTCACGCTTGTCATGGGCGTGCTTACCTTTTGCTAGGTGAATTTCTAGTTTCACCCAACACTTTTTCCAATACATAGACGTGGCAACGATTGAATAACCTTGGCGGTCTCGCGCACCCATTAAGCGGTCGATTTCTCGTTTGTTCAGCAACAATTTGCGAGCACGCTCTGGAGCAGCGATAACGTGGGTAGAGGCTTGATTCAGCGGACTAATTCTACACCCTACCAAATACGCTTCGGCATTCTGGATAATAATGTACGCATCGGTAATGTTCACTTTACCGGCACGAATACTTTTAATTTCCCACCCTTGAAGCTCAAGCCCGGCTTCGAACTTGTCTTCTAGGAAATAGTCGTGACGCGCTTTTTTATTCTGCGCGATATTTCCTGTGGTGTTTTTGTTGGCTTTATTCTTTTTCATGCTGGCTATTATACTGATTGTTCAAAGGAATGTCTTTAGTTGTCATTGTTATCTTATATTGGGGCATTTGGTTCAAAACCGAATACGAGCGAACCAAATTTTCTGTGATACAATGCGGCCAAGAGTTTTAATTGTAGTGGAATCAATGCCAAGTATTCATAGAAGCGCGCTGGTAGCTCATAGCGCAGAAGCCATGTTTAACTTAGTCAACGATGTAGCTTCCTACCCAGAGTTTTTGCCAGGCTGTACCGATAGCAAGATCCTCGACACGTCAGCGCAAAGCATGAAAGCGTCATTGTTAGTGGCAAAAGCTGGTATCAAGCAATGGTTTACAACGCACAACGTGTTAGAGCCAGGTAAAAGTATTCAAATGCAACTGGTCGACGGTCCGTTTCGCTCGCTTACCGGTGGCTGGACATTTTCAGCGTTATCAGAAGAAGCCTGTAAAATTGAATTAAACCTAGAGTTTGAATTCAGCAATAAGCTAGCTGAAATGGCTTTTGGTAAAGTGTTTAACAGTTTAGCCAGCAGTATGGTTGCAGCGTTTACAGACCGAGCGCGGAGCGTGTACGCATGAGTAAGAAGCTCATCAATATTGAGGTTGCCTACGCGTTACCCACCAAGCAAACTATCATTGATGTTGCTATTCATGAAAATGCGACGGTAGAAGAAGGGATAAACGCGTCTAACGTGCTTGAGCAGTTTCCCGAGATTGATTTGAAAGCAACGAAAGTGGGTATTTGGAGCCGCGTGGTTAAGCTTCGCGACACGCTTACCGATGGCGACCGTATTGAAATTTACCGCCCGCTTATTGCTGATCCTAAAGAAATCCGCAAGCGCCGTGCTGAGAGAGCGAAAGAGGAAGGGCGCGCTGACAAAATCACAGGTGGAAAGGTAAATCCACTTAAGGCGAAGTCATAGCAGTCAGCTGAGCGCTTCTACGCCAGCGTCAAAGATAGATACAAAAATGGCCTTCAAGTGAAGGCCATTTTTTTTAAAGACAAAGGCTATTAGCTTTTTTCTGAAATACTGCCTAACTCCAGGAAAGGGGAGGCATCAATATCTTCAGCATCCATCATGCTAGCAATTCGCTGAACGGTAGCGACCATTTGGCTTTGCTCCCACTCTTTAAGCTGTGAAAAACGCTCGACAAAGTGTTCTTGAAGAGGGCGAGGTGCGTCAACCACTGCCTCTTTACCGCGTTCGGTTAAGAATACGCCCACTTTTCGTTTATCTTGCGTACTTCTTATGCGCGTAGCTAAGTCTCGTGATTCTAGTCTATCTAGAATATTCGTGATGGTTGCAGGGCTTAAGTTAATATTCTCTGCAATTTCGCGCACCATTATACCCGGGCGCTCTTCAATATTTTGCATCACCAATAACTGTGGGCCTGTTAAACCCACGTGTTTACTTAGCTGCTTGCTGCGTAGGTCTACAGCGCGTATTACGCGCCGTAGTGCCACTAATAGTTCTTCTTCTTTTCGCATGTTACTTCCAACAAATGCGTAACCCAGCGGTTACTTAAGCAAATGAATAAAATGTTGGTGCTTATGATAGTGATCGATGACGTCATTAATGACCGAAATCTTCGACCAGCCCATAATATCATAGTTCTGACCACCTTCACTAAGGTGCACTTCGGCGCGATAGTACGTGGCCTTTTTGTTTTCGTCCAGTGCTGGTGTGTCACTTGGACCAAATTCAGGCTGTTCTGTCGATACAGGATGCACAGCATAAATGAACTCAGGGTCATTGCCCATATCAACGGTTAATATGAGTGCTTCGTCCGTATCTTCAATTTTTATTTCGAATTGCTGCGCTTTAAACTCCTCGCTTACTTCTGTTAGCGCAGGCTTCACCACTTTGTTGATGTAACGACGAACGGCAGTTTCATCTGGAAAGGTCACAATATTTTCAAGGCGCTCTTTCCAGTTTTTGTCAGAGTCATTATGCTGCGGTGTACCCGTTAGTACTTGTAAACTTTCACGTTTGTACGCCTCAATACGAAGGGCTTTCAATAGTCCCGATATAGCGATAAGCAACACAATAGCAAATGGCAGTGCGGCGGCAATCGTCATAGTTTGCAGCGCGCCAAGACCACCAGCGTAAAGCAGCACTGAACTCACCACACCAACGCCAACAGCCCAGTATACTCGTTGCCACAACGGCGTATTGTTTTCACCGTGTGAACACAGCATATCGACAACCATGGCACCCGAATCACATGAGGTTACAAAGAACACAATGACCATCAATACTGCTATAAGGCTTAATACTGAAGCGAAAGGAAACTGCTCTAAAAATACAAACAGTGCCACTGAGCTATTTTCATTTACCATTTGTGCAAGTACGTCTTTACCTTGTACTAACACCTGATCAATAGCGGCGTTGCCGAATACGGTCATCCAAAATAGTGTAAATGCTGATGGTATAAGCAGTACGCCCATTACAAATTCACGAATGGTTCTACCGTAAGAGATACGCGCGATAAACAGGCCAACAAACGGTGCCCATGCTAACCACCAACCCCAGTAGAAGATAGTCCAGCCGCCAATCCAGTCTGTTTTCTCATAGGCGAACAGGTTAAATGTGTTGCGCACCAAATCAGACAGATAAGCCCCAGTGTTCTGCATGAACGCTTGTAGTAAAAATACGGTTGGGCCTAAAACAAGAACAATTAAAAGTAGCAGTAAGGCTAAAACCATATTGGTTTCTGACAGACGGCGTATGCCTTTTTCCAGGCCAGTAGTTACAGAAATTACGGCTAAACCAACAACGCCTGCCATTATAGCTATTTGCACACCAGTATTTGACGGTAGACCAAATAAATAGTTAAAACCCGCATTTACTTGCGAAGCACCCAAGCCTAGCGACGTCGATACACCAAACACCGTTGACGTAACCGCGAATATATCAACCACGTGCCCAGGCCAGCCATAAATCCGGTCACCAATTAACGGATATAAAGCAGAACGCAGTGTAAGAGGTAAGTTTTGACGGTACGCAAAATAGCCCAAAATCAGCGCCACTACCGCATAAATTGCCCAAGCATGAACACCCCAATGGAAAAATGTGGTTTTCATTGCTTCGCGAACAGCGTCAATGCTTTCAGCCTGCGCAGTAGGGGGCGCTAAAAAGTGCATTAAGGGCTCGGCAACGCCAAAGAACATAAGCCCAATTCCCATTCCTGCTGCAAACAACATACTAAGCCAAGTCCCAAAGCTAAATTCGGGGCTTGCGTGATCTGGGCCTAACTTAATTTCGCCGTAGCGTGACATGCCGAGGAAAACAACAAACACCACAATTACTGCGACAGTAAACACATAAAACCAACTACCGTTGGTCACAATTGCGCTCTGAAGCTTTTGGAAGAGCGCGTCTGCTGTTTCAGGAGCACTAGCAGCGAAGATAAGTAAACATAGGATTAAAGCTGACGATGTAATAAACACCGGCTTGTTGAGTGGAGATTTATTTTCGTTCTCAATCACGCAGTAAATTCCTTTCACCTTTTATAAATTTCGGTATATACGCAGAAATATACCGCATGGTGCATTTTTTATAAACATCAAATGAAATTATTAGATTTGTATGTATTTGGTAGGTGGGTCAAAGTGCAGTCTTTTTTTTGTAGTTGTTTTTACGATAAAAATTAGACTTTCTGCTAGGTTTTAGGTGTTATTGGTTAATTATTAATCGTTAGAGTAGAAATAATTAATAGATTGTGTATCGTAATATATGATCTTTTTGATATGTGTTTTAAGTAAACACTGTCCGAAGAATAAAAAAACAATTGAAGGAAACACACACAAATGCGAAAAACTCAGCTTAGCTGTGCAATCATCGCTGCACTGGCATCCACCTCTCTGGCTGCGCAAGAAACTAAAGCGCCCGCTAAACTTGAAACCATAGAAGTTACCGCCACGAAAAGAAGTGAATCAATCCAAGATGTCCCTGTCGCAGTCTCTGCGTTAGATGGAAAAGCATTAGAAAATCTCGGTATTGATAACTTCCAAGACTACGTAGAGTTTTTACCGAATGTGGTATTCCAAGGTACAGGTCCAGGGCAAAACGAAATATACATTCGTGGTGCGGCGACCACGCAATCAAGCATTACCCTGTCATCTGTCCAAGCACTTCAGCCCTCAGTGGCTTTCTACCTTGATGAAATGCCTGTTTCTATGGCTGGCCGAAACTTAGATATTTTTGCTACCGACGTTGAGCGTGTAGAGGTTCTACCTGGGCCACAAGGTACGTTATTTGGTGCAAGTTCTCAGGCAGGTACAGTTCGTCTAATCACAAACAAGCCAGATCATTCTGGTTTTGCTGCAGGCTTCGATACCAGTATCTCTACCACAAAAGGCGGAGATATGAGTAACACGGTGGAGGCATATTTCAACGTTACTCCAACTGACAACCTTGCGCTGCGTGTGGCTGCCTACAATGAAAGTCAGGGCGGTTGGATAGACAACATTGAAAATGAGCCAGGAAATGGTGGTTACATTGGAAGTGCAGTAGTTATTGATCGTATTTCTGGAAATGCATTGCAGAAACAGGGCATCGATCCGGCTGCGATGGATGCACGTCGTGAAATCAATGGTTTTACACGCAGTGAAGCAGCCGTTGTGTCGCCAAGAAACAGCGAACATGTTGAAGATAACTTTAATGACGCGGTTTACTCAGGGGCGCGATTCGGGTTGTCTTACATTATCAACGAAGATTGGGATGTTCTGGTTCAACACACTCAACAAACACTTGATACTGAAGGTGTGTTTGCCTACGACCCCACAGTGGAAGGCGAAAGCTCGGCAATTCGCTTTCAAAGCGATGAAAACTCCGACGAATTTGGCTTAACCACATGGACCCTAAATGGTCGTTTGGAAAAACTAGATGTGGTGTATACCGGTGGTTACCTTGACCGTGAAATAGACACGCTTACCGATTACACAGGCTACACCAACGGCGGCTTATTTTCCGCGTACTATGTGTGTACGCACTATGAAACGCCAGATAATCCAGATGACGCGCGCTGCCTCGATCCAAGTAAATACTACAAAGAAGACACCACTAGCACTCGCTTAACCCACGAACTACGTTTCAGCACAACGATGGATACACCATGGCAGCTAACGGCGGGTGTGTTTTATGACGAACAGGAGGTAGGCTCAGTAGGCCAGTTTAAAATCGCAAGCCCTGAAATCTTTGAGAACCTTGCGGGTTCATGGAATGCGCTGGCGGGTGACCGTGGAATTAACAGCGATGGTGGCCCTTTCTCTCCTGAAATTAGCTTTGTAAACGATGTTACGCATACTATCGAGCAGATCGCAGTATTTGGTCAGCTAGGCTATGAAATTACTGATACGCTTACTGCTACCATTGGTGCGCGCTGGTATCAAATTGACGATATTTATCGCGGCGCTACATCAACACGCGACGTAACAGGCCGATTAGAAGCCTATGGTCAAGGCGTGCTAGATCCCGCCGTTTATGATGGTTTGGGTCTTGACGGCCAAGGTGTTGTAGATGCTATCCAAGATGGTTCATTGGAAATTGGATTACTAGACGGTGACGGTGTACTCACTGTTGACGATACCATCTTCAAATTTGGCCTTGACTGGAAAGTAAATGAAAACGTATTGCTTTTCGCGAACTATTCAGAAGGCTTCCGTCCACCAGTAACTAACAGACTAGGTGGTGACGCAGCGGCAAATGACACTGGGGCCTTTGCGGATTTCCGTGTTCCAGTTTACTCAACAACAGATACGCTGGATAACTACGAAATTGGCCTGAAAGGTGATTTCTTAGACGGTATCTTGCGTGTTAATGCTACTGGTTACTATTCAGAAATCAGTGACTTGCAAACGTCGCGTTTCGACCCAGCAAATATTAGTTTCTTAGTCTTTACCGATAATGTTGGTGATGCAGAAGTTAAAGGGATTGATGCAGACATTACTTGGTTAGCGACAGATAACCTAGTTATTAACGCAGCATTTAGCGTACTGGATACTGAGCTGGTTAGTATTAACCCTGAACTAGAAGATATCGCGGCTGGCGTAGGCAGTGAGCTTCCGTACTCTGCTGATTTCTCAGGCAACATTAGCGCACGTTATTTCTTTGAGTTAGATGGCGGTAAAGAAGGGTATGTTAATGCATCACTTACCTACACCGGCGACCGTCTTGCTGGCATGGTGATGAACGCCTATGCCATGGAAGATGCAACTCGATTGATTTATGGCACGGGCTCGGGTCTGAAAATTAAAGATGAGGGTGACGAGTTTAAAGGCGCAACGTATCCAGGTGCAGATGGTGAAACAATTCGCGGTGGCCGCTACATTCAGGAAAGTTACGTAATTGGTAACGTATCTGTGGGGATGACGTATCAAAACTGGAAAGTTGAAGCATTCGTTGACAACGTTTTCGACAAATCAGCAATCTTGAACATTGATACACAGCAGTATACGCCTAAGGTTGTGACTAATCGCCCTCGTACTATAGGTCTTCGCTTCTCTTACGACTATTATTAATAGTTATCAGTGGTTGATGTAACGTTAACCACGCAATAGCGTTATCAAACGGCAGACATAAGTCTGCCGTTCTCATTACTAAAGCTAAAAATTTCGGTAGTATCTGTATTTAGTAACTAACGCGTATACTAAAATAGCAGCTGTGCTGAAACGCTCGTATTTATGTATTTAATTAGGCTCATAAAAGCGCGCTATATTTCGCAAATAGAATAATAAAGTAGGCTATGACACCAGAAGAATTTCAACAACAAGTACGCGCTGTAAAGCAGGCACTGCAGCATGGACAGTTCTCAATTGCAATGGAAAGCATGCAAACGCTTTTTTCTGCATCGTTGAGCGATCAACAGAAGGCGGAAACACACTATTTAACAGCGGTTATTCAAAGGCTGTCTAAACAATATAACGAAGCGTTTAAACATATTGATGCGCTACTTGGTCTTAAGCCAGATTATGGTAGAGGATATCAAGAGTTAGCTTATTGCCATGAAGCCACCGGCAACCATCAAGCAGCGGCTAACGCATTTTTTAAAGCTACGCATTTTAACCCCGCGCTAATTAGCAGTTGGAAAAAGCTCCTTACCATTTATAAAAGCCATGACGACGTACCTGCAGTATCAATGGCGACCCAGCAAATCGAACATTTGCAGTCACTTCCTGCACCGGTACTCGGTGCTTACGATTTAATGTATGAAAAGCAGTTTTCAGCAGCAGAGCAAGTATGCCGACAGTTTTTAACTAAGCAAAAACATCATCCAGAAGCAATGATGTTACTTGCTGAAATAGGCATGCAGCTTAAGGTATATAGCGATGCTGAATTTCTTTTAGAAAGCTGCGTTGAGCTTTATCCTGACAATGAGCATGCCGCATTAGCCTATCAAAATGTTTTATCTAAACTAGGCAAATTCCCAGATGCGGTGAAGGTAGCGAAGGCGCGATTAGCGCTGAACCCAGAAAGCTTTGCTATTAAAACCAGCTTGGCCCATGCACTTGTTGGCGTCGGTCAATTAGATGAAGCAATAAGCCTATACAAAGAAGTGTTGTCACAAAATGCTGATAGACCTAAAGTGTGGGTTGCATTGGGCCATGCGTTAAAAGCAAAAGGCGATACTACGGATGCCGTTAACGCCTATGAAAAAGCGGTTGAATACGCGAATGATTACGGCGACGCTTATTGGAGTTTAGCGAATACAAAAACCTACAAATTCAGCGACAACATGCTGTCGCAAATGTGCAAGCAAGTTGAAGCTAGCTCGATAAAGTTAGACGATAAAATTCACATTTGTTTTGCATTAGGTAAAGGGTTTGAAGACAAAGGCCAGGCAGATAAAGCGTTTGCCTACTATGACCAAGGCAATAAACTTAAACACAGTACGCTTCAATTTGATATTAGTAGAACAGAGGAGGCCTTAGACGCTCAGCAGCAGGCTTTCACGGCGGATTCTTTCAGTTCAAAACAGGGCTGCCAAGCTCCCGATCCTATTTTTATTGTGGGCTTGCCTCGCGCTGGTTCGACATTATTAGAGCAAATCCTCGCGTCACATTCGCAGGTAGACGGCACCATGGAGCTACACGATATATTAGGTATTGCTTCATCATTAAGTCATCAAAAAACACCTTATCCGTTTAACGTGAGCGAACTAGATAGTGCAACCCTCGAAAAGCTTGGTGCCCGTTATATTGAGCAGACTAAAGCTTACCGACAAGGCGCGGCATTTTTCATTGATAAAATGCCCAATAACTTCATTCACATAGGCTTAATTAAAAAGATACTGCCTAACGCCAAAATTATTGATGCACGCAGAAACCCAATGGACTGCTGTTTTAGTGGCTTTAAACAGTTATTCGGTGAGGGGCAAGAGTTCAGCTATTCGCTTGACGATATTGGCCGTTACTATAATGCTTATGAACAGCTTATGGATCATTGGCATAGTGTGTTGCCTGGGGAAATTCTTACTGTACAGCACGAAGATGTTCTGGATGATTTGGAAGGGCAAGTTAAACGCATTCTAGATTTTTGTGGGTTAGATTTTGAAGAAGCATGCTTAGCGTTTCACCAAACCAAACGGGTGATAAAGACGCCAAGCTCTGAACAGGTTCGCCAACCTATATACAAAACAGGGATGGGGCAGTGGAAGCCTTTCGAAAACTATTTAGCTGAGCTTAAACAAGCACTAGGCAGAGACACCTCAAAGCCAGATAATTAATGGATAGTCAAAAATGAAGAGTCATGGCTGTCTTTAAGTCATGACTCTTTTTTAATTAGTTAAAACGTATCAACTACCTTTTAAGGCTGATACGGAAGCGAAGATTGATGAAGGATAATGCGAATTTTTCCGTCTTCACATTGTTTGAAAACAAAGCTCTTGTTTACAAAAATATGGCTGTCGTCTTCGCCGATAAAGTGTACGTTACACTGAACAATGGCAAGCTCACCGTTTAAGATAAAGTCTTCTTTGCTATACCAAACCTTCACCCATGGCTTTAATTTAAAGCCATTGTCGTTTGGATAGTCGCTATTACCGCCTACGAAATAAGATAAAGCGCCTTTTTTTGTTGGGCTGTCCCGTCCTAAAATACGTTGACATAAAGAGGACTTCTTTATGACAACTTCAAGTAATCAAAGACCTAAGCGCACACAGCGTGATTACACCTTAGCTT
>NZ_JAKRFB010000075.1:0-14370 GCF_022348315.1 Alteromonas sp. MmMcT2-5 | reverse complement strand
CTCCACGGCGAGAACGCAGCTTCCCCCGAACAGTTAAGAAGAGACCACAGCGATACAGCAGAAAGAAAAATGCCGCTCACCTTAAGTGAACGGCATTAGACCACTTAGGTCGGTTTTTTATACAGTTAATTAAACTGCGTGTTGCTTAAAGCAGCAACGTAGGGAAACTAAGCCCTGCCATATCACGAACTACACGTAGTACCTGACAGCTGTAACCAAACTCGTTGTCATACCACACGTATAGTGTCAGGCGGTTATCTGCGGCGATGGTCGCCTGAGAGTCAACCACAGACGCAGCGCGAGAGCCGACTAAGTCTGTTGATACAATCTCTTTACTTGCCGTGTAGTCAATTTGGTGTTGAAGCTTTGAGAACAACGCGGTATCGCGCAAGAACTCGTTAACTGCAATGCGATCCACCGGCGTTTTAAGATTTAGGTTCAAAATCGCTAGCGACACATTAGGTGTAGGTACGCGAATAGCATTGCCGGTAAGTTTACCTGCCAGTTTCGGGTATGCTTTGGCAACGGCTTTCGCAGCGCCCGTTTCGGTAATAACCATATTAAGTGGCGCACTACGTCCACGACGATCACCTTTGTGGTAGTTATCGATAAGGTTTTGGTCGTTAGTGTAAGAGTGAACGGTTTCAACGTGACCGTTTTCAATGCCATATTCTTCGTCTAGCGCTTTAAGTACCGGCGTTATTGCGTTAGTCGTACAGCTTGCAGCAGATACAATTGTGTCTTCTGGTGTGACTTCTTCGTCATTTACACCGTGTACGATGTTCTTGATGTCACCTTTACCCGGGGCAGTAAGGATAGCTTTCGCTGCACCCTTAGCTTTAAGGTGTAGGCCAAGGCCGTCGCGGTCACGCCAAATACCCGTATTGTCTACGATGATAGCGTTATCAATACCATATTGAGTGTAATCCACTTCATCTGGGCTGTTGGCATAAATGACTTGAATGTATGAACCGTTTGCTTTTAGCGCGTTACGCTCGTGGTCAACTGTGATGCTGCCGTTGAACGGCCCATGCACTGAATCGCGGCGCAGTAAGCTTGCACGTTTTTCTAGGTCGCCATCGCGTCCGCCACGAACCACAATGGCGCGTAAGCGAAGCTTATTGTTTTTACCTTGGCGTTCAATAAGCAAGCGAGCAAGTAAACGACCTATACGGCCAAAACCATATAGTACAACGTCCTGAGGTTTCTGATCGTCCTCTTTATCGGCAACGTCGTTTAGTTTTTCGTTAAGGTAGGCCGTAAGGTCGCTATTGTCGACCGCAGAACCGTAGTGAAAGTCAAAAGCCAATTTACCAATATCAATTTGTGCAGGAGCAAGCTTCATGTTGCTCAAGGCTTCTAAGATTGGATAGCTTTCGCGTAGGCGTAGCTTAATACCTTCGTGCAGACGCACTTTGCGGTGCGCTTTAATAACATCAATAGCACTGGCGTTCAGTAGCGAGCGTCCATAAACCGAAATTTCAACTGCCTTATTGCGATACAATTTACCAATAAGGGGCAACATCATTTCTGCGTATTCCTGACGCTCTTGCCAGCTGCTTTGTAATTCCTGCTCAAACTGTTGATTCATGCTTCTGCCTTCATCGATATTAATTTAACGGTGTTGTCATTGTTGTATGCGCGGCCAAATTTTGTGTGGCACAAACACGTACAACTAATCCTAATTACGCGTCAGCTTTTTATTATTTTTAGGGTACACTAGGTGAGTTTTCGCCTGACGGTGACGAGCAGTATCTTAAATAAACAAGCAAGGAAGACCAAATTGTTGATAAGTTTCAAAACCTCTATGAAAACTCATATAACAGAGAGTTTATTTAGTAAGTTTCCAACAAAAGGTTATGTAACGACGGTGTGGCTGGCAGCAGCGACAACACTGACGGGTTGTGGCGATCTTTTTGAACCTACTATCAGTGAAATTTGTGAATCTCACAGCGAGATTTGCTTAGATTTGAGTTTGGATGCCCGTTGTCGCGGCGAGCGAGCTGAGATTATTCGCTTGCGTTACTACAATCAAGATTCAAAAGACGACGCTTACAAGTACCCTCTCCTTCTGAACTTCGAAGAGTATCTAACCTGCGTTGAAGAAGTGCAGCATATCGAACACGTTAAACGCAAAGGCAAGGAAGCGACACGGCTAAAAGGCGTTATTACTGCTCAGCGTGAAATTAAACGCCTAAGCCGCGAGACGAAAGACTCCCTTGATCCTTACCTTTCTTACTATCATTGGACACGATATAACGACAAAGAGGCTTTTCATCGCTTTGAGCGCTACGCTGCCAGCAACCGCGTAAGCGATCCAAAGCTGCTGGTCGCACTGGCCTCTGTTCAGATTAAAACAGACCAAAAGAGTACTATTGAAACCTTATATCGCGCGCTAAGTTTATATACAGATAGCGACGACATTGATGTCAGCATTTTCTACTCGCTTGCTTCAATGGGAATGGATATGGACAACTATCGCCTTGCCTATGTTTGGTATGGTGTGGCTGAAGCCTTCGATGAGAGACTTAACGACACTCAGCGTGTTCAACTTGGACAACGCTATGCCCTTCCAGTAGGCATTCTAGATAACATTGTTGATGAAATAGTCAGTAACTTGAATAGCGCGACCTTCAACGCAGATTCATTGAAACTGGATAAGCTCTGATTTTTTGAAACTCAATTACACAATTTCATTGGTAAATAATTAAAAAAACCGCCGTTTATGGGCGGTTTTTTATGATTGGATCTCTCTACTTTCCACATAAGGTCAAAATTTAATCAGATGTTTACCTTAATCAAGCGCTCACCTAGGGCTTTTTAACCTTTAATTTGTGTATCATCTTCGCCTTTAAAGGTCATAGATAGCGAATTTACGCAGTAGCGTTGACCCGTTGGCGCAGGACCATCTGGAAATACATGGCCTAAGTGCGAGCCACACTGCTTACAAAAAATCTCAACCCTACGCATACCGTGACTCAAGTCTTCTCTGTAATCTACATTACCGTCATCAAGCTGCTTATAGAAAGAAGGCCATCCACAACCAGCATCAAATTTAGTATCTGAGGGGAAAAGTGGCGCTTCGCAGCACTTACACACGTACAATCCATCTCGCTGCTCGTCTAGCAATACTCCAGTGAAAGGTCGCTCAGTACCCGCTTCGCGGCATACATAATATTCCTCGTCAGTGAGCTCAGTTTTCCAGTCTTTTTTAGCTATTGATGCGTTTGCTTTTTCATCTGTCGACATAACTTACCTCTTTAAACAAAAAAGGTGTATTTGAAAACAAATACACCTTTTAATAGTTTACGCTCAGTTATGAGCGCGTGTAACACTATTTAGTTCATACTATTTTTTGATAGCCGTTTGCGGACGTGCAGGATCACTCCACTCGATGTGATACTTTTTACCTGCTGGCTTATCCACACGCTGATAAGTATGTGCGCCAAAATAATCGCGCTGGCCTTGCAGCAAATTAGCAGGTAGCACGGCTGTGCGATACGAATCATAATAGCTAAGAGCCGACATCATTGCAGGGCAAGGCACGCCAGCCAGTGTCGCCTGTGCAATTGACTCACGCCAGTCAGCTTGATACTGCGTAATTTGTTCCGCAAAGAACGGGTCCAATAGCAAGTTGGCTAAGTCTTCGTTATTCTCGTAGGCCTGAGAAATAGACTGAAGAAATACGGCGCGAATAATACAGCCTGCACGCCATATTTTCGCTATTTCACCAAACTCCAGTGTCCAGCCGTGTTCTTTGCCTGCCATAGCCATTAACTGGAAGCCCTGAGCGTACGCACAGATTTTAGAGCAATAAAGCGCTTGCTCTAGCTTGTTGATGATCGACATTTTCTCATTATCGCTGAACGATGGCGCATCAGGGCCAGCAAGAACCTTGCTCGCAGCTACACGCTCGTCTTTCAAACTAGAAATACTGCGCGCGAATACCGCAGAAGTGATGGTCTGTGCCGGACTACCTACCTGTAATGCGCTTACTGCAGTCCAAAGGCCTGTACCTTTTTGACCTGCTCTATCTAAAATCACATCAACCAACGGCTGCTGTGTTTCTGGATCCATTTGCTCAAGAACTTCAGCACTAATTTCCATCAGGTAGCTATTCAGCTTGCCTTCGTTCCAGCGACGAAACACCTCTGCTATTTCAGCTGGCGCCATATGTAGCGCTTCGCGCATAACATGGTAAGTTTCGCAGATAAGCTGCATGTCGGCGTATTCGATACCGTTGTGCACCATTTTTACATAGTGCCCGGCTCCAACCGGACCGATGTAGGTCGCACATGGTTCGCCTTCTAACACTGGTTGACCTGGCGTATGGCTTTCTAATGGTTTACCTGTTTCTGGGTCAACCTTTGCAGCAATAGCTTTAAGAACAGGCTCAATGCGTGTCCATGCATAAGGGTTGCCTGAAGGCATAAGAGATGGCCCGAAACGAGCGCCTACTTCACCACCTGACACGGCGGTAGAGAAGAAGATAAATTTACCTTTGTACTGCTCTTCACGTGCTACAGAGTCTGTCCACAAACTGTTGCCAGTATCAACCACGATATCGTCAGCGTGAATTCCGGCGTCAATAAGATGATTGCAAACGTGGTCAACAGGATCGCCAGCAGGCACAGAGATAATAATAAGATGCGGGGCTTTTAACTTGCTTAAAAGCTCGGTGTAAGAACTGCAGCCTTCAACACGAGGCTCAGTATTTTCAGCTCTTTCGCTTGCGTCTTTGGCAAGAATAGACTCAACTTTGTTTTGGTCTAAATCGAAACACGCTACACGATAGCCATGGTCCACTAGGTTCATGGTTAGGTTACTACCCATCACCCCTAAACCGATAAAACCAATATCACACGACTTGTCTTCGTGCGAATTACCACCTTTCTTTTGCATAGGAACACCTTCACATTTCAGATGGCTGCGCATGATACCACCTGAAAGAATAAAGAACAGTCTAAGCTAACAATTTAGTGCGCAGTGGTGTAATTGTCACCAGCGGTAAACATTAACGGGTTTTGTAAGCTAGTTTAGCCGAGATTTTGGCACGCATTCAGCACCTGCGTTACGCGCTTTCGCCCATGCTGTATGAAATTCACACAAAGGTAAAGACTCTGTTTCTTATTCAGCTAACGTGCACTGAGTTTAGAGCCGTTTAGCGGTACTCTTAAATTCTTTAAAGGCATCCTTAACCAAGTATAAGGTCGTATTGTAAGCCATTATTCTATCCAGAGAACTGAGAAAAACTGAACAACGTTAGCGATTTGCTGGCCTGTAAAAACACCTTCTGAATGCAAATTGAAGGCTGTTCTTCAAGAGAGCTGTAGCGCGTATCCAGGTGCATGGTCCACCCTCCCCTGGGTATGACAGAAGGTAGGTGAAAACGCACGTCGCTTTCACTTGCATTAACACACAAGAACCAGTGCTCTGGCTTCTGGTCGCCCGTTACACAACCTTTTATTTCCACACCAAACGCTTTGTTATGATGCGCATTCCAGTCTTCAGACGCTTTGTCAGAACCATCGGGCTTATACCAATTTATTTCTTTTACATTTCGTGAGAGCGTAAAAGTATCATCGTGCAGCTT
This sequence comes from Alteromonas sp. MmMcT2-5, assembly GCF_022348315.1. Lineage (NCBI taxonomy): Bacteria > Pseudomonadati > Pseudomonadota > Gammaproteobacteria > Alteromonadales > Alteromonadaceae > Alteromonas > Alteromonas sp. MmMcT2-5. The sequence continues at coordinate 8,777 of NZ_JAKRFB010000075.1, read as the reverse complement.
TAGTTCGCTTAACAGTGAAGAGGACTGACGCAAACGGATCACATATTGGCAGAAGCTAAGAAAATCTTGCTTGCGCTTGTTTAATTCCCAATTCATCCAGCTAATAGGATTATCCTGACAATAGGCATTATTATTGCCATTTTGGGTGCGACTTAATTCATCGCCACCAAGAATATGCGGTGTACCTTGCGAGAAGATCAGCGTTGCAAAGAGATTGCGCTTTTGACGCTCACGCATAGCGAGTATCTGCTCGTCATTCGTTTCCCCTTCAATACCATAATTGGCAGACAGGTTGTGTCCATGGCCATCTCGATTTTCTTCTAAGTTATCGAGATTGTGACGTTCGGCGTAGGTCACCATATCGTGCAGCGTGAACCCATCGTGATATGTCACGTTATTTACCGACGTACTGATATGTCGATGGCCTTTGTGAAATATATCCCGTGAGCCCATTAGACGGGTAGCAAAGTCCGCGGTAACGCCATCGTCTCCACGCCAGAAGGCGCGCACCGTATCGCGGTATTTATCATTCACCTCTAACCATGGAGAAGGAAAGTTACCCACTTGGTAGCCGCCAGGCCCAATATCCCAGGGTTCGGCAAGCAATACCCTCTCTTTTAGAACAGGGTCGCTACTAATGGCTCTCAGCAGCCCAGATTTTTTACTATATTCTTGTGGCTCTCTTCCCAAGCATACTGCTAAATCGAAACGAAAGCCGTCAACGCCAATTACGGATACCCAGTGGCGCATGGCATCTAAAATAAGTCCCATCATAAATGGCTGCGCGGTATTTACCGTGTTACCACAGCCTGAATGGTTGGAATAAACCAATTCTCCGTTTTTCGTTTGCTCTAATAAGTACGCTTGGTAAGGGCAAAACCCCTTATAAGAAAGAATAGGACCGCCATTGCCTGCCTCTGCTGTATGGTTAAATACCACATCAACAATGACCTCAAGTCCGGCTGTATGATAAGCATCTACCATAGACTTTAGTTCAGCAAGCGCGTCTGACACACCGTAGCGTGGTTCAGGCGCAAAGAAGTTAACCGGGTTATATCCCCAATAATTAGTTAAGCCTTTCTCTGTTATAAATGGTTCAGGCATGAATGAGCACAACGGCATAAATTGCACCGTGGTTATGCCTAATGCTTTGAGATGCTTGATGACACTCGGATGGGCAGCACCGATAAATTTGCCACGGTGTTCTTTAGGTACATCGGGATGGAGTTTTGTTAGCCCCTTAATATGTGCTTCGTAAACTACTCGCTTGTGTTTCGGTATAACAGGCGCGCTAACATGACTCGGCGCATAGTCATTTTGATCAATTACTATGCACTTGGGGATCATAAACTGAGAGTCGTGTTTGTATTGCCTAGCGTCCCATTTTATTGCGCGACTAATTTTCTTGGCGTAAGGGTCGATTAGCAGTTTGTCGGTGGGTACCGCATGTAACCCTCCCTCACCGCGTTCTACGCGATAACCATAGTATTGTCCTGCGCTAACGCCGCTGTAACGACCGTGCCAAACATCACCAGTTTTCTCAGGCAATGGATGCTCACTCACCGCCTCTTCTGTGTCACTATTGAAAAAACACAACACGACCGCCTTCGCATCGGGCGCGTATACGGCAAAATTACAATCATCTTGTGTAACTGTTGCGCCAAGTGGATATGCCTTTCCCATTCCACTTTCTACAATTAGTGCGGTGTCTCGAATTTCGTTCACTTCGTTCTCAATTTATCTCTTCACTAGGGCGTGTCGCTCTAGTCGGATTAATCCACATTGGTAACATAAAATACCGTGGCTAGCGGCGGTAACGTGATTTCTGCAGAGTGAGTACGCTCATTCCAAGGTATGGGTTGCGTATTTACAGTAGAAGCAACGTCGTAGTCACTACCCCAATATGCACCATCATCAGTGTTTAGTGCTAGCGTTAGCGTGCATGCATCCTCTACGCCTATTCTGAAGTTCTGACGTGGCACAGGCGTAAAATTAGATACCACATATACTTTTTGCTTCGCATCTTTTGACATGCGAACAAATGAAACCACGCTTTGGTCTGCATTATTGTGGTCCAGCCAAGCAAAGCCCCCTGGTTCGTGGTCTTGCTCGTAAAGCGCTGGCGTAGACGTATAGAGGTGGTTGAGCGCCTTATAAAGCGCTTGAATGCCTTTGTGTTTTTCGTAATCGAGCAAGTGCCAGTCTAAACTACTGTCATGGTTCCATTCTCGTGCCTGCGCAAGCTCGTTCCCCATAAAGTTAAGCTTCTTGCCGGGGTGACCGTACATAAAGCCCGCGTAACAACGCAGGTTAGCGGCTTGCTGCCATTCATCGCCAGGCATTTTGTGCAGCATACTGCCTTTGCCGTGTACCACTTCATCGTGCGAGATAGGCAACACAAAGTTTTCGTCAAACGCGTAAACCATGCTGAAGGTAATATCGCCATGGTGGTAATTGCGGTATGCTGGGTCTTTAGCAATGTAATGTAATGAGTCGTGCATCCACCCCATGTTCCACTTAAAGCCAAAGCCCAAACCGCCATCAAATACTGGACGAGAAACCTTAGGAAACGACGTTGATTCTTCGGCAATTGTCATGGCGTCAGGGAAGTGCTTGTACACTTCTTCATTCATCCATTTCAGTAAACTAATGGCTTCGTAATTTTCGTTACCCCCATCCACATTCGGGATCCACTCGCCGTCATTACGTGAGTAATCGAGATAAAGCATGGATGCCACTGCATCAACCCTGAGTCCATCAACGTGAAATTTGTCTAGCCAAAACAGTGCGTTTGCAACTAAAAATTGACGAACTGTGTCTTTGCCGAAATCGTAAATGCAAGAATTCCAATCCGGATGCCAACCTTTCCTCGGATCTTCATATTCATAAACACAAGAACCATCAAATCGCGCCAAGCCATGGCCGTCTTCCGGGAAATGTGCAGGTACCCAGTCGATAATTACGCCTATACCTGCTTGGTGAGCCTTATCAACAAAGTATTTAAATTCATCTGGGTTACCAAATCTACTCGTTGGTGCGAACATTCCCACGGGCTGATAGCCCCACGAACCGTCGAAAGGAAACTCGGAAATAGGCAGCAATTCAACGTGAGTGTAACCCATATCGCTGACGTAGCTTATTAAGTCATCGGCCAGCGCTTTATAAGTAAGATAGCGCGCATCAGTTTCAATACCCGGGCGCTTCCAAGAGCCAAGGTGCACTTCATAAATGCTCATTGGGCTGTTGTATTTATTCCCCTTTCGCTTTTCCATCCATGCACTATCATTCCACTCATAGTTATTGTGGTTGTAAATTTTCGAAGCATGAGAAGGATACTGCTCTGCACTGAAGCCAAGTGGGTCAGCCTTGTGCGGTAGGTCGTGGCCGTGTGCATCTTTAATATGATACTTGTAGCGCTCTCCCTCTGCGAGTTCTGGCACAAACAGTACCCAGTATCCCATGGAGGTCTTTTCCATAGGATGCGTGCGCCCATCCCACTGATTGAAATCGCCAATGAGCGACACCGTACTCGCATTGGGCGCGAAAACGCAGAACCTGACACCTTTTATCGCATCGCCTTGTGATGAAGTGAGTGTTAAAAGTTGCGCGCCCGCTTGCTCATACAAGTTTGAAGGCTTGCTATCGATGTAGTGTACCGCATGATACGCCTGCTCGGAGAATTGATAAGGATCGATATAGCCCTTATCGTCATTCAAGCCTTCGGCGATAACGCGATAAACCTCACCCTGATATTCTTTAGGCAGTGGTGTTTCAAAAAGACCATTTTTGGAGGTAACGGTTACATTTGCTAGCGCTGCATTCTCCCATTTAATCGTTATCTCGCTGACATTAGGATGCCAAACGCGAAGTACCGACTTCTGCTGATTTTTAACTACACCTAAATGGGAAAACGGCTGAGAACATAATACCTGTTCAAACTGCTGCGCTAATTGCATTCGCTACTCCTAGTAAAAACCCGCATGGCAGCGGGTTGAATTGTGAGCTTAAATGCGTTGTATACATTTAAGCTCTATCAAGTACCGTCTTGGTACTTTATCTTACTCGTTTAAGTTACCCAGGCAACCGCCTATTATCATTTCTTTGATAATGGCAATTAACCCTGACTTGCTTGCTTTCTGGCATGAGTAAGTTTAGACGCCAACTCATTTATATCATGTCTATCGAACATCGACTCGATATTCTCTGTGAGTTTTCTTCGCCAGTTTGGATATTCGTCAAAAGTACCAGGAATATTGACCGGCTTATCCATTTCTAACCAGTCTTCCAATTGCAGGCTCAATAATGCGCTCGAGCCACCTGCCATATGCACCTGCATACCGTTATTCAGTTCGCGATTCATACCCGTATGATTAACATCGCGGCCTACATTGTCGCCAATTGAACCGTGGCCATGCAATGTATCTAAAATCGCCTGTTTGTTTTCATGACGATCCGCATAAAGCGTTTGAAGGATTTCTTCTGTTGGATAAAGCCCTATTTCTTTGCCTAGCTCTAAATCTAAACAGTGCCAGTAACCAATCAGCGTTGGCATATCGTGAGTAGTCAACGTTGACATAGACTGAACAGGGTAATGGCTAGGTGAGAAGAAACCGCCGTCTTCCGCTTGTTCGAAGAAAAATACGCGGTATGAGTACACGCCATTATCAGCAAGCTTGCTGCGAATTTCTTCTGGTACAGTACCCAAGTCTTCACCAATAACCAAGCTCTGATTGCGGTGACTTTCTAGCGCTAGAATACCGAGTAAATCGTCTACAGGATAATAAACATAGCCGCCATCTTTAGCGTTATCGCCTTTCACAACCCACCATAAACGCAGCAACGCCATGACGTGATCGATACGCAATGAGCCTGACGACGCCATGTTAGACGCAAACAGGTCAATAATGGGCTGGTAACCCTGTTCATACAGCTTACGAGGGTCCATAGGCGGCAACCCCCAGTTCTGGCCTAGTGGGCCCAAGATATCCGGTGGAGCACCTACACTTGCGCCTGTGCAGTATAGGTCTTTGTTACCCCAAATTTCCGCACTGCCTTCACTAACGCCTACCGCCAAGTCCCGATAAAGACCAATGGTCATGCCTGCATCAGTAGCTTTGTTGCTTGCAAGCTCAAGCTGTTGGGCGGCAATCCACTGTAGGAACAAGTAAAATTTGACGTCTTGTTCGTTTGCACTCTTAAACTTAGCCACGGCTGGATTGTAATAGTCTTTGTATTCTTGTGGGAATACCGGCCATCCCCAGCTGTCTTTACCTTCAGCTTTTAGGTGCGATTGCAAGGCGTCGTACACCGCTAACATATCTAAGCTTTCACCGCCCGCTTCTACGAAGGCTTTAAACGCTTTATTTTGCTTTGTGCTTTTACGAAGGTATTTGGCATCGTAAACATCAAATACTGCTTTAAGCGCAGCCAATTTCACATGGGCGACTGCCTCGTAGTCTACATGTTCTACGTTACGTGCATGTTCAAGCGTGGCTTTAAACTCATCACTGCTCACTACCGCTTGTACTGATGCATCGTCATAGCCGTCAATGGCAGTCACATCGATATACAAATAATTAAGCCAGCGACGTGAGCTTGGCCCATAAGGCGAGCACGCGTTGGGATTTGCGGGGTAAAGCGCATGAATAGGATTGAGTCCGATAAAGTCTGCGCCCACACCAGCGGCTTTTTCAATAAGCAGAGCTAAATCAGAAAAATCACCAATCCCCCAGTTCTTTTCACTGCGAACGCAGTAAAGTTGAACGCTTAAGCCCCATATTTTTTTGCCTTCTTTAATTTCGTTTGGCGTGTAGCACGCTTCTGGTGCCACAATTAAGCGAGAACGCGCAAACTCATCGTCATCTGCGCTTAAGGCTACATCGTGATAACCAAGGGGCAAATCCAAAGGCAGTGTTACTACGTATTCATGAAACTCTACATCGTCGATATGCGCCATTGTCGTCATTTCTTGGTCAACTGGCGTAAATTGATGAGTGAGCACGTCACCATTTTCACAGGTGACCGTGAGCGTGTGATCATCGTTCACTAACTCGATAGGTAAACGAACTGCTAGATTAATTTCTTGGGTATTGCGAACCACTTGAACAGGATTTAACGGCGACAACCATACCGACTTTATATCTTGTGTAATTTGTGACTGAATTTTTTCATCACTGCTGGTGTCATAGCCAAGTGTGTTAAGCAGTTTTGCTTTACTTGATTCTGCGATGGTTGCTGGCTTTCCCCATGCGTCGACGTATTGGGTTTCAATTCCCCGCATTTCAACCAGTTGTTGCAGAAGTTGTTGTGTCATGGTGTGTCATTCCTGTTATTCGGTAAAAGACGCAAAGCAAATTAAACATAGTGCGTCTACAAACAAATTTTTAACATTATTCTAGAAACAAGGGCTTGGCGATATCTGAATACGATTGCAATAGCACTTATTCGTAATTTTGCAACACTTTTGCTTTTTATTTTGCTAATTATGGCATTTTGATCCATACTTTACGTAATTTATTTTCATTTTATTTAAATAATCGGGGTACGTTATGACAATTCGCATCGGTATCAATGGTTTTGGCCGTATTGGACGCCTAGTAATGCGCGCAGCAGCGGAGCGCAACGACATCGAAGTTGTTGCAATAAACGACTTACTAGACACGGACTACATTGCTTATCTATTGAAATACGACTCGACTCACGGTTTATTCGACGGTGAAGTTACAGTAGATAACAATAGCCTAGTTGTAAACGGCAAAACTATCCGCATTACATCTGAAAGAGATCCAGCTGCACTTAAGTGGGATGAAGTAGACGTTGACGTGGTTGTTGAATCAACAGGTCTGTTCCTGACTAAAGAAACTGCCGCGAAGCACATCGAAGCTGGCGCGAAGAAAGTTGTTATGTCTGCACCTTCTAAAGATGACACGCCTATGTTCGTTATGGGTGTTAACCAAGAAAGCTACGCTGGCGAAACTATTGTTTCAAACGCGTCTTGCACAACTAACTGTCTTGCTCCACTTGCCAAAGTGCTTAACGATAAATTTGGTATTGTAGACGGTTTGATGACAACGGTTCACGCAACAACTGCAACACAGAAAACGGTAGACGGTCCTTCAATGAAAGACTGGCGTGGTGGTCGTGGTGCTGGTCAGAACATCATTCCATCATCAACCGGTGCAGCAAAAGCAGTAGGTAAAGTTATCCCTGAGCTTAACGGCAAGTTAACAGGTATGGCTTTCCGTGTACCTACGCCAAACGTTTCAGTAGTAGACCTTACTGTAAACCTTGCGAAGCCTGCTAGCTACGATGAAATTTGTGCAGCAATGAAAGAAGCTTCAGAAGGCGAGCTTAAAGGTATCATGGGTTACACAGAAGATGCGGTTGTGTCTAACGACTTCCTTGGCGACGCTCGCACATCGGTATTTGACGCCACTGCAGGTATCGCACTTACTGATACATTCGTTAAACTCGTTTCTTGGTACGACAACGAATGGGGCTACTCAAACAAGGTTCTAGACCTTGTGGCTCACATTTCTAAGTAATTAACGGTATTAAGCTAAAATAGTTAAACTATTCACGCTAAAGTTGAGTTAATCTAAAGGTGTAAACACGGCGTTTGCACCTTTTTTGTTTTTCGTGGTCGTAAACACGCATAATAACGATATTCCAGCGACATACGCTTTCCCGTCGCTTACCCTTTGTTGTTTTCTTATTAGTCCAAGGAGGGCTTATGCCACCTGTGAGTTCAGTTACCGTTAGTGAGTCTAATGGACTTACCTTTTTAGACGTAGATAATGCGTTTGCCTCTGCGCGTATTAGCCTATTTGGCGGTCATATCTTGTCATATGTGCCTAAAAGCGATGGCAGAGAGCGTCTTTGGGTAAGCCCCCATGCTTACTTGAACGGAGAGCGACCTATTCGCGGTGGTATTCCGGTGTGCTGGCCTTGGTTTAGCGATGATCACGGTCGAGAAAAAGGTGCCCTCCCCGCTCACGGCTTTTTGAGAACACAAGTGTGGAAGCTGATTCATTCAGAAGATACAGAAAGCGGAACAACGATTACGCTTTCGCCAAGCTTTACCCGAGCAGAAGGGTTTGAGAATGATTGTAACGTGACCATGGTAATTACCGTTGGTGAGACGATGGACGTTGCGTTAACTACAGAAAATACGGGTGTTGTACCATTCGAATTTAACTGTGCGCTACATACATATTTCCACGTTGACCACATTCAACATACCCAAATAACTGGAATTGAAGGTCAATATAAAGACAAACTTGACGACTGGGGACTTAAGACGACACCGAGTCCTTACACCATCACAGGCGAAACGGATCGCATTCATGTTGCGCCGATTAAAACGGCAGAAATTGAAGTCGAAGGCAACGCGTTTACGGAAGTGGTATCCAACGGTAATGACTCTTTGGTAGTGTGGAACCCATGGTTAGGCGCAGCGTCTATTTCAGACATGGACCCATTTGGCTATAAGCACATGTTGTGCGTAGAAACATCGCTAACTGAGGGAAAGACGCTGTCCCCCGGTGCTAGCCACATACTTAAACAAACTATTGTTCCGAAGTAAATTATGTGAAGTGCAAGCGCAATTTCGCTGACGCTTCGGAAAGTAGACAGTCGCAGTTCACGATCAAGAGATATAAAAAAAACCTGCCAATGAGCTAATGCCGATCAGTTAAGAAAATTTTCATGATCGGTTGACCGATCTTTTTAAGGCTTCAAAATCCGATATCAGTCTCTGGTATCGGATTTTTTAATGT
>NZ_JAKRFB010000074.1:0-14632 GCF_022348315.1 Alteromonas sp. MmMcT2-5 | reverse complement strand
ATTGCAAAAGTTATTTGAAAGCTTAGCCTCCGAGGGTGACCCAGAATGGTTGTTTCTTGATGGTAGTATAGTTAAAGCGCATCAGGATAGTAGCGGTGCTGCGGGTAAACAAGATGAGGCCATCGGAAAAAGTCGAGGTGGTAACTCAACGAAAATTCACCTTGCGGTAGATAGCGGTGGCCTGCCCGTTTATTTTGAACTATCCGGTGGTCAAGTGAACGACATCGTACATGCACAAAGTCTGATAATAAACTCCCCACAAGCCAATATTGTTTGTGCTGATAAAGGCTATGACAGTGAAGCTTTTAGAGCTTACGTAGAAGAAAGTGGAGCAGATGCCAATATTCCACGCAAACGAAATAACAAATTAGGTAATGACGATATGGACTGGTGCCTGTATCGATATAGGCATCTTGTTGAAAACGCGCTTTTGAGGATAAAAAGGTACCGGGCAATATCAACAAGATACGACAAGCTAGCTCGAAACTATAGCAGTACAGTCGCATTGGCATTCATGATGATGTGGCTACCAATGTACTGCTGAACAAATAATGTTCAAAGATCAACAGCCTCTAGTGTCATCGTTTCCATTTAAATGCTCGTCTTTATGGCTACGAGGTTATCGCCATGGATGATAAGGTTGTCATCAAATGAAGGTGGTTTACCTTCCAACGGTAACGATTTATCCTCAACCGCTCTTAGCTCACTAAACGGTACTCCCACGGCAGAAGTATAATATTTTAATGTTGTTAAATCTACCTGATGGAAAATTTAGATCTGTGAGTTATTTGAGCAATCCCAATTAATGCAGGCTCCGACCTGTGAGTTGTTTTAGCTGTAGTGGAACAGTGACTTTGGCCATGTAATTAGAGTTGTTGGACTGGCCATGTCATATTGACCGCTACATCTACGTCAACCACAACAGGCCGTTCGAGTAAGTGATTACACGAAAAAGCATTGAGGAAAAATAACAGTTTTATACTTATTAATCAGAATTTTAGTGTTAATAACAACTTTTACAGCAAAATGCAACTTGCGCGGAGATCTGAAAAGAGTAAGGAGTTTTATACTGTTACCAGAGGTTTACCTATGAACTTTATTGATGATGGCTTGATTTTGAAGTCAGTGGTCACTCAAGCAACCCTCTTACTGAAACCGAGAATTCCGGCGTAGGCAGGTGCATCAAGGAGCCTTCCCTTTGCAAGGTAACTGCTATTTTCACGGCTTCTGGGCCACCGACCTTGGGCAGTATTCGGCTTAACAAAGGTACGGTAGTAACGCTTATAAAACAGGCGCTGGAGTATGTAAGAGAGTGCATTGCTTTCGCTATGATGGCTTGCTCAAGCTTGGCGCAGTGAAAAAAGATTACTGACAAAAAGATCGATATTCAAAGTCAGTTCTTAGCTATGCTTGATAGATAACAACGCAACCAAAGCCGATGTTCATGCCTTATTGCCAAACTCACTTTCTCGCTGTAGCGCCTAAGCAAGTTGAAGACATCTTATCGTCATTTGCTAAGGAGAACTTTGTCGCTGGTCAGAAAGCTTACTGGCTAAATGATGGAGGCATTAACATCGACGCTGGTGAAAACGATATTCGGGCTTACTATTACGAGAATGAAGCAACTATAAAGTTCTTCTGTCGCGATGAGCGTAATATGACTATATACGATAGAAAGCTCAGAGCCTTTGCCGCCAAACATAGTGTCTCGCTTAATGAAGAAAGTTCTGGGTACTTATTTGATAAGCTTACCGGAAAATAATTATGATCAACTCACTTGATGTGCTGAAGTTAGCTAAACAGATCTCACGAGATAGTCTTTCTGATGCTCTCAGTCATGAACTGTTAACTCACGGGAATACGCTTTACGGTAAGCACACCGATTTCCCAAACTACATTGAACGCATCACGCCCAGAGGAAAAAAATCACTTGGGTTCTGGCGAAATGGTGAGTTCGAGGAAGTGATTTGCCTGCTATAAAAAACAAAGCCCCCGCTTAGAACACCGAGGGCGAATGGGTTGGGCTCACAAAGGTTAGATACAGATATTAAAATAAGCGAAACCATATCTATCCTTATCGTACATGACGTTAAGAATATGATTGTAAAGTCTATACTTAATAAAGAGTCAATAGGTACCTAAAAATCGTTCAGGTAAAACTTGGGCATTTACGAATAAATGCCCAAGAACACTACTGCTCCCCTTTACTATGCACGAGTCGATAGAGTACAGGCAGCACTACCAGTGTTAGCAAGGTTGACGATATTATCCCGCCGATGACCACCGTGGCCAAAGGCCGTTGCACCTCTGCACCTATGCCCGTATTGAGCGCCATGGGCACAAATCCAAGGCTTGCCACTAGTGCTGTCATTAATACCGGACGCAAGCGAATAAGTGCCCCTTCAACAATGCTATTCACTAATTCTCCGGTTTCTAGCAAACGTTGCTTGATGAAGGACAGCATTACCAATCCGTTTAATACGGCAATCCCAGACAACGCGATAAATCCTACCGACGCGGATATGGATAAAGGCATATCCCTTAACCAAAGAGACATTACACCGCCTGTTAATGCCAAAGGGATACCTGTGAAGATAATCAACGCATCGCGTATAGAACCAAACGCAATTACCAGCATTGTCAAAATCACAAACAACGTAACCGGTACCACAATAGTCAATCGTTGACTCGCACTCTCGAGCTGCTCAAAGGTTCCACCATAGTCGAGCCAATAACCAGCAGGTAAATCTACTTCATCATTGATTCTCGCCTGAGCTTCTTCAACAAAAGTGCCAATATCTCTGTCACGCACATTTGCTGTGACAACAATACTACGTTTGCCATTTTCCCGGCTTATTTGGCTAGGTACTTCTTTAAATGCCAGTGTGGCTAATTCGCTTATCGGTACATGCTCACCAGAGGGCGTGACGATGGGAACGCTCTCAAGCTGAGTGAGTTCATTTCGAATGTCGTCGCCATATCGCACGACAATCTCAAAGCGTCTGTCGCCTTCAAAAATCATTCCAGCGGTTTCTCCACCTGTCGCAGCATTGAGCCATAACTGCAAGTCGGCTATATCCAAACCAAAGCGTGCCAATTGATCAGGCTTTGGTGTGACGGTGAAGATTGGAATGCCTTCTACCTGCTCAAGCCTCGCGTCATCAGCTCCTTCAATCGTTGAAATAACGGTCAAAATGTCAGAAGCAGATGCAAAGAGCGTATCTAAGTCATCCCCAAATAGCTTTATCCCCAAATCTGCCCTTACGCCACTAATCAATTCGTTAAAACGCATTTGTATAGGTTGCGTAAATTCATAATTATTGCCGGGCAAAGTAAACAAGTCCTCTTCAAACGTTTCCACTAACTCAGCTTTTGTCATTGATGGATCGGGCCATTGCTCCCGAGGCTTTAAAATAACAAACGTATCAGTAATGTTTGGTGGCATAGGGTCGGTGGCGACCTCACCCGTACCCGTGCGACCGAATACCGTCTGTACTTGCTCATACTGCATAAGTTTCGCTTCAAGAGTTTTTTGCATTTCAACTGCTTGTTCTACCCCTGTCCCAGGGATCCGTATTGCCTGTACTAAGATATCACCTTCATTGAGCTGGGGAATAAACTCGGAGCCTAATTTACTGCCCATCCATAAACTGCCGACAACCAAAGCACTCGCTGCTACTACCACTAGCCATCTAAAACGCAGCGCTCCCGTTAAAACAGGACGATAGACTGCCTTTGCACCTTTAATAATTGGGCTTTCTTTTTCGCTAATTTTACCTCTCATGAAAATTGCTATCGCCGCAGGCACTACGGTAAAACAAAATACCATTGCGGCAAGCAAAGCCATTATCACGGTCGCTGCCATGGGGTGGAACATTTTACCTTCGACGCCAGTGAGCGTGAACAAGGGGATATAAACAATGGTAATGATCAATACACCAAACAAACTGGGACGTATGACTTCATTAGTGGCTTCATATACAACATTCAGTCTTTCTTTGAGCGGTAGAGTTGCGCCGTTTTGCTTCTGGGATTCGGATAATCGCCTGATACAGTTTTCAACAATGATAACTGCGCCATCGACAATCAAGCCAAAATCAAGTGCGCCTAAACTCATTAAGTTAGCAGACACATCGGTTTTGACCATACCCGATATCGTGGCAAGCATTGCCAGGGGTATTACAGCGGCTGTAATAAGTGCAGCTCGCACATTCCCAAGCAAAACGAATAGCACAACGATGACAAGTAAAGCGCCCTCGACGAGGTTTTTCTGTACTGTGTCGATGGTTTTGTCAACGAGGCTTGTTCTATCGTAAACCGCTTCAAGGATAACGCCCTCGGGTAAGCTTGTTTTAATGGTTTCGAGCTTACTGTCCACAGCTTTGGCGACCGTACGAGAGTTTTCTCCCACTAACATCATTGTCGTGCCAATCACTGTTTCTTGGCCATTTAACGTGCCGGCTCCAGAGCGCAGCTCTTTACCGAGGTTGATTTGGGCGATGTCTTGAATTTTTACCGGTACGCCATCAATGACCTTAACAACCACTTGGCCGATATCGTCGATGCCCTTCAGTTGGGCTTCCGATCTGATCAGTACTTGTTGCCCATTTTGTTCTACAAAACCAGCGCCTTGATTCGCATTGTTGCGTTCTAGCGCACTGAGAAGGTCACCTGTACTTATCCCAAAGTTTATCATTGCGTTTGGATTAGGATTCACATGATATTGCTTTTCAAATCCGCCTACCGCATAAACCTCGGTCACCCCCTCAACAAGCGACAATTGGGGCTTAACTACCCAATCATGGATCTCCCTTAATGCCATAGCATCATAGGGTTGACCGTTGTCCTGTCGCGCCTGAGGCTCAGCACTTAACGAGTACATGTAAATTTCACCCAAGCCTGTGGCGATAGGGCCCATTTCAGGGGTTAACCCTGTTGGCAATTGCGCCGCGATGGCGGTGAGACGCTCGTTGACGAGATTTCGTGCGAAATATAAATCGGTGCCCTCTTTAAACACGACTGTGACTTGCGACAAGCCATAGCGTGATATCGATCGGGTATACGATAAATTAGGCAAACCGGCCAGCGAGGTTTCAACTATAAACGTTATGCGTTGCTCAGTCTCCAAAGGCGAGTAACCTGGGGTTGCGGTATTTATCTGCACTTGCACGTTGGTGATATCAGGCACAGCATCAATCGGCAGTTGTTTGTAACTGTACATACCAAAAAAGGCGACAAACAAGGCGAACAACATCATGACACCACGGCGCTCAATCGACAGACGGAGTATTCGTGCAATCATGCTCTCACCTCACCGTTTTTATGGACTTGGCTTTGCTTTTGACAATAAATGCGCAGGTAATTAGTCATCATCGCCCGCCTCCATTTTTAATAAATCAGCTTTTAGTAGATAGCTATTTTCTACAACGACTTGCTGGCCTATTTGAACGCCCTTCACAATCTCTACTAAACGGTTGTCCGTGTTCCCAAGTTTTACTTGGCGGGGGTAAAATCGTTCCCCTTCTTTGACAAAAACAATGGTTTGCCCATCTAACTCTTGTATTGAACTTTTGGGGAGTGCCAGATTGACTTCTTGGAAACCAATCTGAATATAACCCTCTACCATAGCGCCTAAAGGCCAATAACCACTGCCATTATCAACGTTCACAAACGCGATAGAATAGGGTTTGTCATCCGGTGAGGACGTAATGTGGCTTATACTTGATTGTTGCTGCAATTCCTCAAGCCTTAAAGTGACTTCCATATCAGCGGCAATATGAGTACGTTGTTTGGGGAAAATAGCCAATTGAGCAATTGCGCGAGAGTAATTAGCAACAGAAAGCAGCACTTGACCGTTGGTGAGCTCACCATCATTGGCGTGTCTAGCTATGATTTTTCCAGACATCGGTGAGGTGATTGAGTATTGATTTAAACTCTCGTTTGACTCAATGATTGCCAGCGTGTCACCTTTTTCTACTTTATCTCCAATATTCACCATGATACGTTTTACAACACCGTCGAAGCGGGCACGAATATGACTCAGTGACGCAGGATCATGAACTATCCGCCCAAACGTTCTGGTTGTGAGCGATAATGATCCTGACGCGGCTGAAGCAGTCACGATATCGTGTTTAAGCATCCGTTCTTGAGATAATACTACGTACTCGGGTCTTTCTTCGGCTTCCTCATCGTCATCATCAGCCAGGGCGACAGTAGCAAACAATAAAGTAAGTAGCATGGCTAACACGCCAAGCAAGTAACGTGCGCTAGTGAGTAATGTAAATTGTGATGTATTCATTATTTTTTCTCTAGTAATTCTGATGATTGAGCAGACGTCGAGGGAGAGTCAGAAAACACGGGAATTCCCGTAAGTGCCTCTAGATCTGCGCTTCGAAGGTGGACTAAGCCTGCGGCTTTTATCAGTGTTCGTTGCATATCTATGAGTTGCTGTTGCGTTGTCACCCACTCTATATAGTTGTAGCGACCACTTTCATAGCCATCCCGCGCCAATTTCAATGCAGATTCCAATGTGGGAACGACATTGTCTTGAAGGGTCGTAACAGTGAGCAAGGCTTGGTCTTTTGCGCTAATGACTTGATTTAATTGGCGAGTGAGTTCACGAATTTTCGCTTGTTTTTGATAGTCGATACTGTCAAGCAATGCGCGCTGTTGTTCGTATTCTCCTAGATTCCGCTGCTTGGTATTTAACGGCACCGAAATACTGGCGACTAACGCTGTGTCATTAATTCCCTGCATTCTTCGGATACCGGCTTCCCACGCAATGTCGAACTGCTGACTGGCCTGAACCACTCTCAATCTGGCCTCTTGTACCCGATAGTTATCAGCATAAAGCAGAACGTGTGGATTGCTTTGAAGCTGTGAAAGCATATGTTCAAGTGATAGTGAATTTGGAAACGATAACAGTGTCCCTTCAACTTCCGCAAACGCAGCGTTAGTGTCACCCCACATGATGGCCAGGTCGCGTTTATACTCATTGAGTTTTTGTTCACTTATCAATAACGACAAACGCGCCTGCGACAACGCTGACTCTGCACGTTTTTTCTCAAGTGGTGAAGAAGCCCCCGCTTCAACCCGTGTAGAGACTGTCTGAAGCATTGTGCGAGCCAGCATTTCAGCTCGTTGCTCAGTCTTGTGCAACGCTTGTTGGACAATGACATTGATATATCGTCGAGTTGTTTCACCCAAGATGTCCAGCGTACGAATGCGCCGTTGTGTAAGCAGTTGTGCTTTTTTTGAACTCACCACATTCATTCGGCCGCTGACTTTATCTCCAAGCTCGATGACCGACGATAAGGTCAGTGTCAATTCGGCATCTTTGATACCAGACACTTCGCCTGTTCCCAACACATTTTCAACTTCAACCCCAACAGACATTTCAGGTCGTAAGCTGGCCATTTTTGATTCACCATCCAAAGCCGAAGATTTAAATTCGAACACAACTAAATCTGGGTTGTTTAATAATGTGCGTTTGAGCGCATTTTCAAGCGTGATTGAAGACTTTTGCGCATTGGCAGATTGAACAGATATGCTCATGGTTACCAGTGCAGCAGATATCAATTTCAGATACGCTGAGCTAGCTTTTTTTATGCCCAATGGGCGTGAAGAACTCATAAAAGAACCTTTTGTTCATAAGATAACGACATACATGGAAAGCACCCATGCAAACATATAGGAGGGAATGGATTAATGTTGAGGTGGGCGCAAAAGGCCTTCGACTAGGCCGTCAGTGACGTTGCGGGAATAACTGTATTGATTGGTATATAACGGTTTAGATACGTCATTTATTGGGTGTTGTGCCAGAAACTTAATCTGTCCACATTGACACAGCACACAATGGAAACACTTAGACTCTTCACTCGACGTATTATCACCAGCATTTACATTTTTTTCGGGAACATCATAAGTGCCTATCGACTTTGATTGTTCAGGGACTGACGATACCTCCGCAGGGTAGTCATCGCATTGAGCGGCGAACGAAAAGCCCGATTGACACATGAGCAAAGTAATAAGTAGCCATGCCAACCTACGCAGTTTTGATGTGCAATTAAAAATTGGCATTTTCTTATCAACTTTGCGCATTAAGCGCTCGCTGTCTTTCATTTCCAGCATCTTCGAGGATCATTTTTGCCCCGCGCAACACAACGCACGAAACTATCACACCGATAACCAGATCAGGCCATCGAGAATCGAGCCAAAACACCAAAACGCCAGCAAAGATAACACCTAAGTTGGCAATCACATCGTTGGCTGAAAATATCCAGCTTGCCCGCATATGCACTTCTTCATTTCTTTGTTTGCGTATGATCACAAGACAAATGACATTAGCAACCAGTGCAACTGCCCCCATAGCCATCATTAGTCCCGATACAGGTTCGCTACCGTAAATTGACCGTCTTACAATATCAATGATAATCAACACACCCAGTGCCATCTGAAAAAAGCCGCTAATTCTAGCCGCATTGGCTTTGTGCAATAGCGATTTACCAATAGCATAAAGGGCAACACCATAGACAACTGCGTCGGCGAGCATATCAAGTGAATCGGCTATTAATGCGGTTGAATCAGCAAGCAACCCGATCCCCATTTCTATAACAAACATTGTCGCGTTTATTCCCAAAAGCCAATACAAAACCTGTCGTTGAGACTGGTCTTTTATTTCAACTTCGCACCCACATCCGCTCATTAGAAACACACTCTTTACTGATGAATAGTATGAGTATAAAGTCTATACTTGGTATAGAGTCAACGGTTAGGAGAAAAAAATGAAAATTGGTGATGTCGCAAAGACGACAGGCTGTAGTATTCAGACCATTCGTTTTTATGAAAAGAAGGGGCTCTTGCCTGAGCTTAAGCGCTCAAGTGGAAATTATCGTGTCTACGACAAGGGGACTATTGAACAACTCCTGTTTATCAAACAGTGTCGTTCATTAGATATGTCTATCATGGAAGTAAAAACGCTAATGGACAGTCGTTCGAGGCCAGATCAGAGCTGTTCAAATATCAATACGTTAATAGCTAAGCATTTATCAGACGTCATTATTCGCATTGAAGAGCTAAACGCATTAAAGTCATCACTCGAAAATATGGCGTCATCGTGTGACCAAGACAAAACCATTAGGGACTGTGGTATTTTAAATTATTTACACACTTAAAATTGTAAGAAGAACACAATTTCACTGTGCGCGCTCACCTTAACTTGTATCTATCGGCTAACATTCGTCATTTGTGTAGATTTATAAGGCAAAAATCAATAGCCTGATATTCAGCGTTTGTAGTCTACCGTGTACGATTTTCTGCCATTGACCCGTAGAGATTTTTACAATTCGCACCGTTCTTTACCAACAAGTTTTATCTCTGAATCGAAAACGCTGAGCATTTATTTTACAGTCTCAGCGTACTAGAGACGTAGATATTGGCCACAAACTTCACTGGCAGCTCTCAAGTCTCGAGCTTTTTGGGTTTTCATTGGTCATCCTCAGGCCATTGCGGTTTGTGGCTCTAGCTCTGCGATCATTTCTTCAATGCTGTATTGTGCATCGCCTTCGAATTCATCTTTTTGCTTCCAATAAAATCGGTCTGATATAGGCCGGTTTGTTTTCCTGTGTTGATAGATTTCATTCTGTACTTCTCGAAGTTTCGCAATTGTAATACCTTGGCCTGTTGCATCCATCCAAGCGGACTCCAAGACTTCTTTCAACCTCGTCAGGTTTGCAATAGATTTGTTGTTATCAGAAATTAGCTTTAGAGAGAAACTTAGGATCGGTAGCAAAGGGCAAACCACTGCAAGAAGCAATGTCCTAAGAGATAAGTCTTGGGCCAATGCGACTATCAGTATGACTGTACACCAGAAAACCAATGCAATAAGAATGCGCCCATTTACCGCCTGTCGAAGAGATTTATCCCAATAAAGGTTCATTCGTTGACACAGCAGAACACCCTTGTGATGAGAGACGTCCTCAACTTTAGGGTTATACCAGTTAGTAAGGTGCTCCCTTTTGTTACCCTTTACTCTGTAAAATTTATTCTTAAGACTATATATAACCTCCGCATCTGGCGTAGTTCCGGCTAACGTTATGTTCCATGAAATCCCGAGAACATTAGTATCAAATCTCTCTTGAATCTTGGCTGCCAACTCTTTCCCAGAGTCGATTAGTTTGTTGAACAGGAACAAATCTGCAAGCGCTATCACAACGCAATAAAACGAAACGTATAGACTTATATCAAGTTGTGGTACTCCGATTACTCCAGTAACTAACTGGCTTTTCAAAGCCAAAGCGAGTACCCCCAATACAATCGACAACCAAACAGACAACACCACTTGTATAAAACTTACGCGTTTTATATCGGAATATTTCTGCCTGAATGCTGCGATCATATTGATAGAAACTTCTTGGTTTTGTTTCCTGATAATGTCATTTTCCATCAGCCGTACTCCGGAAAGTTATTACCAAAAATTTGTCGCCACTTATTAATACTTGCTCTGTGATCACCGTCGTTTTCTAAATTCCTTGCCTCTTTAGCTACTATGGCGTCGGCAGTGGCTTTGTTGTAGATTTTCTCACGCTCTTCATATAAAAGCTTGTCATTCAAGTTTGTCTGAATGCCTTTCGGGTCAGGAACATTTGCAAAAATATGATTAGCGATGTAGTCAAACACACCTGCCAATTCCATGTCTTGGAATTGAGAACAAGTGCCCTTATTTTCGAAGTAATTGAGCACCATGCACTCAAGAAGGTATGACCCCATAGATGGCATTGTTGGGCGTTTTTGCCAATACTTAACGAGCCTAAGCACGTTCAGCATATTACCGGAGCAAGACGTATTGATGTTTGTCACTCTATAACGGTCCCTTCGCGGATCTGTCTTTTTCCAATAGCCATTTCCATCGGGGATAATATAAAACGTTCTCCCTAACGCATCTTCAGTAGTGAAAAAACAAGGGACAATATCAAATGCCCAATCATAGGATTTTAGATTGAGGACAGCTGCTTCTTGGTTTCGCTTTATGGTCGCGGACTTGTATTGATCAATGTTTGACAGCTTCCTGACAAATTCATTTACTATCCGAATAGAGTTCAATGAATCAGCGGATGCGTGCCGGTAATGCTTATATGCATCGCAATCATCTGGTACATGAATGGTGATTTTGCCAAATCCATCCTCCGAGTATGAACACCCTTGCCCTGTAAGGGCAATCATCATGTCTATGTCATCGAGTGGGCGTATCTTTGTTCTTCTTGCAAAAGAGCCAAAGGAAATGTGCTTGTCGGTGTACAAGGGGAAAAAATTATCAAACGCATTTATTTTGCCGACCAACCAATCTCGACTTGACCGTGCACTTTTTGTTCTATATGAGTCGAGATTGACCGTCTCCTTCTGAAAAGCATTGAATGCTCCAGTTACTGATGTTGGCATGCGTGCTCCTTTAATTACTTCTTGTCCTTTACTAAATAGATATTGATATCTGCGCGCTTCGCGCTTCAGGTTTACTTTGGCAGTTTCTTTAACCAATTTGAAGTGGTTGGGATGAATAGCTACAAAATACTAGAAGCTTCCTTGCCGTTCTTTGTCAGACTTAATCGGGCTTTGGGCTGGAGTATTGTGAGGTTACGTTTGACCTTGTTCACCTAATAGTGTGAACCTATTAGTCAACTTTGTGCGTAAAGTAGGCATTTAGTATGGTCATGATGTGTCTGCTGAACTAGTGGCGTTTCACTCTGATGTGTTGTCTTTTTGAGTTACAGGTCAAAAATAAATAAACTGGCTGAGACTTTGATTTTACTAACCTCCCGGATGTGTGTGACGATAAAATCACGCTATGACATCAACGCCCGATCAGTATTTCATGCCAAAGTAAGGAGTGAGAATTTTGAATACGAGATCTCACCCTGAGATTAGGCTGTGAAGTAATGATATCCCAAAATCAAATCAGAATTTCACACCAAAGACAGGGATGGGAAAGCTGAGATCAAGATTTAACTTTAAATACAGAGGGCGATAAAGTCGCGTGGTAACTAAAGACCGACAGAATCGCTTGGTGTTAACACAATACCATGGTAGAGCTTAATCAGGTCTGACAGTTTGTTTAGTGCCGGTAGCTGCCGTTGGTACTGAAACTCGTGGGCGGCAGCTCCGTGAAGCGGACTTTCATGACTTGGCTTTTCAGTTCCAGCTTTGAGCGAATTGCGGATATTAAGTTTATAAATAACTCGGTTTACTTTTACCCTCAAAGTGATAGTTTTATAGTTGGTGCCTCCAAGTCAGATGCAGCTGCAATTTCGAAAGA
This sequence comes from Alteromonas sp. MmMcT2-5, assembly GCF_022348315.1. Lineage (NCBI taxonomy): Bacteria > Pseudomonadati > Pseudomonadota > Gammaproteobacteria > Alteromonadales > Alteromonadaceae > Alteromonas > Alteromonas sp. MmMcT2-5. Next base: position 2,325 of record NZ_JAKRFB010000074.1, on the reverse strand, counting down.
GTAAGCGACGAGTTTTTTAGTTATTCCGCTACAATATTCAAGCATATCAAGAGAGTTTTCAGCATCTCTAGAACATTTTCGAAATTCTTTTTGAATCCTTTCTAGCTCTGAAAAATTACTTCTTGTCACTTCTCGTTCAAACCGAATTTCTTTAGGGTTTGCAGGTATGGGAGCTTTTATTCTTGCAACCTTTTTATCGCAAACAATATTAATCTTCTCGATAAAAATCGAAGATTGAAAACTTAGCTGAGATATCGGACATACGTGCGTTATTATATTTCTATAACTTGTTAGTAATTCGAGCCAGCCATTTTCTTCACTGGCAGTCAATATACCATTTAGTAAATTAGATTTTTTAGGCATATTTTTCAGTAACGAAACAAGCTTTGCATGGCTTGTTATCATTTTTTTCTGCTTTGGAAACTCTCTTGAAACTATAAATTCATTAACAGCTTCAGAAAGGTAATCCCTCAACGAGCAAGCATCGAATAAAAAATGTTGGAAGCTATCAAAAATATTAGAAGTATTGCTATCTGAAAACGAATTAACGTTATCAATTTCTTTAAAGTCTATAGAGGAAATTTGACGCTGATACGCCAGTGAAATTTTCCTTAGAGAATTTTCTAAGGTCCTGAGTTGCTGGGCTATACGTCCGGCTATATCTAGTATTTTCGGTTCTTGAGAGGTATAGGCATGGTGACAAACTTTTCGCCAAAACTGGTAATTTTCAAATAATCCATTTACGGCATGACTGGTTGGGCTGTTTACCATCCACTGAGGTTGCTGTATTCCTCTTATCTGATCCTCCGTCTCGTAGAAGTCTATGCCTATTATTTCTCCAAATCCAGATTTATCAAGAGCTAAAGCAATATCTCTGTAAGCAGTCAGCGTTATTTCGATAGCTTTAGAATCAAGGGTTAACTGTTTTAGCTTGATAATATTGGGGGTTTTGGGCGAATTAATAGCTGTCAAACCACCTTTCAAGTGAGCTACTCTCAATATTTTTGGCCAAAAAGTTTTATCAGATTCTTTTCTTGGACTTCCTTTCATATCTAGTTTCATAAAAATGGTTATAGATGGTAAGAATGAACTTAGACTAGACCTAAAATATTAAGCACAGTTAAACTTATAATCACTACCTCAAAAACTCAGCAGTAAGCTATTTTTCTTTACTGACATCAAATACTAGGTGTTGAGAATTTGCGCAATTGGTAGATAATACAAACATAACTTTTAATTGTAAACTCGGAGTCCTAATGACTTATGACGAACTAATGTCCGTAATTGACACATCTCAACAGGATGACTGGATCTTTAGCGATGAAAGAGGAAAATATACTTACAAAAAAGATCTGAATATCCGTATTGAAAGGCCTGATATTGATCACGATACTGATAAATTCTCTGGTGAAGAGTGGGCTACCGAACATCCTGATCCCGCAGCATATCGCGTTGTATATGAGATTTATTATGGGGCCTCATTTGTTGAAGAAATGTTCATGGTTTCTGTCGATGGTCATAGGGCCACATTACCACTACCCAATAGACAGACACTAACTATCACTCGCAAGCAATATCGATTTGCCAAAATTGTAGATCAGTTAGGCACATTAGATGAATACATGCGCCGTGCTGGCCTGGAGGTCAAGGAGTGCCCTTAGACTCTAGAAAAAAATCTGTTGAGATAGTAAAGCAGTCCAAACCCCGAAGTACCAACCACAAAGTTATAAGTCAAGATACTTTCTTAGATGGGTTCGTGTCCAAAGTGAATTATCAAGAGGAAGGTGACAGCCTCTTCCTTTGGGTAGTTTTCACAAGCAGATTTGAAAATCACGCCGAGAAAGAAAGCCAGTTGATACAACAAATGGATGCAGCAGTTGGTAAACATACTGATAAGTGGGGATTTTTAAAAATAATTTTTAATATAACGGGCTGGCTTGCTGTTATTTTAATTGGTGTTTCAGCATACCTTCTTATTAAGGAGAAAGAAGTGCCTGAGTTTCTAAAGGCCTCTTTTCTGACAGTTATAGGCTTTTACTTTGGTGGTTTGCTAAATGAGAAAAAGCCGTCCGACTAGGGGCAGTAGCGAGCAAAATAGGGACTTTAAGAACTTCCGTGCCAGTGGCTTCTCTTCACAAAGGAAAGGCCAGAGGGATGCTATAATTGATGTTCGCTCCTAACCAATGGCAGAAATTCAGGCTCAAAATCCTGACCGTCCGCTTGTTGTTGAGCGGACTTTGAATACTCTACTGAGAAGGCCTGCTTTGGCTAATAGCTGTCGGTGAGGTAATCGTATTAATCAAAACTATCAGTACAATTAGGTGT
>NZ_JAKRFB010000073.1:0-14644 GCF_022348315.1 Alteromonas sp. MmMcT2-5 | reverse complement strand
GTCTTTGGCTACGCTCAGTCTATTTAACTTGGAGTGTATATAAATATCATCAAGCCCTTTTTCTTCAAGGACTGCCCGTACATCGTACATTAGAGAAAGTACTAGTCTCCTTTCTTTCTCTAGTTTTGCAAAGAGTCTGTCAACTGATGAAACTTTACCCATGCTTTTTGTCCTTTTGAAGTTAACGTTGATTTACCTGCACAAATATTATCGGGTATTTCAGCAAGTAAAAAAAGACATCAAAATGATGTGTGCGCAAGGCCAAAAGACATTAATTTTCAATACGTTAAACCATTACTAAATAATATTTCTATGCAGGCCTGTCTGTGGCCAAGTATTTTTCGTAGTTCCTAGTATGAAAGTCATTAATAAACCACATTTGAAAAAGAGGAGTTGTTATCGATGGGAGAATGCCTTCTCTTAAAACTTCGTAAAGGCCTTTTTTCCCCTCAGATACGTAGACTTGACAACAAAAGTGGTAATAAGGTTGAACGAGTAGAGCTCCATCATTTTCGATTCGATTGTGATTTTCCATCAATTGCGCCACGCCATCCCGATACTCTTTCTTTTCTTCAATATTCGATATCATCGCTTGCGCACCGACTTTGAGCAGCTTCTCTACATTTTCAGACATTGGGTCGCTATCTATATCTTCCATTTCAAGTGTTTACCATTGTTAATCAAGCTATCTACTATACATACTAGCAGGCAAATGCCATTTTGGCTCCATTTTGGAGACAAATAAAAACAGCATCATAATGATGCTTATGAAAAAAACTATCACTACTCAGCAGTACGCCGCTTTGATAAAGTGGTTGGTCTCTGCAAGAAAAGCACAAGGTCTTACCGTTAGACAGCTCGGTGAAAGGATTGATGAAACACATCAAATTGTAAGCAAAATTGAGCGTTGTCAGCGAAAACTTGATGTGTATGAATTTGTTCAATATTGTGAAGCACTAAACCTCAATCCAGAAGTTGGTTTGAAATTATTAAAGTGAAAAGCCAAGACTAAACGCTGCTATCTATGCGATCCGCACTTCTACAAAAATGACGCTATCTTCCCTAATAAAACACAACTCTAAAAGACTTTCCTCCACATTTAAATGACTCGCTCAGGCGAGCGCTGAACGCCTGCTGTATACCCATCACAGTCACCTGTAAGTCGGCTGTGTCTAATTCAGACTGTCAGGTCAGCCAGTATCAGATTTGATATAGGTAAGAATAACTGTTCTGACTAACATACGGTTTTAGTCTGAAAACGATTTAATCACGTTTGCTTTCAGGAAGTGGTCGATTAAGTTGGTCTTGCTTCATTCCATGTATATGAGCGTTGTATTGCCAGACAAGAAACTGTTCCAGTAGATTTTTATTTTCTCGCTCTAATCGAGCATTCTTTCGATTTAGTGTTTCAATCTCTTTGGCTGCGGCGGCTAAAGAACTGGGTAGCACTTTGCCTCCTTGTTTCTTTCTGCCTCTGAGGTGGAGTTTTAGCTCATCAAATGCGCTTTTTATTCGGTCATGACTTTGCAGTGTTTGTCGTGTGTGGCTTATATCCAAGTCTTCATCCAGAGCAGTGCAAAGCTTCTCCCAAGTCACTTTCTTACTGAGATCCCATTCGTCAATGTATTCAACAATCGCCTCAATGTCGTTATCAGTTAAATGCTTTGCCATAATTAAAAATCATCCAAGACAAAGTCGTTATAGTCTAAGTCGTCATCATCATTTGGAACCACAATGCCAGTTGGCGCCAGTAGCTGATCTATAGAGACAAACTCTACTGGGACTGTATCATCAGCAATCTTGTTTTTGCGGAGATGATTCTCAATCTTAGGTAACCTTTTGCGGCCGTTAGCCTCTAATGCTCTGTCTAGGTGTGTCACATTCTCAGCGTCAGCTAGTTTAATCATGTCGCCATCTTTGACATCATCGCTTGTTAGCCATTCTATGAGGCTCTCACAACGCTTTATGGTGGTCAGTCTGCGCTGATACCACTGCTCTGCACCTTTCACTCCATCATTAACTGCTTTTTCGTCTCCTCGCAGTAATAATCTTTCCTTCTTGAGCTTTTCCTGAATCCGCTTTAGCCTATCGTCATTGCCTTTAGTACAAACTAGTTCATTACAATTTAAACAATCTCGGTGTTTCATACAGGGTTCGTCGATATAAGAATGCTTGCATTCACCGTATTCAGTAATATGAACAGCAAGACTTGCACGAGTATTGTGCTCTTGCAGAGAGCGCATATTGCCTTTCACTACTTGGACTTTGAACAGGCTCCTAACGTCACCGTCCTCTAGTAGCTCACCTTTAGATTGATGTTCTAACCAATCATGGTTGTACTCTTGCTCATCCGTATGGTCGTAATACCGATTGTGTTTTGGGTCAGCTCTACCCGCCCACTTAGACCTTAATGTATCACTCATTCCATTAACAGAAGCAATGGTGTCTAGTAAATGTCGAGGTTGATGACTTCTTAACTCCAACCCCTTGTATCCATGGCGAGCGAATATTGAAAGATTACCAGTAGCGATTTTACCCGTTGATCGGTTTTGCTTAATCGATGGCTTTAAATCCTCATTTAAAGTCGTAATATTAGGCATCCAAAGCTCTGTATATATAGTGCCTTTGGATGCACTGAATTGGTTAGCAAAGCCAGAATATAGTGCTTCTGACCACTTAAGCTTCACCTTTCCTTTCTTGAATGGTATGTACGGCCACCCCTCTGGTAGTCTTTGTCTTACAATTTTATTTAAGTCTCTCAAGGAAACTACAAAGTCAGCTCTTGCTATACCATTTTTACGGAGAATTTGATTGCCTGATGTTGTGGCTTGCTTGTGAGTTAATTGAGATGTATCTAAACCAAGCGCAGCAACCGCCTGTTCTTTAGTAAGTAACTCGTCTTCACTAACTCTTGGGCAAAGAGGATGTCGAGGGAAGTCATCCGACTCTTCAAGCATTTTTGCAAACTCCCTGGCTTGTTTTGACTGCTCCTTCAACCTCGTTATCGCCGTTTTAATGACAGGGTTCATGACATCAGGCACCCATTTATTTTCGTAGCCGTAACCTTTTCCCGAAAACCACCGTATACCTATTTGCTCTTCAACAGGGAGCTCGTCGTCGTTGTCGGCCAGCAAAATCTCTGTTCTATCATCTTGTCTTAATACCTTGTCAGAATCTCGATCAGTGACATTCTGCGACTTTTTAATAATATGTACATCAATACAATCAGTTCTAAGATAAAGAGGCTCAGAACCTCTTTCAGGAGCGCTCATCATCAAGCTAAATGTCGACGTTGTAAATATATCCCTCGGGGTAAGCTCTGAATCTTTCTTTGCGAATATTGCTGCCATTGCCATTATCGAGTTTTCATCGGGCATTTTGCTTTCTCGGTACTCTTGACCAACGTCGCCCGTAAGATCTTTTTTGTCTTTTGGTTTAGAGAAAGGATTTTTCCACTCAAAAGGCTTTATCATTTTGTGATCAATAAAAAACTTGCGCATGAAGTTTAACTTCATTCCCGCTTGATATGCGGCGCCCTCCGCCATATTAGCTTTAGCTTCTTGGGCTGCCTGATCGAAATCTCTGGGAAGCAATTTAGGAATTACCACTTCTTCACCACGCTTTATGAATGCAGCTTCCAATGCTCTGATTGCATAGAAATGCGCATACATAGACGCGCCACTCTTTATTGCTTGATATTTTATGTAAGCTTTTGCAAACCTAATAATTGAGTCATCAAGCCAAGTAGATTTATCTTTTTTTCTACTATTGACGCCCATTTTTGTGAAGTTACCGAGACCAGCCCAATAATAAGAACTGTAATTCATTTTGGAATTTGGATTTGGAGCGCTTTCAACTTCGCTGATAAAGTCTGCAATATTCTTTTCAAAATCAAGCTCATGCTTAGGAGTAAATAGTAAAATCTCGGTTTCAGTCATTATTCTTTTTCTTCTCTTCACAAGCTTTCATCACTTGCGCAACAGCTAAGATAGCGCTGTCATTAATTTGCACTACCTTTGCATCATTAAGTGTTTCGGCTAACCTATTGCGTTCTTCGAGCAGCCATTGCAGCACTTCATAATGTGGCGCGTCTTTCCAAGGCAAAAATTTGGGGCAGAGATAACAAGCAACAGGGGCATAGTCGGTGCAATAACCTCTAGAACCACAACTACCGACATCACACCCTTTATCAGCACAAGGAATGCGAGTAGCATCAGGATTAACCTGAAATGCATCTTCTTCATCTGCGACAATCTCACCTTTGAATGCACTTGCATAGCGAGCCAACGGGTTATTCATAATGCTTGAGATTTGCTGGCCTAACTCAGGTGAATTCGCAACGTATACCCCAACATGCTCAGTGCTCTCATGATCTAGAAGTTCTGCAATCGTTATGGTGCCTGCCTTAGCCTCCGCTGCTCTTGTTCCACCAGTGTATCTGAAACGATATGCAGTGGTTTTCAAGGGAGCACCGGTACGCTCAGATATAATTTCAAGCTTATCAACAATCTCCTGCAATTCTTTTGTTAACTCATCTGTCGTTAAATGTGGAATTTCACTCTTTAGATAATCAATAGCATTATCAGAAATGCTCTCACACAAGTCGTCTATCAACCTATGGTTAAAAAACATCGGTAGTTCTTTTGCTTCCTCTTCACTCAACTCCCTGCCAATTTTTACTTCAAGCTCTTTAATCGAACTTTGGATATGTTTTGTTAGCACTAGTCCAATACTTTCGACTAGTACAAATGCTTTTGACTGCGAACGAAACTTTCTTTTTTTACCCTTTGAGCGAGGGATATTAAGTTTAAAGATCATTTGCTTTGTAGCTAAAATGTTTGAGTTCGCTATAAGGTCCTTCACTTTGAGTTGCTTCAAATTTGCAGGCCTTCTAAATGTCACTATAAATAGCTTCACTATCGAATACTCTCTATCCGAAAGTGTGTAGTCAGCATATTTAAAGTCCAAGGCTGCTTGAATCGCTCTTAGCTCTAACTCACTGTATGGGCCTTCTTCTGGGTCTTGACTCAGTACTGGAATCCCTCTTTCTGAAGCCCCAATAACCCAAGTATTAAACTCCTTCATAAATTCATCAGGTAAATGGAAACCCAAGTGAATCATTCTTCGCAAAAAGGTACGAAAAGTAGAAACGGATCGTTTTCTACTCCGTTCAGGAATGGACATCTTGTAAGCTGCAAGGCCAGCCAAGGAGAAGTCTTTATCATGTTTTAAAAAGCGCCTTAACTCGACAACATGCTTATAAACATATTTTGCCGAATTAGTAATTGCGATATGCTCTAAAGTAGCGAGAATATTTTCTCGGTATTCTTCAGGGTATGACCACACAACTTCGACATTTACAGTAGTTTCCGAATCCAGTATCCACTTGTGATGACTAGTATTAAACTCGAAACCAGCAGACGAGATTTGGATTTTATTGTCAGAATCCCTTTTGAAGAACTGGCTCGTTTTAGTATTAGCATAACTTTCATGTTGTTTATTCAAAGTGCTCTCCATACTGCTCTAAAAAGGCAAATCTTCGTCATACTTAATACTTTCCTTCGTTGCGAAATCAGCATCTTGCATATTCAGCGCAAGTGTCATAGCGCGTTTGGCATTATGTCGCGAGGCGTACACAAGTGACATTATCGAGCCTTGTCGCCAACCCATAAGTTGGCAGCGGTCAGCTTCTGATTTATTTTCATTTGTTGTGCCAGCAGCAATCGCTTTATCCATCGCTTCACTAAATCGGTCGTTCCAAGTATGGCGGAGTCGGTGAGGATGCACATGAAAGCCCAATGTCTCACTTAGTTGTGCGAATATTTTTTCGGCTGCACTTATCGATAATGGATTTAATTTACCTTTCCGTACACGATGAGAAACAAACAAAAACTCATTGGTAGCAACATTCTGTAAGTTTGCTCTATGTTCGTAGATGTAGTCATCAAGGATCTTTTGAAGCTTATCCGACAATGCCAAGCTCCTTCCACTGGTTTTAACCTTTGGTTGGTTAATTCGTGAGTCGTTGACATCATCAGCATTTCGCCTTATCACGACGTAGCGTTTTCCTTTTCTAACAACCAGGTCTTGAAGCTTGACATTGAGACACTCGCCTAGTCGCACACCCAATGCCCACATAAACATACATATTGCATAGTTGCGTACCCTAATACTTTCGTCATCCCATGGGTTATTAGAATAGTCGGGGCGAATACGATCAAGGAAAATTGCGTATTCGTCACGAGTTAAAGACTTGTATGTAACGGCCTCTAGCATCTCTCCATAAGTTGGCCCCTCATTCTTTTGAGGTCGTAGTTCAGTAAAGTAAAATTCAGTCCTCGTTTCTGTATAGGGATGATGATACTTTTCCAGCCAACTAGCGTAACGTGAAAAAACACTGATTCGGTTGTACTTGGTTTGCCAATGAACCTTATCTTCTTTTTTTTCTGCAACAATTGAATACCTAGCTGTTTCTAACATTCTAGGTTTAGCCACTTTAAGCTTCGTAACTTTACTGTTAATTGCTTTAAGTTTTACTTTCGTTGCTTCACGGGTGATCCCTGCGAAATAAACAATCCTCTGTATTTCTTCATGAGTAAGAAACTCGGCTTTAGCGATTCTTGATTCAACATCAATTTCTAAACCGTTGCACACCTCTAAAAAAAAAGAAACATGCTCTAACGCTTTTTGACAGGAAGAAGCTGCTTGTCCATCGTTTCGATAAACCATGGTGGCAAATAAGTTAGGATATTCTAGTGGAATTCCCTCATCATTTAAAAGAATCGAATATCTCTCACCTGTTTTACTAACAAACAATTTTGTTTTCATAATGCACAAGACTATATACAGAACTATGCACAAGACTATACAGATTTCTAAGTAACAATAAAGCTAAAGATTGAATACAAAAAAAGTTTACAAAAAAATTAAATTCAATGTAAACTTTTGAATTGAAACCTTAATTATAAAGGGCTGTAGAGCAACCCTTTACAAAAACATGTCTTAAGTGAAAGTCAAAACGGAATGTCATCGTCGAAGTCAAAATCTGGCTCAGCCATTGGTGGGTTCTTTGGCTGACCTTGATTGCCACCCTGAGGCGCTTGATTGTAGCCACCACCTTGGTTTGAGTTGTAGCCGCCCTGCTGACCACCACCTTGCTGTGGCGCTTGGTTATAGCCGCCCTGCGCTGGAGCTTGATTGTAACCACCTTGGTTGTTTTGAGGACGTTGGTAACCACCGTTACCGCCGCCACCTTCACCACCGCGACCACCAAGCATTTGCATTTGGTCTACGATAATTTCAGTGGTGTATCTATCTTGGCCTTGTTGATCTTGCCACTTACGCGTCTGCAATTTACCTTCAACATAAATTTGCGAGCCCTTTTTCAGGTACTCTCCGGCAATTTCTGCTAAGCGACGGTACATTGTAAGGCGGTGCCACTCAGTGCGCTCTTGAACCTGACCCTGTTGGTCTTTCCAGCTTTCGCTAGTTGCTAGGCTTAAGTTCGCAACGGCGTTTCCGTTAGGCATGTATCTAACTTCAGGATCATTGCCAAGGTTTCCAACAAGAATAACCTTATTAACGCCTTTCGTTGCCATTGATGTCTCCTGTAACGTTTTTAGTGGCTTGCTGTATAACTCTTCTTAGTAAGACATCAGCAAGCGCGAAAGTTCATCGAATATTAGCCGGTTAGTATACCGTATTTTATGAGGGAAAATTGAAGTTTTTCGCCACAGGTTTACGTTACTAACTGCAACACGTTCTAGAACTTAACAAAATTTATTGTCAGCGTCTTCTGAACTTTCGCGTTGTTTTTAGCTAATTTTAGCAAGGGCGTTGCGATTAAAAACGCCCTTCCTTGTCTGCTACCACCACGTAATGTAAAACGCCGCTGTAAGGATAACTACAGCGATAGATGCTACATTAAATCCGCTTGTGGTTTTGAACTGCACTTCGTTTAGATCGACAGCGTTTTCACTGACACCTTTTTGCTCTAGCAGAGAAACAACCACAGCTAAAGCGACACAAAGCAGGAACACAAGACCAACACGGTCAATAAACGGCAGTTCAGGCCAGAATTGTCTAAACACAATGCTTAAAACAAATGAGCCTAATGCGGCCAATAGACCACCGTTTGCTGTGGTTTTCTTCCAGAACATACCTAAAACGAACAATGCGCAGATACCTGGTGTAAAGAAGCCCGTGAATTCCTGGATATACTGGAATGCTTGATCGAAATTACCCAACAGCGGCTTGGCCACCACCATAGCAATGATAAGCGCCACCAAGCTTACGATACGACCCACTTTCACATAATGCTGCTGCGACTCGTTTGGACGCTTATCTTTATAAAGGTCCATGGTAAAAATAGTAGAAACGCTATTTGTCATCGACGCTAGCGAGGACACAATCGCCGCCACCAAGGCTGCGAAGATAATACCTTTAAGGCCAACAGGCATTAGCGTCATTAGGCTTGGGTATGCTTGGTCCGGTTTAGCTAAGTCTGGCACAATTAGCACTGCTGCAATCCCTGGCAATACCACAATTAGCGGCATTAGCAGTTTTAGGAAAGCTGCAAACGCAATACCTTTTTGCGCTTCTTGAACGCTCTTTGCCGCCAACGTGCGCTGAATGATGTACTGGTTAAAGCCCCAATACGACAGGTTCATGATCCACATACCGCCAATCAATACAGAAATGCCCGGCAAGTCCATATAGTGCGGGTTGTCTTCTGACAAAATCATGTCGAATTTCTCAGGGAGCTTGTTAGTAAGGTCAACAAAACCTTGGATGGCACCATTGCCGTCGCTGATTAGGTTTAACGCCGTATACGACAGGAACAAACCACCAATAACCAACAGCACGACTTGAATAATGTCGGTGAGTGCTACCGCTTTCAAACCGCCGTAAAGTGAATAGGTTAACGAGAAAAGGCCTAAGAACATCATGCCGTAAACCATATCAACACCCGCGATGGTATTGATGGCCAATGCACCTAACCACAGCACAGCAGTTAGGTTTACAAAAACATAAACACCTAGCCAGAATATTGCCATTACCTTGCGCACGCGATGGTCATATCGCTGCTCAAGAAATTGAGGCATGGTGTAAATTTTATGCTTAAGAAAGATAGGTAAGAAGAACTTGCCGACAATAAGCAGCGTAATGGCGGCCATCCACTCATAAGACGCAATGGCAAGCCCTAACTGGTAACCTGACCCCGACATGCCGATGATTTGTTCGGCAGAGATATTGGCAGCGATGAGTGATGCGCCAATTGCCCACCATGGCAAGCTTGAGCCCGCTAGAAAGTAATCATTTGTATCTTTTTGATGACCCTGCTTTTCGCGAGAAACCCACCACGCAATTCCGACAAGCGCGACGACGTATACCACGAACAACGTGATATCTATTGATGCTAATTTCATAGTTTTTCCCAAAGTTCTTATTTTGGGTGCGGCGATTGTTATGCAGGGTACACAGGTGAAAAATTGTTTTTATTATTATATTGGTTGTTGCCACACCAGTGTCACGTTATTAAAACGCGTTTCGCAAAGCACAATAAATCATAAATGGGTGAAAAACTCACCGTTAAACTTATCGCGTTATTGCGGGTAGTATTAGTATCACACTTTGTTTACTTTTTTTAACTAGAAATGTGCACTTTTTGTAAAAAAAAAGCCGCAACCAATGGATGCGGCTTAAGGGACACAAACAATTCTAAAGAATAGGATTGTTTAGAAAGGGGAGAGGTTTGTGCATAAAGGCTGTATTTAAATCGATAATTAGGCGAACGCGCCCTGTGTAGCCGTACACACATAAATGTCAGCACTGTACCCTGTTTCATCAGAGTACTTGTCGGCCACGACTTGCTTCACCGCTTCAACTTTGTCGGTAGGTACAAGGGCCACTACGCAGCCGCCGAATCCACCGCCAGTCATGCGAACACCACCCGATTTACCCAGCACTTCACCAATGATCTCAACCAAGTAATCGATTGGGCGAACGGTAATTTCAAAGTCATCACGCATGGAGATGTGAGATTGCGCCATGGCTTCACTAACCGTTTCGATGTCGCCAGCTTTTAATGCTTGGCTTGCTGCCAGTGTTCTAGCGTTTTCGGTAACAATATGCTTCGCGCGGCGATAAACCACCTCTGGCATATGTGCTTTAGCGCCTTCTAACATTTCCATAGTTGCTTCGCGTAACGATGACACACCCAATAACGACGCGCCTTGTTCACACTGCTGACGACGCAAGTTGTATTCACTGTCAACCAAACCACGTTTAACATTCGAATTGATGATAACGATTTGATGCGAGTCTGGTAGTGGTGAATGCTCAATGGCTAGCGACTGGCAATCAAGCAGCATTGCCATGCCTTCATTACCCATAGCAGAGATTAACTGATCCATAATTCCGCATGAGCAGCCTACGAACGTATTCTCTGCTTTCTGCCCTAACAGTGCAGCCTGTACGCCATCGAGGGGCAACTCATACAGCGCGCTTAACGCTTTTAGTATAGCCACTTCAAAAGATGCCGAAGAGCTTAACCCAGCACCTTGTGGCACATTGCCCGTAACCAATAAGTTAGCGCCGCCAAAATCTGGCATGGCCTCTTTAAGTACTTTCACTACGCCGCGAACATAGTTTGCCCACCCTTGTTCTTCGTCATAGTTAATGTCTGACAACGAAAACTGGTTTTGCTGATTTTCGTAATCCATCGCGGTAACCACGATGTCATTATCTGCGCGCTTTGTTGCCGCAACCCACGTTCCAAAGTTGATTGCAGCCGGAAATACGAACCCTTCGTTATAATCGGTATGCTCACCAATAATGTTCACTCGACCCGGCGCATGTGCGATTAACGCTGGCGCCTCGCCGTAGTGCGTTTCAAAATTAGAAGAAAGTACTTGATTATCCATTCGCATTCTCACGTTTCTTATAGTGCACTGCGGATAGTGCTTTTAATCTGTCTGCCGCTTGTTCAGGGGTCAAATCTCGCTGTGCCTCTGCCATCATTTCGTACCCAACCATAAACTTGCGTACACTTGCTGAGCGCAGAAGTGGTGGGAAAAAATGCGCATGTAGCGTCCATTCAGGGTGCGCTTCACTATCAAATGGGGCACTGTGCCATCCCATAGAGTATGGGAAAGACGTTTCAAATAAGTTGTCGTACTTCGCTGTAATTTCGCCAATGATCTTAGCAAGAGATAGCGACTGAGAATCCGAGAGCATGTGCATAGATTGCACGTCAAATCTCGGTAACAGTAGCGTCTCAAAAGGCCAAGCGGCCCAGTATGGTACAACTACAACCCAATCATCATTTTGACACACGACTCGCTCTTGCTTCGCGACCTCTTGCTCGGCATAGTCCAACAACATAGGCGTGCCGTTATCACCAAAGTATTGCTGTAGCTGCACGACTTTTTTCGCTGGGTCGGTAGGCACATGCTGCTGCGCCCATACTTGACCATGAGGGTGAGGATTTGAACACCCCATCATTGAGCCTTTGTTTTCAAAAACTTGTACCCAGCGATAGGTTTCACCAAGTTCAGCGGTTTGTGCTTTCCACGTGTTGACTACGTCTACGCGTTCTTCATCGGAAAGCTCAGGTAACGTTTTGCTGTGATCAGGGGAAAAACAAATAACACGACTGCAGCCTTGCTCAGTTTCGAACTGAAACAGCCCCTTTTTCTCACTGGCTTGTTCTGTATCTTGCTTAAGGGCGGCAAAATCGTTTTGAAAAACAAAGGTACCTTTGTAGTCAGGGTTAACTTCACCATTCACGCGGGTGTTTGTTGGACATAAATAACACGTAGAGTCGTAAGATGGCTTTTGTTCGTTGTTTGGCTCTTCTGAGGCTCCCTGCCAAGGGCGCTTCGCTCTGTGAGGCGACACTAACACCCACTCACCCAACAAAGGGTTGTAACGGCGATGTGGATCGTTGGTAGGGTCGAAAGGGGTTCCCATAATCACTCTCTCTGAATTAGCCTGCTACGCTCTAATGCGCAACATCAAATAGGGTTAAACGTTTACCCTGATAATGATATAGCAAGCTTCTACGTTTATCAATTGCGTAACAAAGAAAATTAATTGTTAAATTGATAACAAATAATTTTCTTTTGTCACTACATAACGATTTCTATGCGCTGAATTTGTATCGCATACTTGCTTTGAAGGTTTCCCCGGGTTTTACGAAACAGTTTGGAAACTCGGGCTTATTGGGTGCATCCGGGAAATGCTGTGGTTCTAAGCACAAGGCACCAAGCTGATCGTCGGTTTTCAACCCGCCAGTATAAAACTGCAAACCCGGCAAGTTAGTAAATAACGACATAGCAACACCAGTATCAAGTGCCTTTACGGTTGCTTGTGGGGTATGCTCAGGCGTATCACGGAGTACATAGTTGTGGTCGTAGCCTCCCACCCTATCAAATAATGGATGGGAATTAGATTGCTCTGCCCTTTCTTTTATTGCTGTAGGTTTCGTGAAATCGAAGGGAGTATTCGCAACTTCGACCAGTTTTCCAGTTGGCAGCAAGGTGCTATCTGCGTCCGTGACTTTGTCAGCATCTATATGTAGCAATGTATTACCCACTTGCGGGTCGTTGCTCAACGTGAAGTAAGCATGCTGCGTGAAACTAAGCGGGGTTTCTTTGTCTGTATTTGCGGTGATCACAAGAGATAACTCGTTGTTTTGATCAAGGGAATAGCATGCCTCTACATTAACAGTACCGGGAAAGCCGCCTTCCCCATCGGGACTAGTTAAGGTAAATGTTACAGCCACACTGTCCGCCTTCTCTTGGATGCTTGCCGCCCAAACCTTCTTATGAAACCCGGCTAGACCGCCGTGTAGATTATGTTCACCGCCATTTTTATCTAAGGTGTACTCTGTTCCATTTAACGCAAACGAGCCATGTCCAATTCGGTTTGCGTAGCGTCCTACGATCGCACCGCGATAGCTCGGGTCATCTATATAGTCTTGTAGAGTCTCGAAAGTTTGGACACAACTTACCGATTCACCTTCTGCATTCGGGAAGTGAATTTCTTTAATAATTCCGCCGTAGTTAAGCAAAGTAACTGACATGCCGTTGTCGTTAGTTAACGTAAAGGCGTTTACGACTTCGCCTTCAACTTCACCAAATGCAGATACATTTATTTTCATAACAAAATTTTTACCTTAAGACGTGCTTAGTAAACTGACGCTTTCCAACCTACCACACATTTTTTATACATTAATGAATAATGCAATCTTTCAGAATGTCTAGGAGGTTATACGTTTTCCATTCTTTTTTACAGCGGTTTGATTAACAATCATAGAAGGTAAAACCACTTAGGTAATCTAACGCTCTTCATCTCTCTAATGTATCTCAGCCCCGTGAAAGACACCTTAAGCTAAGCGTTAGAATTTTATCTTTTTTTGTAAATATAATGTACGCTATGGCAATCAGGTCAATCGACACTCCACGCAATAAAACGAAGTTTGAAAGAAAATGGCAACAATAAAAGATATCGCCCAAGCCGCTGGCGTTTCATTAGCGACCGTATCAAGGGTTATTAATAATGGTCCTAAAGTGGGCAATGATACTCGCAAGCGTGTCAAAAAAATCATGGAAGAAATGGGTTATCGTCCCAACGCTAATGCGCGGGCACTTGTAACCAAACGTAGCGCATCTTTAGGCGTTGTCATTGCTGAGCTCCACGACCCATTTTTCGCTATGTTAGCCCACGGTGTGGAGTCCATTACCCGCAAAAATAACGTTCAAATTTTATTAAGTGCCGGCTCTATTGAAAAAGAGACTGAACTTCGCGCTATTGAAACACTGCTAGAGCATCGAGTAGAAGCCATGGTAGTGCACAGCAAAGCACTTGATGACGAGACCCTGATCGGTTTTGCAAACCAAGTTCCAGGCTTTGTATTAATTAACCGCTATATACCAGAGATAGCAAATCGTTGTGTATGGCTTGATAACGTAACCGGTGGTCGCCTTATGGCGGAATATGCCATCAACCAAGGCCATGAACATGTCGCGGTGATAAGCAGTCAGTATCGCATAGACGATCCTAATCATCGCCTCGAAGGGATTAGAAACGCAGTTAACAATGCGAATTTAAGCTTGCCTGAAAGCATGATTGAGTATGCTACGCCCGATCAGGAAGGTGGTGAACTGGCAATGCAAAACTTGCTTGCTACTGGTGCAAAATTCACTGCTGTTTTGGCTTATAACGATGCTATGGCATCTGGTGCTATGACCATGCTGCAGGATCATGGTATTTCAGTTCCAGAACAAGTATCTGTGATGGGGTACGATGATGTGCTGTTAGCAAAGTACTGTCGTCCTAAATTAACGACTCTGCGTTATCCAGTAGAAATGATGGCAGCAAAAGCGGCAGAGCTAGCGTTAAAGTATGCTTCGGGAAGCAAACCAGAAGATGGACTTACCTTTAAATATACTCCTACGGTAGTAAAACGAGATTCAATGGTTA
Source organism: Alteromonas sp. MmMcT2-5 (assembly GCF_022348315.1). Taxonomy (NCBI): domain Bacteria; kingdom Pseudomonadati; phylum Pseudomonadota; class Gammaproteobacteria; order Alteromonadales; family Alteromonadaceae; genus Alteromonas; species Alteromonas sp. MmMcT2-5. Next base: position 157 of record NZ_JAKRFB010000073.1, on the reverse strand, counting down.
GGGTTTAGCTGTTCGCTTTCCTTTCAGAAATTAATAGACCAAAAAAATACCCGCCTATGGCGTAATGCCGATCAGTTAAGAAAATTTTCATGATCGGTTGACCGATCTTTTTAAGGCTTCAAAATCCGATATCAGTCTCTGGTATCGGATTTTTTAA
>NZ_JAKRFB010000072.1:0-15321 GCF_022348315.1 Alteromonas sp. MmMcT2-5 | reverse complement strand
GCGCTTTAACTATACTACCATCAAGAAACAACCATTCTGGGTCACCCTCGGAGGCTAAGCTTTCAAATAACTTTTGCAATATGCCTTTCTTCGACCATAGATTGAATCGTCGGAAGACCGTATTCCAGAGACCAAATTCAGGTGGCAAATCTCGCCACTGAATGCCGGTACGCATTCGGTAAAGTATGCCCTCCAGCCTATTTCGGTGCTCATATTTGTTATAGACTCTACCACTCTCCTTTAGCAGTACTTTTAGGATTTCCCACGCATCATCTGTTAGCATCGTTCTTGGCATAGCAACATTACGGTTAATTATTTTTGGCGAAACAATTATACCTCGTTGCTATGCCGACTGCTTTTCATACAAAGATTAACAGCCTCTAGTGAAGTCAAAAAATAAAAACCGACTCAAAAGTCGGTCTCAGTATCTTCTTCTTTAGAAGAAGATGGCACCAATGGGCGGGCTTGATGGGACCGACCTTGAACCGCCACGCTATCGCTAGCAACGGATTTTGAAAAGTTGGTTTTTGAAATAGTTATTGTAATTCAGCAAGTTAAATTGTAAGAATGACGCTTTGCAAATTATTTGCATGACTAACAGTTTTTCGCATAGAAAATGCGTAGCGCTACTTTACCCGATTCTCCCTTCCCCAGTCCATGAAGCCCCAAACAAAGCTGATGAGGTTTAGGTGGAATCCCTTTCTATCAGATTCAAATAAACGGTGTGTTTTGATCTGAAATTCCATGCCATAACAAATAAATTGATGTTTATTGAAGACGCTATAATTACTGATGCCGCATGCATTCGATTAGAGTAAATGACGGTTTTTATCACCGGATTCATATGTGCCAAGATATCAGCTCGCTAAACAGAGGAGTCGCGATAATTTCTTTGGAAAAGCTTATTCTTTTTTCATCGGTACTTTCACGTTTTTCTATTAGGCCGACTTGCCACGCAAAGTCGAACCAGAAATGAAGAATATATTGTGAAGGAAAATTTACATTTGAAAACTCTGAAAGCGGATCTACTTGTTCTGGGAAAGCCTGCTCATAAAGTACCTGGTATTCTCGGTAATGTCGCCATTCAGCGCCAAGATGACGAAGCATATACAATGAGTAACCTATACTGAACTGATAGAATGCACAATCGCTCTCATTGCCACTAATGTACGCCCAGTTGTACTCAGTAGCATACGTCTGAAACAGCACTTGATAAAGTTCAGTCGAAGCTGTGTTATCACCTTGCTGTATGCGCTCATAAAGTTGCCATGTTGATTTCAATGGCTTCCAGCGTCCACCGTGTTTACGAATTAACTTGGCAATCAACAAGATGCTGCGAACTACATGTAGGTTAATGAAATCGTCTTCTTTATTTATTTTGGAAACTATAAGGTTGGGAGCAAACTTTTTCATATAACTATCGAATAGAGACCGACATAAATTGCGGGGCAAATTTCCATTGGCGGTGCACTTAACTCCATCAGCCCCTAACGCTCCTATTAAATTTACAGCTAACCAATAAACAGGGGCTGATGTAAATTTGGTAACATCCGAAAATTGCCAGCTAAGTAAATCACTGGATTCGAAAGGCTCAGTAAGTAGCTTGTGAGTTTGGCTTGGTGTGAGGTTAAGCATATCAGTATTTGGTGAACTGTTATGCTCATTCATATAGTTCTCAACAAATGCTTGGGCATCCTCAATTGAATTAAACTGCTCGTTGGCCACGGCTTGTGATATTGCCTGATTGAGTTCAGTGGCAGGATTTGAGGTTTTCTCTTTTTCTGCATAGAAATCGGTAATACCAAGTCCGGGAAGCTCTTCTATCTCTCCGTCTTCAAGCGCTTTTAATAATGTCAGGTTAGTTTCAGCTAACCGGTAATCTGGATCAATCGCTAACGCTCGATGAAACGCACGTTTTGCAGACAAGTGATCGCCTAAATACATCTGACAAATTCCCAAATTGCCGCAGCTTTGTACATGCTCAGGCTGGGTTTTTAACAGCAGAGTAAAGCAGTTTGCCGCTTCACTGAACTTATGACTTTCTAACAATACAACACCTTCTTCAAAAATTTTGGCGTCTATAAGGTACTGTTCTAAAGTGAGGTGTTCGGGAAGTTGTTCTCTAATCGCCTGGAGATGGAGTCTGGCAGGTTCATATTGATGAAGTTCTTCCGGTGACGCACTGTCCAGCGCATTTTGAAAAGCCGCTAAAGATTCAGCAATTGAGCCAGATTTTTCGGCGCAGAGTCCAAAGTTAAAGTATACAAAAGCAGGTGCGTAGCCACTGTTTATTGCTTGCTTAAAAAACAAATAACCATCGGTATGATCGTCATCGATAAATACAGCTGCTAACCCTTGAAGCGCGAAGCAAACAGGATGTCGGGGGAATTTCCTGACCGCCTTTTTTACAATGAGTCGGGCAAGTTTGTAATCTTCGTCATCAATGGCATCAAAAAATGCGTCAAGCCGCATCTCTAACTTCGGGAGATCTTTATCAAACTTTGTCAAGTAAGTGGTCTTTAATCGCTGAATTGATGTGTAAGCATAACATGCAGAGTTTTCAATTTTGAAGCCGAATTGATTAAATAAATGTTCCGGTATAGGTATATCATGAAAATATTGCGGGCCACTCGGAAATCTATCCGTTTCATTTTTCGTCTATCGGACTATAATAAGTCTATATTTAGACCAATAGAGATTGTCATGAAAACTCAAACTGTATCTTACATGAAGGAACATGCGAATATCTGGAATTGGATAATCCCATTTTGGTCACGCAAAATGGCAAGCCAAAGTATGTTATTCAGGATGCGAATGACTACGAAGAACAGCAACAAACTATAGCATTATTAAAACTCATAAATTTGTCAGAGGCAGGGCTGATTGAACTGGGTGATGCATTTGGCGACGATTGAATACAGTCTCATGGATGATACATCCGCGTTTGAATAGAAAATAAGACATAAAAAACCGACTCAAAGGTCGGTTTCAGTATATTATTCTAAAAGAAGAATATGGTACCAGTGGGCGGACTTGAACCGCCACGCTATCGCTAGCAACGGATTTTGAAATAAATGCGCATACATTACTTTATTGAAATCATGGGTATATGTTTACATTGAGAAGCTTTGCAAATTCTTTGCAAAGTCAGGCCTCATTCCTACGAACAATGTCAAGAAATCTCTTCCGCTTACTTATCAGGTTGTAATAGTAAAAATCATCAAATGTAATAGTCTTCCGGAACACCTCATCCTGCCAACGGAAGCACGTCACCAACAGAATATGACAGGCAGTATTTTAAGGACATAGAAAGTGTCTAGGAAAGTCAGGCCTTGCCAAATGATCCCCGCACCAATAGTTAAAGTACAAATACGCAACAATCCATAAAGCCATTAATTGAATCAGGGATGGATTAACATCGCCAAAAACGTGGGAACAATGAGTGAGTTTTTAACGCAATGGCAAGAGACTGCTCATACTACCTTGGCACTGTTTATATGGCTTTTTAGGTTTTCGTGCTTGGCTACCTAATAAGCTCAATGAGCCAAGTCTTTGTCAACAAAAAGCGAACGCAAAAACCTATGGAAAAATTGGAGCCAAGAGTGCCCGCCTACCTCTAGTCTAAGGGTACTGCACTCTAAGGCCTATGATGGTTCAATTTGACGTCATTATGGCTTTGCCGGTTTACATAAATGCGGGTGGTTCAATTAGGGAGTACATAAATCATGATGAATTGTATGGGAGAGACGATGGGGGTTGAAATGATGATAGGTATGGGTTTGATCTGGCTACTGGTAGTGATGGTCCTAATCGGGGCAGTGGCTGCGTTGTGGAAATACTTACGTTCAGATAAAGCGCGTGATGAATAGAATTAAACATTTGTCTGCAAGCCCGCAAGCAAATGTCATTTCTTTTCCTTTTTAGTAAATGTTGTCTGGAAAATGTGGTAGGCCCCTTTTATAAAACCTGGTCACAATGGACCCCATGTACGCAGTGCTTATCTGTACTCAGGCAAGTTTTGGAAATGGCGTAATTAGCTTACTTGACTTCTAAAGAAACAAGTATAGAACGAGTGCGAAAAAATATGAAGATTTTATTGGATGGAATATATAAAAGGTAAAACATGGAACCAACAAGAAAAAGTGATTTAAAAAAGGCCAGAACGCTTCAAATATTAAATGTCATCTATGATGCAATTGAAGTCATAGTAGCTTTAATCGCAGGAATAATTGCTAATAGTTCAGCGCTCATAGGGTGGGCATTGGACAGTACAATAGAGGTGTTAAGCGCTACCACGCTAGGCTGGCGTCTACACGGCGAACTTAAGGGAATTGATAAAAAACAAGTAAATAGACGGAAGAAAATCACTCTCTACGTGATTGCCGTATCATTTACTTTGGTCTGCATATTTATATCTTATGATTCCGTTACAAAACTTCTTAGTCAGCAAACGTCAAGCTGGAGCACTATGGGGTTAATCATTTTAGTTACTTCCTTGCTTATCAACCCGATTTTGATTCATTTCAAAAGAAAATATGGCCGCAAGCTGGATAGCCCGGCGTTACTCGCCGATGCTAAAGATACCTTTATCTGCTTATACCAAACGATCGTTGTCCTTGCCGGTTTGCTATTGGTAAATTGGTTTGGTTGGTGGTGGGCTGATCCTGTGGCGGCATTGCTCATTGTACCTTATGCAGCAAAAGAAGGTTGGGAAGCTTACACTAAAGCAAGAGACATCAGTATTGATGAGAAGTAATACCCGCATCACCTTAAATAATTCATTCTCTTAGCACTGACTTGTTTCGTCACGTATCAACCAAGTGCTTCAGGCTCAGGCATCATGATACAGCACAGAATGTAATGTTCCATGCACCGATGGTTGAGATACAAATACGCAGCAATCCATAAAGCCATTAATTGAATCGGCGATTGATTAACATTGTCTTAAAGGAGAGAACAATGAGTGAGTTTTTAACGCAATGGCAAGAGGCGGCTCACACTACCTTGGGTCTGTTTTGGATGGCTTTTTGGGCTTTCGCGCTTGGTTACCTAATAAGCTCAATGATCCAAGTTTTTGTGACCAAAGAGCGCATGCAAAAGTCCATGGGAAAAGCCGGCCCTAAAAGTGTGGCATTGGGCACTTTCTTTGGTTTTATTTCCAGTTCATGTTCCTTCGCTGCGTTATCGACGACGCGTGCCCTATTTGTAAAAGGTGCAGGCTTAGTTCCTTCGCTTGCTTTCATGTTGGCGTCCACCAACCTGGTGGTGGAATTAGGCATAATCATTTCTATTTTTCTTGGGTGGCAGTTCGTTGTAGGAGAATATGTCGGTGGTATTCTGCTTATCCTGGCCGTGTGGCTTTTGGTCAAACTGACGTGTAAAAAAGAGCTTGAGGAAAAAGCGCAATCACACGCGAAAAAAGCAGAGGGAGGCGACAGCCAGGCAAATAGTAAGGAAAAAGGCTGGAAAGATAAAATAATGAGTAAAGCAGGATGGCACCAAGTTGCCAGCCGTTACACAATGGAATGGAAGATGGTATGGAAAGATGTAACCATTGGATTTACGGTTGCCGGTATCATCGCGGTATTCGTTCCCACTGAATTTTTTCAATCTCTCTTCATAGGGGCCGGACAGGAGTCGAATTCCTTTTTACAAATTCTCGCACAGACAATCGTAGGCCCAGTCGCGGCTTTTTTTACGTTTATTGGTTCAATGGGCAACATTCCGCTAGCGGCGGTGTTATTCGGGCAGGGGGTCAGTTTCGCCGGAGTAATGGCGTTTATTTTTAGTGATTTGGTGGTATTTCCAGTGTTGCGGATTCAGGCGCAGTACTATGGCTGGAAAATGGCTATCTATATACTGATTGTATTTCTATGTGCCCTTGTAGGAGTCTCGCTCGTCATGCACTACGGACTCGATCTCTTGGGGCACTTACCAGATGCCTCCGGGTTTCAGTCGATGACCGATCGGGAGTTCTTCAACATTGATTACGCTTTTTTCTTGAATGTGGCCTTTCTTACATTAACCGGCGCATTCATCTTTTGGCATTACTCCAAAAAAGAGAAATCGACCTCAGGCAGTAAAAGCCTTGGCGATTGGGTATTGCTGACGCTTTCGATAATCGCGTATGTATGGCTTGCAATTGGTATTGCTGTGCTTCCATTTTTATAGTTTACAAGCGCAACTTTATGAATTAGTTAACTTTCATTTTGAGTTTTAATATTAGAAGTTGTTCTAAGTTTCAAATCAGTCCCATAAACGAGCAAAGTTTCTTTCATTTAAAACAAGGAGCCAGTGAAAGACGCTTGGAACGCCTTTCACTGGTATTGTGACAGTATAATATCCTCAGCTTCAATATAGCGACTGCTCTTCATTTTAATTGTTAGCCCATTTCTCAATTAGATCTTTGTTCATATTAAAAGGCTAAGAACTTCGGCTGTGTGGGGGATTTATAAAATCAGCTGCCATTATCAAATATAGCTAGGGAAAGTGACTGTCCTATTTACTTTCACAGTGAAACTATGGCTTAGTCGGTCGCAGCGAACGCTGAAGATTCGAAGGTTATGCGTTAATAAAGCGTTCAACGAATTTCAGACACAAAAACCGACTTGCGTCGGCTTATTGTTATCTCTTTCATTGGTAAGAAAAGAGATGGTACCAGTGGGCGGACTTGAACCGCCACCAGGTTTCTAGATTCAGACTAATAGGTCACGTTAATGTGTATTAACATAACCTAAAAATATCTATATAAAACAGGTAGCTATTGTAACTAAGCCATATATACTCGAAGTAAGCGCATTATTTTTTCTTTGCAAATGGGTATTTATGGCTAAGCAGTTAGCAAGACATGACATCGACGACACGCTCTACGTTTTCCTGCAAGATAACAGCAAAAAGTGGTACGCCCGTTTTCAACTTTTCGGGAAGTGGCATTGCAAATCAACTAAACAAGTTGATAAAGAAGAAGCTGTAGCAGCGGCTAGACTGTTACGTATGGAGTGGAAAATAAAAGCGGAAACCGGAACACTCACAACGAGCAAGCGTTTTCGCGATGTAGCTGCAAAAAGCATTCTTGCTATGGAACATGAGCTTGCTCACGGCGGTGGAAAAGTTAGCTACAAAGACTACATTGGGGCTTTGAAAAAATATCATATTCCATTTTTTGACCGTACATATATCACTTCTATTGACCAAGACAAGCTTAAAGAGTTCGACATTTGGCGAATACAAAAGGCTGGTAAGGTTCTTAACAAATCGACTCTTCTAAATCATAACGCTGCGCTACAAATGGTGTTTAAAGCAGCGATTGAAAACCAATGGATGTTGCCAGTTCAGGTTCCAGTATTAAGCAACAAAGGAGAGCAGGGGGCTAGACGTGCTGCTTTCAGCGAAGTTGAATATGAGAAGGTCGTTGAAACTCTCGAAAGTATGAGAGACAACAGCCGTAAGGAAAAGACAAGGCAAATAAGAGAACTTTTACTTGATTATGCTGACGTAGTTGTCAATACAGGTATTCGTCCTGGCACTGAAATGGAAGAACTGACTTGGGCTGACATCTTAATGACGAGACAAGAGCACCAAGTTATTTTTAAAATCAAGGTACGAAAAGGCAAGACCACTAAACATACTGGCACTAGAACCGTTGTGTGCAAAGATGAATTTGTCTTTCCCCTAATGAATTTAATGGATCGTTTTCCTAATCGCCGACCGTCCGACAAGATATTTCTCTTAGCAGACGGTTCAAGTACCAATGAACTGGGTAGAACCTTTGTATCTGCATTAGAAGAAGCAGAGCTGAAGACCAGCCCAGATGGACCAAGAACACTCTATTCGCTGCGCCATACTTACATAACTTGGCAATTACTTAGCCGAACTTTAAGAGTTGATGTACTTGCTCGACAATGCGGTACTAGCATTGCGATGATAGAGCAACACTACAGTCATGTCGTACCTAGTATGTTTGAGCAGGAGCTATCCGGAGTAACGTTCGAAAATAAAGAAGAAAGGGCAAAAAGCAAACGTGCGCTCGCACGAGGTTTAAAAACCAAAGAGTTACTTACACAGCGCTTCAAGGTTTGGGAGGCTGAGTACAGAAGGCGTGGTTGTATTTAAAGCAACGGTATAGTTCCTGATACTCATGGCTCAAGTGTATGTTCTTTCAATATTTGCTGTTCTGCTTCTAAAATATACTCTTCAGCTCTCCGCCATGGCAGCCTACGGCCAGCATTTTTCATTAGAGTTAATGAGGTCCTCGCTTCGTCCGCTGTAATAAGCTGTAGTATTACAAGTTGTTTTAAGAGCCACACTGTGCCCATGACAACAACAGCTTCATTTTCTGCTGCGGCTCGTAAATCTTTGTCTCCAGTAAGAAGTGGGCACTGATGATGTTTCGCCAACGCAAGCGCAAAACAATCATTGCGGCTAGGTTTTCGATATTGCTCAACAAGCGCTACGCTATAACTTACTAACTCTCCCTCAAGCTCATCAAGTCTCAAACCCAGCTCAATTAAATGGTTGTGTTCTTGTTCTAGTTCTTCGTAAAACAAGATATCGGGGATGGAGAAGTTATAAGGAAGTTGGAACATTTGTGGCAGCAGTTCCCCTTCTTCCATATCAATTAGGATGTTTGCGTCACTAATTAGTAATTGCATCAGCCATTCCTAGCTTACGTTCTTTGTGGAATGCTGAAAGTGGCATTTTTAAAAATTCAGCAGCTTTTGATTCTGTGATGTAATCTTCCGCTAACGCTCGATAGACGAGCTGTTTGTAAAGAAATGTTGTTTCTTGAGGGTAGGCGGTGCCTGGTTCCCGTGTACGCCACTTGAGCTTATTGAATTTCATGTAATATTGCTTTTGCAAAGATGATGAAATTACGTTTGCCTGACCCGCACGAACCAAAATGCCCATCATACTAATGCCAAACTCTTGCTTAAGCATAAATAGCTCACGCGGCTCAAGAGCCTGCCGATATGTGCCAAGGTGTTGTTTGATTGCTATCAAAGGTAGTAAAAAGGCACCTGCAAAGTGGTTGCATGCTTTCTCTTCGTCAATAGTATCAGGTAACCGACCGTGCAATACTAAATGACCTAGCTCATGAGCTAGTGTAAACCGCTGTCGATCTCCAGGCTGTGTTGTTGATACAACAATAACTGGTGACTCGTTGATCTGTCCGGCTAATCCATCAAACTTATTACCTATATTGACGTCGGTACAGATAACCATAATGCCTCGAGATTCAAGGCAATCGATCATATCAGGAATAGGGTTAAGACCTAACTGCCACTCTTTCCGCATTTGTTCAGCAATAGATTCAATTGCTTCTTCAGAATCAACTGTCTCGGGTAAATTACCTGGTAGAGTAAATTTACTTATCGGACGGACAGAATCTGGAAAAAGGTCTAGCAATTCAGTCCATAATTCAGCTTGATCTAGAACATCGCCATTTATACGGTCGAGAGTTTTCTGTGGGGTATTAGAACGTTTTCGGTACTCAACATGTCCCAACTCCACTTTTGTTGGTCGAAAAAAGTATTCTGAGCGGACTCCTAAAGTCTTTGCGAGTTTATAAAGCTTCCCTGATGACGGCATTGCTTCGCCATGTTCGTATTTCTTAATAGCATTAGCAGATACACCAATTGCAATGCCCAGAGCGTTCATAGACATACCTGCAGCTTTACGTGCTCGCATCAAACGTTCTGAAAACATAGTCAATCTCCAAGTGGTTTATAAATTTTATTATTTCCACTAAATTATAAACCATGGGTGAGTTGATGTCGATGTTTTAACTAGGCCGCAATTAGTGGACTTGTGCTAATTCCTCTAATGAGACCTACGAGTCTATGGCTTATCACCATCGGTTTTTATCGCTATTTGAATTAAAGAGAAAAGATATATCTAACTTGGCCAATTAATACCTTATATGACTTTCTGTGGTGCCCCAGTAAAGAAAATTGCTATTCCAGGCAAGGCTGTTCATGCACGGCAGAGCATCAGAGTTAAGATACTTTGGTACATCACTTTGTCCTAAAAGAAGTAAATCAAGCCAATGCTTCGTTATGAGTGATAAACCACAATAATCTTAATATGACTGTGCAGCGTGCTTAATAGAGCACATTTTGATAATGGAATTGATGTTCTAGGTCACTTTTTGTCGATTATCATTAATTCGTAGTTGTGTAATTCAAATTTATAAGGGTGCTTACTAATCCTGAGCTCAGGATTTACTTCTAAATAATGGTGTAAGGGTATGATTAATAACCTTATATTACTTGAGTTGGTTGTTATTCCTAATTGTTCTGCTTTTTTATTTATTTTTTATGCAGATCGCTGTCGTTTTTTCTAATTCCTCCGTGAGCGGCAATTTCGTGTCGCTGATAGTCAGTCAATTTGTTACGGAGATTAAAATGAGTTTATTAAATGAAGATAAAATTTACGATCTAATCGATCTTATAAATGATTCACACTGCGATTTTGCAGAAAGTGTTACAACCCTTTACATCAATCAGGCTTATAGTGTTATTGGCTTCCCAAACTTCAAGAGTTTCTGTACTGAAACCTTTCCGAGTATAAGTTACTCAATGCTGTTTGAACACGCAAAAGCAGGTGAGATAGCTTTAAGCTTATCTCTACCTGTTGGTAAGTATTCCAATTCATCACTACTAGCAATGCGCAAACTTCATGTTGATGTAAGGTATCGAGTATGGCGTAAGGTCTGTGAAAATCTGAAAATAAAATCTAAGCCCTCACCGGAAAGCGTCACAAAGAAATTTGTTGAACAATGTATTAGCGAAACTGTTGATGCCCCCAAAAGTGGGCCAACTAAGGATGTTGACTTCTCTCGGTTGAAAGAAGCGCTAACGGTCAAAGATGAAAAAGCAATTGCAAAAATAATATTTACGCTAATTGACGACGAAGAGCTAGTGCAAGCGCTAATTGAAGACCTCGAGAATTGCCTCATAGAACTGGAAGAATCAGAGGAGGAACTTTAATATGCGCGGAAATACAATCAATGTAGACATAGACGCCCTAAACATCTTAGTGACCGGGCTATCAAATGAAAACTTGGCCCAATTTGAGCAATCTTTGTTCAAATGTGTGGAAAAGCTTTCGTTCAAGAACCATTGTTCACCATACGCCATCATGAAGCGCTCTAGAAGTTACCAGCAGAGTGTAATTCTGCCGCTGTGCAAAGAATTTCAATATGGAAAGATAAACACTGAAACACCTTGTTTAGTTATAAGCACTGGTTACAGATACTCTATCGATGAAAAGCTTCTAATTCAGTTGAAAGGTTTTCCGCTAACCAGATATCACTATGACGTTGCTCGTTTCTGGTTTAAATATCTCACCCGAAAATGTAATAAGAGGCAAGGCTTTACTCCCTTGTTCAGTATATCAATGTTTCATCTAGCGACTGATTTCTTTCGCCCGCTTGGGTCAATTGGCGTTGAGCTACGCGGAAGCAAAAAAAGTGCGTTTTATGTTGAAAATGGATCACTAACAGGAGTAGGTATCGGAAGTTTGCGGTCCACAGTTAGAGTCACAGCGTACAGCCGAAACGAAAAACTCTTGAGGTCTGGCAGACCGAGTGCACCCAGTCTAAACAAGCCTTGCACCCGCATCGAGAAGAAAGTAAAACTGAAGAATGCAACCTGTTGGGAGGAGCTGATTTCACTAGTTGATAAGCATATAGCTCTCGACAATTTGTTTATCTACGACCTCGATAAGTTATGTACATCGACTCAGTTAGACTTCAGATTACTAAACTGTATTAAGAACTTAGGTGCTCATCAAGTTATTGCTGCTCAGCAAAGTGATAATGAGCGGAGAAAGCTGAGAAGGTTGATGGCTCGTCATCGAATAGATATTCATTCCGGGGAATTCAGCTGGGATTATGGACCTTCTATCAAGTACCTCAAGCACTTTTGCAGCCCTTTTCGTAAGTGGGTTAGTAATAGGGGGCGATGTACCCAAAAGGAGTTCGTTGAAACCTTCTTGAAGCAATAACAACAAACCATTAAAGCTAAGGTGCCTGCGTACCTTAGCTTCACTAAACTGGTACAAAACAGCCGTATTACCTTTCACCAACCCTCGCTATCATATATTTAGCTTTTCACAGCAATCCTATTTTATTTCAATACTTTTAAACTAAATATAGGAGCATTTTATGAATGCTGCATGCCCCTATACGCTGTATTTAGGTCGACTTGCACCTAATAGTCAGCGTTCTATTGCTTCACAGCTCAATAGTATCGCCGATTTGCTACGTTGGCCCGAAAAAAAGCGTGAGATGATGTACCACAAGATAGACTTTCAGCAAGCTAGTCATATCAAAGCATTGCTTATTGCTAATGGCTGGTCTGCACGGTCTATAAACAGAGCAATTACAGCAATACGCAGTATTGTAAGCGTGGCTGTTATGTCAGGTCTTGCGCCTGAAATACAATTAGTTCAGCTCCGCGCTATCAGCAAAGTGAGCCACGGCGCGCATGACGGTAAGCCGCTTTCGGTCAAGCAGGTTCAAACGCTATTCGCATATTTGAAACAAAATACGTCCGTACTCGGTATCCGTAATTATGCTGTATTGGCAACACTCCTTGGAACGGGGCTACGGCGAAGTGAGCTAGTTGCGCTATTACTTCAAGACTATGTAGCAGGCTCGGCACTTATTGTGAGGAAAGGGAAGGGGAACAAGAGCCGTACCGTTCACTTACCGGAGTGGGCGCAGCACGCGCTAAACGAATGGCTAGCGTTACGTGGTAAACACAAAGGTTATTTGTTTCACAGAGTAGCGAGAGGTGGGAACATCCAACACGATACTCACTTATCTTCATGTGCTGTTTATTCTCTAATTCGTAAATCATTGTCTGCCATTGGCATTGAGAGAGTGTCACCACACGACCTTCGACGTACTTTCATCACACGTTTACTCGAGCAGAATGTCGATTTAAATACCGTTCGACAGATGGCAGGGCATGCAGATATCAGTACGACGATTATGTATGACAAACGCAGTGAAAAGGTCATGCAACAAGCTGCCTCCTTACTTTCCTACAAATTGTGAGGTCTATATGTCTCATAAAGTGTTAAGAAAGTCTGGTGAGCTGCATTATCTTGCGTGTGAGTGGGGCAAGCGGTTACTTCGATATTTGCCATCAGTTGATACCGATGTACTTAGTAAAAGCCTTGCGTCTAATCTGCGCGGAAGCAGTGTTTCAAGCGTACCGTTTTTCACAGACAGAAATGAAAGCGTTAACTATAAAGCATGCTTAACTATTAGTGATAGACAGCCTAAGGTTACCAAAACGTTTCTAGACAACTGTAGCTTCATCAGAAGCCTAATGGATTTGCCGAAACAAACCGATTTGCTTGTTCAGTTCGCTTTACTTTCTCAAGTAAATCAGTGGTTGAGGGCGTTAGCTTCATCCGTGCATTTACAAGCTAGCCATTTGTCTCTGAATGAAATTATTAAAGACATTACAGGCGTTAATGACGAGCAGTTTACTCATGCTACAGCGCGATTGAATCAATATGGTTTCTTACCGGATGTGGATTTTTTATCGTATGATTTTGGCGAAATGCCTAAGGTGCTTATCCGTAAGTTACTTACTGAAAAAATAACCTCTAGAGAGATGCTGGTCGAGCCGCTGCTTCACCCGTCTCCTAACGCTGCATTTGGGCTCAAGGATTTTCCACATGTCAATACAGAGCTTCTAGCGCGATACTTAAATGCTGCTACACAAGCCAGAACCGTGGGTACAAGTGTATTGCTGTATGGTGAATCTGGAACAGGCAAAACGGAATTATCTCGAGCACTAGCGAAAAGTTGTGGTAGAACGCTTTATGAAATCCGCTCTACGGCACTAGCTAGCAACTATGCCGATGATGAGTTTAACAGTCGCTTCCCTAACAAGGACAGGCTTCGTTATCTTTCTTTGCTCAACTCATTACTCACTAACAAATCTAACGCTATGATGTTAGTCGACGAGTGTGAGGGCTTATTTGAAAATGTTGATAGCCAATACAGTAAAGAGCACCTACAGCGTTTTATCGAGTACAACGATATCCCTTGCATTTGGATAACCAATTATGTGCAGAGCCTTGAAGCCAGCTTTATCAGAAGGTTCAAGCTCGCCATTGATGTACCTTCATTGAAACCTGAAGAAATAGAAAGCGTTACGCGCTTTTACTATCGCGGGTTAGGTGTGTCTCTTGCTGCTCGAAAGCAAATCAGTCAGGTAGAGAATATCACGCCTGCGATAGTGGCCAATGCAACTCACATTGCGCACACCATTAAAGCAAAGAGCGTTGATGCAGAAACAGTGGTAAACGATGTCGTCGAGTACTCTCTCCGCGCGACAGAGCAGTGGCAAGACAAGCTCAACTACAAGGGCGAAATTCCGTTTGAAGTAAGCTACCTTAACATCAAGCAGCCACAAGCCTACCTTGATGATATTACTTATGCGCTGAAACACAACCTACCTAGTCGAACGTTAATTTCAGGCCCGCCAGGTACAGGTAAAACCGCCTATGCGCATTATCTTGCTGAGTTAAACAATAGAAAGCTCTTGCGGGTTAAATGCTCGGACGTATTAAGTAAATGGGTGGGTGAAAGCGAACAGAAAATTGCCGAACTCTTCCAACGCGCACACGCAGAGGAGCAGGTTATCCTTCTTGATGAAGTTGACAGCTTGCTCAGTGCTCGGGAAGGGCTAAGTGCTCAACATGAGCTTCAGTTCGTTAATGAGTTTCTAACGCAAATAGAGTGTTTCACTCAACCTTTATTTGCCGCTACAAACTTTGTCACCAAACTAGATAAAGCGGTGTTACGTCGTTTCGACTTCAAGCTTGATTGTCAGTACTTAACTTCAGTGCAAGTGCTAGAGTTGTATAAACAAATAACAAGAGTTAAAAGGCTAAGCGAGTCAGAAAGTGCAACGCTGCTTCAACTGAAATACCTAACTCCAGGTGACTTTGCCATCTTAGCGCGCCGCACTAAGTTTAGCCCTAACGCATCAATTCGAGATTTTGCCATCAACTTATTGGCAGATGAAAACCAACGTAAGCAAGCAAAACCCCAACCGGGCTTTATTCGCCCTCACTAACCCATAGAGGTAAACATTATGTCTACATCCGTATTGAGTTCGCTCAAGGTCATCGCTCGCCCTAAAATTGAGCCTAAGCCTCCCGTTATCGGTAAGCGTTTAAAGCTTATTGAGAGACTTGTCGATTGGCACCCTAATAGATCCACCCATTTGCGGCGTATTGGATCCACTTAAAACCGTCTTTTTTGTCCTCAAACAGAGTGATTATTTCTTGCTT
>NZ_JAKRFB010000071.1:0-15409 GCF_022348315.1 Alteromonas sp. MmMcT2-5 | reverse complement strand
T
This sequence comes from Alteromonas sp. MmMcT2-5, assembly GCF_022348315.1. Lineage (NCBI taxonomy): Bacteria > Pseudomonadati > Pseudomonadota > Gammaproteobacteria > Alteromonadales > Alteromonadaceae > Alteromonas > Alteromonas sp. MmMcT2-5. The sequence continues at coordinate 15,408 of NZ_JAKRFB010000071.1, read as the reverse complement.
CACGTCTTTCTGGACAGCATAACAGCCATTGATGACGGACTAAGCCTGAACCAGCTCAGAGGCGGTGCAAAAAGTCTGACCGTACCTGAACTTAAAAAGGTTTTCCCTAAACAAAACCCTTTTTTCACGCATAGAAAATAATTCTCAATTGTATTCATTGAATATTCCTCTAATAGCAGCTTTGGATCATCATATGATTGTTGATACTAAATAGTAGGACTCAGGCACATTTAACCATAAATAACGCATGGTCAGACCTGTGGGGGATGTCGTAAGCGGTTGATATATCGAGACTAATGCAATTTTGTGAAGAATATTTTTGGATCGTACGATCCAAAATGAGTGAAGGTTTGAAGTGAAACTAATTGGTTAACAGGTCGAAGTATATATTAGATTGAAGCAATTTACGCGCATGTTTTTCTCTCTGCCTATGTCTAATACTAAAGGGTATTAGACATAAGTAGTGATGTTGCCTTATGGCCGAAAGATTACCTAATACAGTGTTTCCAGCAACAAGGTTCAAGTTAACCGGTGTCAGCACTTTTTAAGTGCATGATAATGTATCTCATTCGCTATACGTGATTTTGACCTTTTGTTTAGGAAAAGCCAATATGCGAGATCACAACAAAGATATTCATGATCACCTGTGGGAGTACTTTGAATACATCGCCAATGCCATCTTGTTTTTCCTCTTAGGGGCCAGTTTATTCGTCTACTTTTCCTGGGCCCAAATTGGCGTCGTGATGCTTTGTGTTATTTTGCTGAGTTTATTACTTTCCCGGCTATTAGCATTAACCTTGTTGTATCCGATACTGCGGCTGGAGGCGCGACCACTATCATCTGATGCGTTTTGGTTACTTAATTTTTCGGGAGCCCGCGGCGCTGTTTCCATTGCGTTGATTTTACTGCTACCTGATGATTTTATGCTTAAACCGGCCTTTTTATCCATGGCCTTTATCATGATATTTACGTCACTGATCGTGTACCCGCTGGTGATCAAACGACTGCTCGTACGCGCTGCCTAGGGGCCTATCCGTCATGGCGTTTGCAATGCCGACAACGTCACCTGGCACGAGGTGATCTGCTGCTGCCACCGCTGCTGCAAATTAACGAAGGGGTTATGTTGTGCACTGAGCCTTATGCCGCGTACAAGTGCGGGTATGATAGCGTGGTGTTTATGGTGTACATAATGATAAACGGCCCGATCAAATTGTGGCTTCAATATATAAAAAAGTGGTGATGCGGATAACCCACATAATACGGTAGCAACATCATGTAGAGGTAATAATAATGCGTCAACACGTCCAGCCGATAGCAGCCTGCGTAGCTCACCCGGGGAGTTGCCTTCAACACAATCCCATTGCTGCTGCTGACAAAAGTGCGGCGCAGCACGATACCCCTTGGTATAAGCGATCATACTATTGGCATAGCCCTCACAGCCGCTCGGCGTCAGGCAAAATAAGCCGGTACGTAATGTGGCAATCGGAACGGGAACCTGACGTAAATTTGGGTATTGCGAACCGATGAGGGCGAGCCGCACTGCTTCAGCATCCAACTGCCCCTCATTGACCCATTTCAGCCCCCGTTTAGCTGGGTAATATACGAATTGAGGCACAATATTAGCCTGTTGGTACACCCGGCGATAATACGTCTCAATCTCCACCTTTGAACTGTGCCAGTTCAGAGCTTCAGCAACGTTAACCTGGTAGGCGCAAGCGGGCAACGTTAACCAACCAAAAATTCCTCCTAAAAGCCCTCCGATGAGATCTCGCATGTTCAACACTCTATTAACAACATTATGCACTAAAGTGTAAGGTGAGCTTATGGGGATGTCCATGTTGACTTTTCCCCTGAACTAACACCAATTTTTCGATGAGGTTTTTCATATTATGCAGCCTGCTTTGCATACTCAACAGGCGATAAATAATTCAATGAACTATGAGGTCGAACATGATAGTAATGTTCTGAATTTACCATTGAGACTTTTCACAAACGCGTTGTCAGTGGGCTTGCCTGGGCGAGAAAATGCTAGCTCTACACCTGACTCTTTGCTCCAGAAGAACATAGCTTTGCTGGTGAACTCCGTGCCATTATTCCTATATTAACCCACCATCAGTGTTTTCACTTGCGAGAGGCGTTGTTAACCGGTGACCGTTGGTGCATTGGTTAAAAACCCGAGCCCAGGTAAAATGACTATACTTAAATATTTGGGCCGGATACCAATGGAGGAGATATGCACAAAGCGTTGCATCGGCGTGTATTTTATTCTGTGAAAGAAAAAGGTAACTGGGCATGTGTACACCCCTGCACCGCCACGGAGCTTCAATCACCCGAGCAACTGTTAACATGGGCCAAGACCCATCAGCGCGTTACGGCGTTTATCGCCGATACCGGCCAACAAGCCGAGGGGCCGATTTACCACATTCGCTGGTTTTCTCCGACCCAGGAGATCCAGTTATGCGGGCATGCGACCCTCGCGGCAGCAGACATCGTGCTAACACACCTACATCCTGCAGCCAACCAAGTCACCTTTCATTATGCCCATGACATGTTGCATGTCACTCAGCTAAAAGCACAGCTCTACATCATGCGCATCAATAACATCAAGCTGTATCCCGCTCCGCGACCATACGAACTAAAACGTCTCTTAAACGTGCCATTGGGGCGCATAATGGAAACCCAGGCTGAAGATGGTTACTACGTGATCCAGCTACCTAACCGGGCCCATGTTGCGGATTTTACACTCCCTGCTAAGCAGTACAGTGCGTTTACCAAACGAGCCCTGATCGTGACCTCGCGCGATATCCTATCCGTGAATGATATCTATTTCCGCTATTTTGCCCCCCAGTACGGCGCCCCTGAAGATCCCGCCACCGGCTCTGCGGCTCCCGTTCTCTCAGCCTTTTGGCACGTCCGGACATCAGAGGTGTATACCTGCCGCCAACTCTCAGCAGAAGGCGGGATCTATCAGTTATATTGGGATAATGATCACACGCACATTGTCACCCTTGTCGGTGAATAACTGCGGCTCAGGTATCCAGTCTTAACCGCGTTTCATCCACCTTATCCTGATACAAGGCCAACAACTGACGCAGTTTGGGGGTGATGATGTTCTGACAAAAGGGGCGCTGGGGATCGGTATAGTAATAATCCTGATAGTGCGCGGCCGAACGTTCAAATGTGTTGAGCCGATACGCCCGCGTGATCAAGGGTTTATCAAACTGGGATTGCAGCTGCACTAAACAGGCCTGTGCCGCAGCCTGTTGAGCATCATTATAGGTGTACACCGCACTGCGGTATTTGTGACGACGACTGTGATCGGCGGTGCTGCTGTGCGTATGCAAATGAATATCAATCAGGTCGCATAACGTGATCTGCTGCGGATCAAAACGCATGATGATCCCTTCTGAGGGCCAATGCTGCTCACCGTAGCTGCTCAGCCATCCCTGCTCCACCTGTACAACCCCTTTTAAGGAGGCAAAAATGGCTTCGGTACACCAGTAGCAACTGCCCCCTAACCCGATGGATACGTCCGCTGCCATTGTCACCTCCTATTCGTGCCGTTGCCCGGGCAGCACAGGCCCGGACGCGAGCACCGGATCACCACCAGTTTTGAATGTCCGCGCCAAAGGTCGGATAAGCAAGCAGATCCGCTTTGAAATGCGTCGCGGTAATGTTGTGGCGCATGGCCATGGCAAACATATTGATCAGCTCCTCACCTTTATGCCCGACAATGTGCACTCCCACAAACGCATCCGCGGCCTCATCAATGATCACTTTGGCCCAAGCCCGTGACTCAACATGCGAGCGGGAGGAAAACCAATCCCCCATTTCAACCTGTTGCACCTTCACCTGTAGGCCTTGCGCGGTGGCTTCCTGCTCTGTTAGCCCGACACTGCTGAGGGTCGGCAGCGTAAAGACCGACGTCGGGATCACGCGATAATCCGTCGCTTGTGACATGGCCTTGAGAATATTTTGTCCGACCAGGCGGCCCTCCTGCGTGGCCACGGGCGACAGCTGCGGCGCCCGTGCAATGGCATCCCCTGCGATCCAGACCGCAGGGTTATCGACCGTGCGCAAGTATGCGTCAGTCTCAATATGCCCACGATCAACCGTGATCCCCGCCGTCTGCAGATCCAGTCCGTCCACATTGGCCACCCGCCCGGTACCATTAACAACATGCGACGCCATGAAGGTATGATGGGTGTCATCAATCATACAATCGACCACCATCCCCGTGTCCGTCTGACGTATTTGCTGCACCTGCACCGCGGTGTGGATGGTCACGCCCAGCTTTTCTGTCTCATCATGCAGTACCCGCACCGCGTCACTGTCCAGGCGTGGCAGCAGCTGTGGCATGGCCTCCAAAATCGTCACCTTAACCCCCGCGCGGGCATACACATGGCTAAATTCCATGGCAATAACCCCCCCGCCGACAAACACAACCGAGTCGGGCAGTTCACGTAGCGTCAGCACATCATCTGACGTTAGCAGGTGCTCAGCCCCCGGGATAGGTAACGGACGGGTTTTAGAGCCTGTGGCAATGACGATGTTTTCTGCTTCCAGGACATCGTCGCCGACCGTGATCTGATTAGGCCCGGTAAAGCGTGCCTGACCGCGGTATACCGTCGCCCGATTGTCCGCCAGTTTATGCATCGCACCGGGGATAAAGCCGATCATCTCGTCCTTGCGTGCGATCAGCTTTTCCCAATGGATCACGGGCGCAGAAACCTCAATACCGTGTGCCTCAGCCCGGCGGATCATGTCCAGGCACCCAGCAGCTTCAACTAAAATCTTTTTCGGGGTACAACCGCGATTAGGGCAGGTGCCACCAAACTCGGCCTGCTCAACAATGGCCATGGATTTTCCCGCCTCCTTAAGCACGGATGAGACGCCAAATCCGGCGTTCCCGCCGCCCAAGATAATCGTATGATACTGTGCTGTCATAATGAATTTCCTATGTACATTCTTTAAGTGATACTGCGCGTCGCGTTTACGCTGTGGTAATGGGGCGACTGCGGATTAAAAAATCGATAACTTTTTCCGCCGACATCTCGCACGGCTTGAGTAACGGGACATGGGTATGATAAACATTGCAACTGATCACGTCCTGACCACCGAGCCGCTCGGCATAAAACGTTTCTGCCCGCCCTTGCACGTGACGATGGCGCGTCACGCCGTATCGGCGTCCGTCGAACCACGCTTCACTGTACCCGTGAGGGTAGGTGTTAAGTGCTGTTAACCATTCCACCGCTAAAACCACTTCTTGCGCCGAAAGTACACGATCTGTGCGCCCACGACCATGACACACAACACCACAAAGATCCAAAACGCAAAATCAACGGCGGCGCCCGGTATCCCCCCCACGTTGATCCCCAACAGGCCGGTTAAAAAGGACAGGGGTAAAAAAATTGTTGCGGCGATTGAAAACAGGTAGGTGGTTTTGTTTAATTCGGCGCCCTGCTGGTATTTAATTTCCTCATACAGGATCTCTGCGCGATCCCGGATATCATTGAGCTCTTCGGTATACCGTAACACCCGATCGTGCTGTTCAATAATATCCGCCCGCTGCCGGTCCGATAACCAGCCGATAGACGCCTGTGACAGATCACTGAGCAGCTTGGCCTGCGGGAAAATATAGCGCCGGTATAACGCAATTTTACGCCGCACATCACTGATATTATGCGGGGGACGCTGCAGTGCATCATCAGCATTGACATGCAGCTCCAGCTCAGCCACACACCGCTCCAGCTCGTCAATGTAGTGCTCAATTTCCTCATAGACTTCGCGCATCAACGCGACCACCAAACCGCCCGCGGTCAATGGGCCGCGGCGCTGGGTAATGTGCTCACGCAGTTGCTCAACCGCCTGGTTGTCATCGCGTCGGCAGGTCAGCACCACATCACCATCAGTCCAGATGCGCAGCGATACCATTTGCTCCGGGTGAGTAGGACAATACGTATTAATGGCCCGCACGTTGATCAATACGCCGTCGGGTTTGATCAATACCCGTGGACGGGTATCTTCTGCCAACATGGCATCAATAGTGGTACTGCTCATCCGCTGGGACGCTTCCAACCAGGTGCGGGTCGCGATATTAATGGCACACAAATGGTACCACACACAGTCGCCGGGTGCGGGCAGCGGCTGCCCCGGCGCCCAGGTCATGCTTGTGGTCAGGTTGGCACCGTATAATAACGCATCCGGGGCCAGCATATCGGGCGCGAGCGGTTTAAGGGGCATGATCCAACTCCTGTTTGCACATGGGGCATATGCCCCCCGCTTCGTGACACACCTCATCAATGATGGTGTCAGATTCTATTGGCGTGATCCCGTGCGCCTGGCGTACCTCAACATGCGTCAGTGGCCACTGTTTGCGTGTGGCATACAGCCGCAACGTCATCGCGGTACACCCGCCCAGCGCGGCTAACAGGTGCTCATAGGGATCAGGCCCCCGATCGCCGCCGCCCAACGCAACAGGCTCATCCATTATCCACTGGTGGGCCGCACTGGACACCCGCTGGGTCAACACATGATCAAACTCGGCCACCTCAACCTGCCCCTTTTCTAACGCCGAAGGCGTATCCTCTATCACCGCACTGCTCCAAAAACGACGGCTCCAGGCCGCGATCGTGTCGGCCACATATTCAGCATCTGCCGGTTTGGTCAACAGATGATCGGCTTTATCTAAACTGACAAAACTTTTTGGGTGCTTGGCGGCATGGTAGATCTTTTCAGCCTCATCTATCGCCACAATTCGATCGGTGGGTGCATGCATCAATAACAGTGCCTTTTTCATACCCGCCAATTGGCGCCCGTCAAAGTGAGCGACATCCTCTAAAAACTGTTGCTTGATCGTGAAGGGCCGCCCCCCCAAATCCACCGTCGCTTCCCCCGCACGTGCTATCGTCTGAACTGCCTGTTCAAAATTATGAACCACGTGGCCGGCACTGAACGGCGCGCCAATGCTCACCACCGCTTTCACCTCTGGCTCCTGGGCGGCCATGGCCAGCACCGCCGTCCCACCCAAGCTATGCCCAATAAGCAGCTGAGGGGCCTGGTAATGCTCACGCAAAAAGCTTACCGCCGCTTTCAGATCATCCAAATTTGAGGAAAAATTGGTATTGCCGAACTCCCCCTCACTGTCGCCTAATCCGGTAAAGTCAAACCGCAACACGCCCACACCATGGGCGCTTAATGCGTCGGTGATCCGCCTCGCGGCCACACTGTTTTTACCGCACGTAAAACAATGGGCAAACAGTGCGTACCCACACGGGCGCTGCACAGGCAAGGTAAGTGAGCCTGAGAGCATATGCTCCTGGCTGGGAAAGGTTACATTTATACTCATTGTCTCTCCACATCAATGGTCATGCATACTCAGCTTGATGTCATCACAACGCAACAACATAAGCCCTCGTTTATGTGCGCTGTGCACGTAGGCGTTCAACGCCCCATATCCCTAATGCCATCATGACGATGGCCCCCGGCGCATGTGGCGACAATGCGGGAAGCCCGATAAAGAGGAGCGTGTCAGAGCCTCCCGGGATCCCATACGCACCCATGCCCATCAACAGGCCCGCAAATAAATGCCGCCCCCACACCCGCAAGGGGGGCCCTCGCAGGGAAAAACGGCGCATATGCCAACTGGCTACCAGCATACCGGTAAACAGGACTGCCAGGCCCAGCCCATACATTGACGAGGTGCTGAGCAAGTGCGCCGGTTGTGTGACACTGAGGGTGAAGAAACTGCCAATGGTGCCCCAGTCAGGTAAAAAAACCGTCACCAGTGCCGCCGAAGGACCAATGAGCCAGATCATGCCACGGGCATGACGAAACCCCGCGAGCAGCCCAAACCGTTTATTGGCCGGGACGCGTCGCCACATCCAATACGCATACCCGCACACGCCACCTAAGCCAACACCGCTTATCAGCAGTGCCTTATGAGATCCACCCGCCTGCGGGACAGGCAATGCGGCCCCCATCGCCGCCATGAGTAAACCGCCCAGCCCCCATCCGGTGATAGTCGCCAGCATCTCGGTGCGGCCTTCCGCAAGCTTGGTAAACGTTGAGATATTACACCCGCGATTTAAACCTGCACCAACCCCTAATAACGCCCCACCGAGTAAGCTGGTCCCACTCAGTGCATAGGTTGGCCAGCTGCTTGCGCCGGTCAATATCACCAGCAGCAGATGCCCCATCAGGATCACCATCACCGTTAACCACAACGCCAAGGCCTTTCCATATACCCCACGCCGATACGCCTGGAGTACGACGTCGACCATACAAAAGCCCGCGCGCTTCAGTGCATACCCCAGCACCCCAGTGGCCAGCACGAGCATGATTAGCAACAACGGGCTGCTCATATGACGCTTACCGAACAGTGGAGGACGGGCGGTATTCCATCAAGTGTAGTCCAAACCACCGCGCGGCGTCGTGCCAATGCTTGATCGGGTACCAATCCGCCGCCCGTGCCATCTGAATGAACCCCTCGGGGGTATACTTGTACGAGTTCTCTGTATGGATACTCTCGCCTTGTGTAAACGCAAACGGTTGCCCGGCAACCTGCACGGTCTGTGCGCGTGTACTGATCAGGTGCATCTCAATGCGTGATTGCTCTTCATTGAAAAAGGCATGATGACGAAACTGCCCGAGATCGAATGTCCCCTCCAATTCCCGATTGATCCGGCTTAACAGGTTAAGATTAAAGGCGGCTGTCACGCCCTGATCATCATTATACGCGCGCTCCAGTAACGGGGTGGACTTGATCTGATCAACGCCGATCAGCAGCAATCCCTTTTCGCCGACCCAACTACCGAACATTGATAACAAGCGGCCGGCCTCTATGGGCGAAAAGTTACCAATGGTGGAGCCAGGGAAATACACCACCTGGCGACCGCGCGTCGGCGCAAGGGCGGGCGGCGGAAGCGCATGTAAGCGCGTAAAGTCCCCCACCACCGTATTGACCGGCAGCCCCGGGAAACATTGCTCAAGGCGCTTGCCCGCAGCCTGTAGGATCTCCGCCGAGATATCCGTTAATGTCAGTTGTTGCGGCGCTGACAGGTGCGCCATCAACACCTGCACTTTGTCACTGGCCCCCGCGCCCGGCTCAATCACATGCACATGTGGACCTAATAGCCGGGCAATGTCACCCTTGACACGCTCAAGCAGTGCGGTTTCCGTGCGCGTGACATAGTACTCCTTCAGTGTGCAGATGTCGGTAAACAGCTGAGAGCCGTACGCGTCATAAAAATACTTGCTCGGCAGGCATTTCTGAGGGTGGGACAATCCTTGTAAGGTATCGTGTAAAAATTCCGAGTCATAACACTCGGTGGGTTGCGATAAGGTAAAATCTTTCATTGTTATTTTGCTAGTCGTATTCCAGTAAATTGCCACGCGTGGTGGGGGTAAAAAAAGTTACGATAGGTATCACGGTAAGAGGCACCGGGGGTCACGCATGAGCCCCCCCGCAGCACATACTGACTGCACATGAATTTACCATTGTATTCGCCAGCCGGCCCACTAAATGGTTGATACCCCGGATAAGCGCCATAGTGGCTGGCGGTCCATTGCCAACATTGTCCGGTCATGTGGGTCAGCCCCGGGCCTGGCTCGGCCGTAGGACACAAACAATCGAGGGATAAAAACGGTCCGCGCGTGGGTTGTGCACGTGCCGCCACCTCCCATTCAAATTCGGTGGGTAACCGCACGCCGGCCCAGCGAGCATAGGCCTCTGCTTCATAATAGCTCACGTGCGTCACCGGCTGATGCGGTAACACCGGCTGCAGCCCGCTAAGTGTAAAGTGCTGATACTGCCCGTCGGTATAGCGCCAATACAAGGGCAATTGTACGTCGTGCGCCTGAAGATGTGCCCACCCATCAGAGAGCCATAATAACGGGTTTTGATACCCCCCATCCTCAATAAAGGCCTGATAGTCAGCATTGGTCACTAGCCGCGATGACAATGAAAACGGCTGCAGATACACCGTATGCGCCGGCGACTCGTTATCAAACGCAAAGCCGTCCGTATCATGTCCGATGGTATACAGTCCTTCATCAAACCGCAGCCAATGGTGCGCACTATACATGGCATCACCACGGGACGATGCCATGTAAACCGGCGCCTGCGGGTTTTGTGCCAGTGCGTGTTTAATGTCGGTTAACAAGAGCTCCTGATGCTGGTGCTCATGGTGGCATCCCAGCGTGAGCAATGATGCCACCTCCGGGGTGAGACCCTGCTCATATAACTGCAAAATGTGTGCGTCGACATACGCTCGGTATGCCATGATCTGGGCTAAACTGGGCCGCGAAATAAGCCCGCGTGCGGCGCGTGGATATTGCTCACCAATGCCGTTGTAATACGAATTGAATAAGTACGTAAAATCATCGTCAAACGGCACATACTGCGGCAGGTGTTGCCGCAAAATCAGCGTCTCAAAAAACCAGGTGGTGTGTGCCAGGTGCCATTTGGCAGGACTGGCGTCGGGCATCGACTGAAGCTGGGCGTCTGCTTCCGATAACGGCTCGACAAGCTGCGCGCTGAGTGCACGGACGGCCTGAAAGGCAGAATTCTCATTATGTTGCATAAATTATTATAGGATTGGTGTGGTTATGTGTTAAGTGCCGTGCCAACATACCAGGCGTTCACATACCATGCTGACTCGGCACGCATACGACGCGCCACCGGGCGCGTCCAACAAGTGTAACAACGTCGGTCAGGCCACCTCTACACCATTCCAGAATGCGACATGATCTTTGATCGCCGCTGCCGCCGTTGACGGTGCGGGGTAAAACCATGCGGCATTTTCGTTAACGGCATCCCCCACCTCAACGTGGTAATAATGCGCCTCACCCTTCCATGGGCAGGTGGTACGAAACGAACTGGGTTTAAAATACGACGCGTTAATCGCATCAGGGGGAAAGTAATGGTTGCCCTCGACAACCTCAGTGTTATCCGACTCTGCGATAACAACCCCGTTCCATGTAGCTTTCATATGCTCTCCTGTAACACTTTGTTATTTCAGTTTATCTTGGTACGCTGCCCGCAGCTTTGACAGCTTCGGCTCAATGACCATTGAACAATACCGGTTTTGCGGGTTATTTGCATAATAATTTTGATGGTAACCTTCCGCGGGGTAAAACACATCAAGGGGCTCCACGCGCGTGGCGATCGGCGTGCCAAAGCGCGGTTGTAGATCGGCGATCACCTGCTCTGCCGTCGCTTGTTGCTCAGGATCATGATAGAAGATCACCGAGCGATACTGGGTCCCCACATCCGCCCCTTGCCGGTTGACCTGAGTCGGATCATGGCTGGTCAAAAAGACCACCAATAGATCATAATAACTGATCACGTCAGGCTCAAAGGTCACCTGCACCACCTCCACATGATCTGTCCCGCCAGAGCACACCTTCTTATAGTCAGCATCCGATGATGAGCCACCGCTGTAACCCGACTCAACCTTATGTACACCCTTTAGCCGCTGAACGACTGCTTCAACACACCAAAAGCACCCGCCACCAAATGTTGCCTGTATCATGTTACTCATCATCCACCGCCTTTAATGATAGTGAATTAATACAATAGCGTAGCCCCGTTGGCTCCGGACCGTCCGGAAATACATGCCCTAAGTGGCTGTCGCAAATACTGCAGGTCACCTCAACACGATGCATACCGTGCGACGTGTCCTGAATGTAATTGATCACATTATCTTTCAGTGGCTGAGTAAAGCTCGGCCAGCCCGAGCCAGAATCAAACTTCTCATTGGCATTAAACAGTGGCTCATCACAGCAAATGCACGCGTAACGGCCCTGTTTAAAGATGCCGCAATGCTCGCCAGAAAAGGCCCTCTCGGTACCCTTTCGTCGCGTGATCTGAAATTGATCACTGGTCAACTGCTCGGCCCACTGCTCATCCGTTTTTTCTACCCGGCGATCGGGGGCCGGGTTACCCTTGCTCGCATACCCGATGACGGTATTCCAATTCAACATACTGTTACTCCTATCAAGGACAGAGAAAAGACCAGCGTCGAAGCGCTGGTCTTTCACTGTCAATTACGCACGCATGCGCATACCCACTGAAGGGGACCCCCTTCAGCATTATCACACTATTTAATTTCGTCTGTACGGCTTAGCACCATGTCTTTGCCGCCAATATGACAGCCAAAGCAGCCTGGAACGCCATTGCCTGACGCCTGCAGTTTCGTGCCATCGGTTGCACTGGTCACTTCATACCAGAACCACCCTTTACCATTATCCGAGTTGTCCTGTGTTTTGACCATCACCGCCCAGCCAGCCAGCGCCTCTGATTCATCGTACATCTCTTTGACGATACCACTGCCCGTCGGGTATGTCGCTGCATCGGCTTTTATCGCTGCGGCAATCGTGTCGTTATAAAACACCCGTACCGGTAATCCAAACTGGGTATGTGGGCCCGTTGTCCGGTGCGTTTCCATTTCCTGATTGGCAAAGCTGCGATACGCCTGACTCGTCAGGTAGATAAACAGCGCCTCGTTGCTAAGGGGGATTTCCGCCGGTGACATACTAGGGGTTGGTGCGCTAGGGAGCCACGTGGGATCAACATCGTCGCCAACCGCTTCGGCCTCCAGTATTTCCGCTTCACTCACGGCCGCCGTGTCTGCCTGCTCTTTTTCCTGGCAGCCAGATAGCGCCATACTCAATACGGTCAGTAATAGTAAAAGGATCCAGGTGCGTTGTTTGTTCATCATTATTATCCCGCGTTATTGTAAATAAAATGTTAATGCCCTAGCATTAATAGCATAACTCGCCATTAAGCTGTACTTTTTCTTGTTTGGGGCAATTTTCGAGGCACTTCCATACGTTTGCTTATGTGTATAAATAACGTCATGACAGATCAGCATACTAAGCCAGCACCAAGGTCATGCCGCTGCCGATGTGTTTACCCACAAAAGGCTATCCACTAGCCAATGCGTTCCCCGCTGTACCTCGTCGCCGTGGTATCACTGCTTTTTAGTCTTGGCGGTGGCCCGGCTCAGGCCGTTGGCTCACCTTATCTCACCACCGGCGTTGCAAACTGGGCCGTGTTTGATAATGCCGATCGTGAGGCGCTGCACGTCACGTATACCCTTGCCCCGTTGCCCGGGGGATATAACGTGCGGCCAACCCTGATGGCATTCTTTGCCGATCAGGGGCAACAGTACTATGCCTTCGGTGTTGCCTATGATTCCTCCCTGGGCCCGCACTGGCGTATCGGTGGCGCCATGCATATCGGCTTTATGGAGCGCCCGAAGCAACTGGGCCATAAAGTCGAATACTATACCCGGCTTAACGTGGACAGACGTCTCTCACCACAATGGTACATGCGGCTTGAAATCGGCCATATCTCTAATGCGGGCCTGGGCGATCAAAACCCCGGCTCTGAGGCCATCGCTCTCTCCCTCATCTATCACTTTGATTAGCCTAACACCCTTGTCAAGCCCGTTGATCCCGACGGTAAATGTGTGCCCCATTATGCTGTGGTATAGCGCCGCAAAATAGCCCGCGCGACGGCACTGCCTGTCACATGGACTGCAGACAGGCAAAGGGGATACCCGGTGTACTTATACGCAACATACCGCCCCATCGGCTATGCTTTACATCCGCTATGTGTTTTGTACATCTGGAGTGTGTTTATGTTGATCCGTTGTTTACCTCGTCACCCTATACGCGAGCATCAGATCACTGATGAGTCCGTGTATCTATCACGCCGTGACGTGCTCAAAGGGATCGGGCTTGTTGGCACCGGCGCATTACTGACACCACTGGCCCACGCCCGCCCATGGTTCGCCCAGGGCCCGGCCCCCGCCACCAAGCCAACACCGCTGACATTTACGCAGCCTGATGCTTATCGGTCAGACGAGCCGCTGACGCCCCGTGCTAAAGTGATCTCACACAACAACTTTTACGAGTTTGGCGCCGAGAAAGACGCGCCTCAGCACAACGCCCGACACTTTGCCTCGTCCCCCTGGACACTGACGGTGGATGGTCTGGTCGCCTCTCCCTATACGTTGGATCATGACGATCTGCTGAGCCTCTTTCCATTGGAAGAGCGTATTTATCGATTACGCTGCGTGGAAGCGTGGTCCATGGTGATCCCGTGGATTGGGTTTGGGCTACGCCACCTCATCAAACGGGCACACCCACTGGGCAGTGCACGTTATGTTGCCTTCCAAACCCTACATGATCCCGAGCAAATGCCCGGCCAGCGACGCAGCGCATTTCACGCCGGCATCGACTTTCCATATGTGGAAGGGCTACGGCTTGACGAAGCAATGCACCCGTTAACCCTGATGTCCGTCGGCCTGTACGGTAAAACTTTACCACCCCAAAATGGCGCGCCGATCCGACTCGTCGTCCCCTGGAAGTATGGGTTTAAAAGCATTAAATCGATTGTGCGGATCACACTCACCGAGCACCAACCTCCAACCACCTGGCAGCAATATGCACCAAAGGAATATGGGTTTTATGCGAATGTGAATCCGGAGGTCGATCACCCCCGCTGGAGTCAGGCAAGTGAGCGACGGCTGACCAGCGGTGGGCTGTTTACACGTAACCGTATCCCGACATTACCCTTTAACGGGTATGACGACGTCGCCTCATTGTATAGCCGTCTTGATCTGCGCCGTTTTTTCTGACGCGCAGCAGGCCCGTAGCGACCAATATGATGGCGCACAATCGGGGACACGTACATACCCCCGCGAAAAACGCCAGCATCTCCTGTTATTAGCCAAATAATGTGCTAAACTTAACGGGCTAAAATGCTGTGTTCCAGCTTTTACATTACAGGGTTTGAGCGGAGTGTGTACGCCTCCACTCGTTTTACCGTCTCACTCCACCTGCCGGTGGTTAATAGCCCTTTTGCCTTGTCAAAACACGTCTTTATGCATATCTGCATTCATCCGGTTACTCAAACACCCAGTAAATAGACACTTGTCTGGTGGGGGATTGCATTTAACGATAGACGGCGGTATATCTAATACTTAATGCCTTGATCAACCGTGGATGCCACGTTATCCACCATCAGGAGTGCACGATGACAACCTCTTATTTTCAGGCCCCGGAGCTGCGGGTTAACCAATGGATTGATCATGACGGCGCACCGCGTGCGCCAGTCACCCTTGCCGAGTTAGGTGACGGTTACCGACTGTTGTATTGTTTTCAGCACTGGTGCCCTGGCTGCCATTCCTTCGGCTTCCCTGCCCTGCAATATATGCATGAGCACCTGGCGGATCTGGGGGTGGGCTTTGCGGTCATCCAAACCGTGTTTGAAGGGGAATCCACAAATACCGATGAACGTGGGGTTCTAGGGATTTTCCCCTCTAAAAAGACATAATCCTCTGTAGACCACACCAATAAATGGCTGCGGAGGTGGGTTACTACTTATAAGTGTGGCAA
>NZ_JAKRFB010000008.1:0-91742 GCF_022348315.1 Alteromonas sp. MmMcT2-5 | reverse complement strand
AATTACGCTAAATAACTATGTACATGAGCCGTATACGAGGCCCGTATGTACGGTTCTGTGAGAGGGATGAGGCGGTGACGCCTCACCCTACTCGATGTATATTGAATACGTTATGTATTCCACTTTTTTGAGGAATGCACTCAATTAGTTAACAGCATTTTTTCACCGTATTTTCATCAGTTTAGTGCATGTTGAATATAACTGATTTTTCCCCTTGTATAGCGCAGAACACCTGCTAAAGCATGAACAGCAATCGTATAATTCACCCCTGACAATTTGGGAGTAAAACGTATGCTGGACTATGTGCTCATTGGCATAGCGGTAATGACATTATTGGGTGTGGTATTTGAAGAAGTGCTTCACGTGAATAAGGCCAAAACCACATTATTTTTCGGAACATTCGCATGGATCCTTCTTTTCATAGATGCGAATAGGGGCCCTCACCTAGCAGAGCTCAATGAACACCTCATAGAAAACATAAGCGAAATATCCACCCTCTGGTTATTCCTTGTAGCGGCAATGACTTTCGTTGCTTACCTTAACCGCAAAGGCATGATTGAAAACATGTTAAACATTATCATGCCGCAAAAAATAACCCTCAAAAAACTCATATTCTTTACCGCTATTTTTAGTTTTTGCTTCTCCTCGCTAGCTGACAACATCACAGCGACCTTGGTGTCTATTGCCATGGTTTTATCCTTGGGTTTGCCCTTTAACCAAACCATGCGATTTGCCGTGCTAGTGGTATTTGCGGTGAACTCTGGGGGCGTGTCGCTAATAACCGGGGATGTCACCACTCTTATGATTTTCTTGGATGATAAGGTCACTATAACTCAGCTGCTCTTACTTATTATTCCTTCACTCACAGCAGTACTATTTCTAGCGTTACTGTTGAGTATAGGTATGAAGGGGGAGGTTAAAATAAAAAAAACACGCCATGAACTTAGGCCGGTTGATTACGTAATTGCGGGAATATTCCTGTCCACTATTGTACTGACGTTAATTGCCAATGTGCTTTTTGCTATTCCACCTATGCTTTCGTTTTTAGCGGGTATGGCGGTTATGTTTTTAGTGGCAACCTTTATGGGAGAAGAAAAATATGATGATCCTATCTTGGACTATATTCGCCTAATAGAATTCGACACGCTGCTGTTTTTCCTTGGGGTGTTGCTGCTTGTCGGAATGCTCGATCACATTGACGCATTGGGCGCACTTTTACATGTATATAGCGTAATGCCTTCAACAGGAGCCAACTTTGTGATGGGGGTGTTGTCTTCCATGATAGATAATGTGCCATTAACTGCTGCGTTGTTAAAAGCGGACATTGCCATGTCGACAGCTGAGTGGATGGCGTTCACGTATGCAGTAGGCGTTGGGGGCTCGTTACTTATTATTGGCTCATCAGCAGGTATTGTTACCATGAGTAAGGTTAAGGGCCTGACGTTCGCCAAATACGGCAAGTTCGTGTTGCTTCTTCTTGCAGCGTATAGCGTGGGTTACGCGCTGGTATTGGTAATGGCGAATTTGTTTGTTACGGCAAGTTAAGGTGGTGACGTTGCTTTTATAAACAGAACCAATAAAGCGTTTGAGGGCGATAGCCTGTCGCCCTTACGCTTTTTTATATAACGCTCCGAGTACCGTGGCTTTCGAAGCCCCTGTGACTGCAGGCACATTGCCTGGAATATCATTCATATACGCATGTGCAAACCACGCAAATGCTGCGCCTTCAACGTGCTGTGGATGGATGCCCAGAGCATGGCTGTCTGTTACTACATAATCGCTTAACGCATTGCTCAAGTTATGCATTAATGCTTTATTGAAAGCGCCACCGCCACACACTATAACTTCGCTTTTTGCGCCTTCTCTATTTGTTTTAGGAAAATGCTTCACAATTTCCTGAGCGATAGTGCTACCTGTTAGCGAAAGTAGGGTAGCTTGCACGTCTTTAGGGGCTAAATTATTGTTCTTTTCTTCGCTTTGCAGCTCTGCACTAGAAGGGAAGTAATCGGCGAGCGCATTGCTTAACCAATTAATATTGAAATACTCTCTGCCAGTACTTTTAGGCGCAGGCAAAGCGAAGTAATCATCCAGTAAGAGCCTGTCTAACAGACCTGAGTGACAATGCCCTGACGCAGCCCATGCTCCATCTTCATCAAAGCTCTTATTTAAATGAAGGCTTATCCACTGATCCATCAAGGTGTTACCGGGTCCGGTATCAAACCCTTTAGGTGGCGAAGCATCTTGTTTTGGCGCAAGCAGTGAAACGTTTGCTATACCGCCAATGTTAACGAGTGCCCGGTGTTTATCATCACTGGCAAATACTGCATTGTGAAAAGCGGGCACTAAGGGAGCACCCTGACCTCCAAGGGCTATATCTTTGCGCCTAAAGTCGGCAATAACATCAATGCCGGTAAGAACAGCGATGGTATTAGGATCGCCTATCTGACAGGTGAAGCCGCGTATGGATGATTCTGCAAAGTGTGCTGACAATACATCGGAATTCGGATGATGACGTATGGTTTGGCCGTGCGAGCCAATAGCCGTAATATCCGAAGGATGTAGGTTGTTTTTCTCAAGCAGCGCTAAGGTGACCTTTGCAAAGGTTTCAGCAACCAGTCTATCAGCGATGGCCAAACTATTAAGTTCATCAGGACCTTCACTACAAAGTGCATTGAGTGCAGTAAGTAATTCGGCAGAATAAGGAATTGAATGGGCGGCGAGGGTGGTGCAAGACGTTTGCGAGATGTCGCACAGGACGGCGTCGACGCCGTCCATGCTAGTACCTGACATCAGGCCAATATATTTTGCCATTTAGTCGTCGCTATTTCATTGCAAGCATAATGCGCTTGTTATTATCTAGCTGCTCTTGGCGTATTGCGGCAATTTCCATAAACCTTTCTTTCTCTTCCTTAGCAATAGGAAGCGCCTTTGGTAGCTCAACCGTACGAGGGTTTCGGTGAACACCATCCACTAAGAACTCATAGTGAAGATGGGCGCCAGTAACCATTCCTGAACTACCTAAATAGCCCACGGTTTGGCCTTGCTTAACCGTATCTCCTACCTTAACTGCACGCTTTTTAAAGTGAAGATATTTGGTCGTGTATTTCTCGCCATGCTGAATGAATACATGGTGACCGTTATATTTATCGTATCCGGCTTTAATTACCTTACCGTCACCCGCAGCCATAATTGGCGTACCAACCGCAGCAACGTAATCTGTACCGCGGTGCGCTTTCCAACGCTTTTGCACGGGGTGGAAGCGAGCTTTTGTGAAGTTAGAGCTTACATATCTAAAATTCACCGGCGCACGTAAGAAGCTCTTACGCATACTGCGCCCTTCAGGCGTGTAGTATGTGCCATCTTCGTGAAGAATAGCGCTAAAATGCTCGCCTTGGTTGGTAAACTCCGCTGCAACGATGTCGCCGTAACCGACAAATTCACCGTCAATGTATTGCTCTTCGAATACTACGTTGAACGTATCGCCAGAACGGATCTCAATGGCGAAGTCGATATCCCAGCCGAAAATACCCGCCAAATTCATAATTTGGTTGCTGGTTAAGCCTGCATCACTGGCGGCGTTCCAAAAGCTTGAGTGAATTTCACCTTGGGCGAAGTTGTAGCGAATGTCTACATCTCGCTTTTCAAGCTCAGCGGTTAAGGCGCTGTTCTCATCCGACGATTCTGGACGTACAAACAGGGTTTCAGTCGAAGACAATTTGTACTTTAGCTCGCCGAAGCTGCCGTCTTTATTCGCTTTAAACGATAGTTCATCGCCGGGCAATAAAGTAACCAGCGTTTTTGTTAGCTCTCCTGCCTGCGTTACGTTATATACGTCACGCGAAGTGAAGCCAGCACGCTTAAATAGCTTTGCTAATGTATCGCCACTGCGCACCTTGTACGTCTGCCATGAAGATTCTTCTTCACCAGAAAATACGTTGGTTGACGGCGCAATATGAAGCTCCACCGGATAGCGGACACCCGCATCCAGAATGTGTGCTTCTTGATGGCGACTGGCTTCTACTGGTTCACTTGGAAAAAGAATAAGCCCACCCAGAAATAAGCTAGCTACTGCTAACCCAGTTCTGTGCTGTTTCGGTAATTTTTTAAATAAATTGAGCGCTTTAGAAGCGTCTAATTTCTTTCTCATACTACTGCCCACCTGAGAAATGTTATGTGCACAACACTATTTCACATACGTTGCTTAAAAATGCAACTTTTCTCATTATATTGTTAGCGCAAATTGTTACACCCAATAGCTCTTATCATGAAGACTATTTCTTGAGTTTACTGAATACAGTCCACGTTAATTCAGCACTCTATTTCCACGTTAAAAGCTGTTGGGTTTAACAACATGACTGTTTGTAATCCGTTTTTTGACGCGCAAACCTTTTAATGGTTCCGTTGTACGCGTAAAATGCCCGCCAATATTGAATATACAGTTTTTTTAAGAGTGTGACGTACAAATGAAAGATTGGCAAACAGCGCTAGCTGAGATTAAACGGGGCGTTGATGAAATACTCCCCGAAGAGGATTTAATTGAAAAACTAAAATCCGGCAAAACCCTAACCATCAAAGCGGGTTTTGATCCAACTGCGCCTGATCTGCATCTTGGTCACACTGTGTTGATCAACAAGTTGCGTACATTCCAGCAACTAGGCCACAAAGTTGTTTTTCTTATTGGCGATTTTACTGGCCTAATTGGCGATCCTACAGGTAAAAATGTAACACGCAAGCCTTTAAGTAAAGAACAGGTATTAGAGAACGCGAAAACGTATCAAGAACAGGTGTTCAAGATCCTTGATGAAGATAAAACGGAAATACGTTTTAACTCAGAGTGGATGGACGACCTTGGTGCGGCGGGCATGATCAAACTTGCTGCAAGTCAGACGGTTGCTCGTATGCTAGAGCGCGATGACTTTAAAAAGCGTTATAACAACGGTCAGCCAATTGCTATTCACGAGTTTCTGTATCCGTTAGTGCAAGGTTGGGATTCTGTTGCGCTAGAGTCAGACGTTGAATTAGGTGGTACTGATCAGCGCTTTAACTTGCTAATGGGTCGTGAGCTTCAAAAAGAGCAAGGCCAAAAGCAGCAATCTATTGTAATGGTTCCGCTTCTAGAAGGTCTAGACGGCGTTCAGAAGATGTCTAAGTCTTTGAACAACTACATTGGTATTACAGATGCGCCAAACGATATGTTTGGTAAAGTGATGTCTATTTCTGATGATTTGATGTGGCGTTACTATGACCTTCTAAGCTTCCGACCGCTAGAAGAGATTGCTGAGCTTAAAACTCGCGTTGCTAACGGTGAAAACCCACGTGATATTAAAATCATGCTGGCGAAAGAAATTATTGCACGCTTCCATGACGACGCAGCGGCAGAAGGCGCGCATCAGGACTTTATTCAACGTTTCCAGAAAAACGCTATTCCTGACGACATGCCCGAGCTTGAAATTGCATTGAGCGATGAAGGTATTGCCATTGGTAATTTGTTGAAAGAAGCTAACCTTGTAGGTTCGACTTCAGATGCTATGCGCATGATTAAGCAAGGCGCAGTTAAAATTAACGGCGATAAAGTGGAAGACACCCGCTTAGTAATCACCGAAAAAGGTGAAAATGTGTATCAGGTGGGTAAACGCAAGTTTGCGCGTATTACGCTAGCCTAATGTTTTTCTGATAGTTTTTGAAAGCCCGCTTAGTTAAGCGGGCTTTTTTTTGCCTGAAATATAAGTACTAGTGGATAGTAGGGCGATTATTTTTTTAGAAGGCCCTAACTACTCATACAAAGTTAAGCATCAAGCCAAATTTGAAAGTGGGGGATATTGGCTTTAACGTTTATAAGTAATTGTCGTTAAACGTTTTTTATTTTTCTTACTTTTTTTTGAAAAAGTTTGTCAGGATTTTGCAATCGCTATCGTCTATAGGGGAAAAATCAATCAATAAACCCAACTGTACGATAAGCAGTTAACGCGTAGCAGGCTGGGATGAAAAAACAGTGAAACTCAATACTAACGCTTACGCAATGCAAAGGATAAAAACATGACAACGGTAACTTCTGCTCGTGCAACATACCATCAAGCTAACAAGAGCCTTCCTGCGAAGGAAGCGTTCACATGGCTGAAAGAGGGGTGGCAGCTTTTTATAAAAGCACCTTTCAAATTATTGGGGCTTTCTTTTGTTACTTTATTTGCCGCGGGGCTCATTCAAGCACTAGCAGGGCCAATTGGCTTAGGCATATCTAAATGGGTAGGTCCGCTTCTGGCTGCCGTGATGTGGTTGGCCATTGCCAACTTAGCAGAGAACAACAAGCTGAGATTGTCGGGCGGTACCCTGCGCTCATGGACAAATGTCGCTTTGTGGAGTTTGACCGGGCCAGTAATCGCGTGGATCCAATTTCAAATTGGCGCTATGTTAATGGGCGCAGATTCAGTGGCGGCGTTAGCGAAAATAGACGATATGAAATAGCTGAAAGCTATACCGTTATAATTCAAGAATAGGAGCGAAGCCCCCATAAATAAGGCGCTTACCGTCGAAAGGCATGGGGTTTTCGTTTTCCTGCATTCTTGGATCTTCCATCACCTTTTTCCAAGCAGTATCACGTACTTCCTTTGAAGGCCAAAATGCAATGGAAAACACCACGGTTTCATTTTCTTTGGCTTTAACAGCCATCGGGAAAGACGTGACTTCCCCTTCAGGGACATCGTCACCCCAAGCTTCAAGTATTTTAGTCGCACCATACTCTTTAAAAATATCGCCGGCGAGTTTGGCGTGCTCAATGTATAACGCTTTATTTTCAGTGGGAACGGCTACAGCAAAGGCATCGATATATGACATGAGGTGACTCCGTCAAAGAATAGATACCTAAAATAGCCTAATTTATAGACACTATGCAATGCTTAACTTTAAGGTGAATCGTAATTTATAACCATTACTAGCGTTCAGCTATTTTCGCCCATTGGTACAAGCCATGCAGTGCCAGCCTTCTTGCTTTTGCAAAGGGGTAGGTTTTCAAAGGAGAACGATAAAGGGGAAGCGATAAATCGACGTCATTGCTACCCATCAAACGTTGAGCGAGTCGCTGCCCTGCAAATGCGGCAAAAGATACGCCCGAACCGCAATACCCCATGGCGTAACCGATATTACCGCTAGAGCGGTTAGAATTGTTGCCGCTAACCTCATTGTCGATAAAAATCCGCGGCATGCTGTCTAACGATACACTTACCCAACCACTCCAAAAGTAATCCATGGCTATACCGCTAAGTGAAGGGAAACTTTTTACCATAGCGCGGTATAGTCGCTGTTTCTCTGACGCGTTATCTGCATCTTTACCTTTTACGGCACCACGACCGCCGAATAATAATCTGCCATCTGGCAAAACACGGTAGTAGTATTTCATCATCCGTGTATCCATAAAGCTCATTGGCGTGGTTAGGCCAGACTTTGCGCGCTGTTCGCTACTCAATGGCGCAGTGACAAAAATGCTCGACTGAACAGGAAATTGCTTATTGTCTACGCTGTCATGAAAGCGCTTAGGGGTATAAGCATTAGTAGCAATGAGTATGTGTTTGGCCGAAACTGACCCGCTGGGTGTTGCGACAATATATCCGGTCTTGTGCTTTTCAATGCGAATGGCTGGCGAGTCGTAAAAAAGCGTTGCTCCAAGCTCCTTTGCTACTCTTGCATATTCGCTTACTAATTTTAAAGGGTGTAAGCATGCACCCTTTAGCTCAACGCCACCATACGCCCCTTCAATACCAAAGCGCGCAATAAGGTCTTTTTCACTAAGTGGAGAGCTCGGCACATTGAAGTGTGACTCAAGATGCTTAGCACTGGCACAGAGTAGTTCGGCTTGCTTTGGGTTATGCGCCAGTTTTAAATATGGTCCTTCTACCAAATCGACCTGCATATCAAAGTCTGCAATACGTTGGTTAAGCAGGTGTACCGCGCCATCAAACTCGCCCTGCATAGCTTTGGCGATGTCACGACCCCACTTGTCCTCTATGGCGCTTAAGCTCAATCGGCCGCTACCCGAGAGGATAAAGCCTCCGTTGCGGCCCGCACAGCCAAATCCCGGTGAATTCGCATCAAGTAGCGTGACTTCTTGTTTAGCTTGAGCAAGTGTGATGGCTGCTGAAAGACCGGTATAACCACCACCAATGACGAGGTACTCAGTGTTTACCTTTTTGTTTAAAGGCGGCATTGTCGGTGGTTTATGTGTGGCATGCCAGTAGCTGTTTGCCGCGGGTAACATTGAAGAAACGCCGCGTGAAATAAGAGGATCGTAGGTCATAGAATGAAAACGTTATTAACTGTGTCGTACTTATGGGGCTTGAAATTGAAGTAGCATTTCCGCACCTTCACACTCGCAATAACCCTCGCATACAGGGCAATCGTAGCCTTCATGAATAGATGCGTAGCGCCACTTATTAGGGTGCTTCTTTATAAGCTGCCCCCCATTTTTAGTGAAGTACTTAAATGCGCTGTTGCCCGGACTTGCCAACCAAATATGTGCTAAACCCGCTTCTGCGCCTTGAGTTTGCGCACATTCAATCGATTTACTTAATAGTCTGCTGCCAATTCCACAGCCCTGCATTGCGGGGTCTACCGTATTACATTTGAAATAGCATACGGTATTTGGATCTACTGGCCAAAGGGAAGGGCTGCACCACTCATCTGCTTCCCATTGCGTATGCGCAAAGGTGAGCCTGAAACCAACAACTTTTTGTTTGTATAGGGCTACCCAGCTAGCATTAGTATTGCCAACAAAGCTCTTTGCATAGTAATCAGCAAGTAGCTCATTGGTTAGGTAGTTATCTCCGTGCACGTGATTGCCAAGAGCAATCACCCCTGCAAAAAACTCAGGCGCTAGAGACTCGTAGCTGATATCACTTTGAATTATGTGGCTCAAATGATTTGTGGGCTTCATACTTTTTCTTTACGCGGGGCGTTTTTCATCCCGTCAAGGTGCACATCCAAGGCTTCAACTGATATCAATATTTCTCTTACCGACATCCATAGTGAATACAGAAGTGATACTAAACTTGCAGCAAACACCCAGTTTCCTACCTGTTGATAGGTGAGGTATATCGCTAGCATGGATACTACACAAAGAAAAAAACTACCCACACCTGCTATTTGCATTCGCTTAATAAGTTGAATACGTAATCGAAGGTTTTTTATTTGTGCTTGAGTATTCTCATCTCTCTCTTCTTTTGAAAAGTTTCGGATAATAGTTGCAAGCGTTAAAAAGCGATTGGTATAGGCTAGAAGCAATAAAGAAATCGCCGGAAATAACATGGCCGGAGTAGCAATATCTATTTTCATGGGTGTTTCATACAATCGTCGAGTAAAAAGAGTGTATCACAGGGGCTCAGTTACACACAGTAATCAGCCAAGAGGTTGAACTTACAACATCTTTAGTGCCAAAGACTAATACGAAGGAGAAGGCGGAATATTGAGTCTACATTCGGTCAACTGTCATGCCAGCGGCACTCCAGCCTAACATATCGCCTTCTAAATGCATGACTTCAGAAAAATCGAGTTCTTCCAATACTTTCATTGCCAGTTTGGCTCTTCTGCCTGAACGACAATAAATGATAATAGGCTTGTTTTTGTGGCCTTCTAATTCGCTAAGGTAGTCATTGATATTTTCATGGGGCATATTTACTGCGCCAGGAATGTGACCATCGGCGAATTCTTGCGGAGAGCGAACATCAATAAGGAGCCAGTCGTTGTTTGCAACTCGCTCGATAAGGTATGGTGATGCGGCAACAGAGGCTTGCGCGGTCGCTTTCGCTGTGCACTGAAGCGACACAAACAATGCAACACTGATAACAACTAGAAAACCCGCAACAACAATCCGCATGAATAAAAACTCTTACCTTTTTATAGAAGATTAGAACCTGCTCTTATTCTGTTACACAAAGGCGCTTAAATTGAGCCAAGTCGGTGTGTATCAATTGAAAACAGCCCAGCAGGTCTAGACTTAAGTATAACGCTTATGCGCTTTCTTTAATACCTTTACAGAGTACTTTTAGTTCATTTATTAATCGCAATGAAAACCGACTGGTGACGTCTGGATCCACAACAATTAAGGGGGCTTTGAGGAAAGAGCGATGATCACGCCAGAATACCTCAAGTTCTGAATGCGTACTTTTAGATGCCGCAATGAGTGCATGAGGTTGGCGAGTAAGTACATCTTTTAATGCGACTTGAGGATAGTCTACAGGACTGTCTGCAAATAATGTTTGAGCACCACACACATTCAGCAGTTGGTTACCCCACGCGTTGGGACCGATGGTCATAAGTGGAGCAGTCCACGAATAATAAAACACTGGTATAAGCGAGGATTTGGCGTATTTACTTCGAAGTTCGGCTAGTTCGTTGAGAAAATCATTGGAGAGCTGGGTTGCCTGCTTTTGCGTATTTGTAAGTGCCCCAAGCCTTTTAATTTCGCCGGCTATATCAGTGATATTTTCGACCTTACTGCTAAATACGTTTAGACCCATCGAGGAAAGCTTATGGATATCTTGCGGCTTATTGCCTCCATCCCATGCAAGAATTAAATCAGGTTCTAATGCCACAATGGTAGCGATATCGGCACCTTGAAAATCCGCCACCCGCTTAATATTTTTCGCGGCGTCAGGATAGTCGCTATAGTCGCTTACACCTACAAGGTTAGGGCCTAAGCCCAAACTAAATGCCCATTCGGTAAGGTGGGGCGCAAGGCTGACTATCTTTAGCTCGACGGAATTTGTTAAGGCGCTTGATTCCGAGCTTGGTGCAACATCGGCAGAAGCAAATTGATCTGAATGAGCTAGGTGCTTTGTCTCGGCATCTGATTCTGAGTTAGCAATTGTGAGAAGAGGTAAATAGCTTAAAATTACAAAAAAAATGGTTTTCATCATAACTGCTGTTTTCATTAGGCTACGGCCATTGCCAGCATAGCTAACGATGCGAAGGCGCTAACCGCAATCATGGCATGAGTAACCGTATTTTTGGCTGTCAACATGTGAGAGTACTTTACCTCGTTAGCGCCTCCCACGCGGGTGTATCGAATCTTCTTGTTGGCATAAATTGCTGGGCCGCCGAGTTTAATATCAAGCACACCGCCCATAAGTGCAAGCAGTAGCGACGTTTTATCTTTCACTGGGGAGCGCTTTATGGCGCGAAACCCTTTAATAGGATGGCTGACCAGTAGTGTTGCTAGACCACCAATGACCGCGGGCGGCATATTAAGTAAGTAAACAAGATTACGTACGGGTTTGGCAAAGAAAGTCATTGCAGGGGTTCGGTAATGCCACTGCCAAGATGTGAGCAAAAGCAATCGATAAATGAGTGCGCCTATGGGGCCTGCCACTACAAAGTAGAAAATAACGCCGCAATAAAGATAAAGAAACTTCAGCCATAGCGATTCTATCGCGGCTTTGGCAATTCCTATATCGGAAAGTGAATCGCATTGACGTGCAGTAATGGTTTGCGCCATTTCACGTGCGAGGGATTTTTTATTTCTTCCCACACTCGCCAGCACTTTTTTGTACTGTTGACGCTGGTAACCGTAGTCGAGCAGTGCGACAAGAATAATCGCCTCAAAGAATACGGGGTATTGGGCCATGTACACCAAGATGGCAACACATACTACCAATGGCGCAAGAAGAACTAGGGCGGCTAATGAGCCTGAAATATAGTGCTGAGACCTACCGTATTCGCGAGAGGGCACCACTTTGCGCCCCATTTGCTGAACGAGGTAGCGCATGAGCGTTAATGGATGAGTACTTTGGGGCCAGCGCCATAATGCGTCAACGGCGATAGCCAGCCAAAGTACGAATAGCGACTGGTATTGCGGGTCGCTAATTACCTCTGTCATCTTATTTTGCGAGAGCCTTAATCATTGCCATAACTAATTGTGCTGAGTGTTTAGCGGCAGTGTCTAGATACTCTTTAAAGCTCACTGACGACGTTTTTCCTGCAATATCCGACAATGAACGAATGACAAGGAAAGGCGTGTCGAGCATATGGCAAGTTTGACCTATAGCTGCACCTTCCATCTCAACCGCTTTCATGTCTGGGAAGTTTTCACGCAGTTCTGCTACAGCTTCGTCGCTACCGATAAACGCATCGCCCGTACAGATTAAACCTGTTGTCGACTGAAGCGACGTAATGCCTGTGGCAGCACTACGAGCGGCTTCCATTAACCTTGTATCGCAACGGAAATTTTCAGGCATACCTGCGCATTGACCGAGCTTGTAGCCAAAATGGGTTAAATCGGCATCATGGTGAATAACGTGACTGGCGATCACTAAATCACCGATGTTTAGATTCTTGTCGAAACCTCCGGCAGAACCGGTATTGACAACAGCATCAGGGGCGTACTGTTCGATAAGTACAGTAGTAGCAATTGCTGCAGCCACTTTACCAATACCGCATTTTACTAGCACCACTTCTATGTCGTTAAGTGTACCTTCGTAAAACGTCAGGTGCTTCCACTGGGTTTCTTTTACATTCCAAAGTGACGCTTTAAGTAGCGCAACTTCTTCGTCCATTGCACCTAAAATACCAATTTTTTTCATAACTTTACCGACGGTGTTGAGGGAGTTTAACGCGTGAATACGCTGTTGAATGCGTTAATTGTATAAGGAAAACGGGCAAACTGACAGAAAAATGCCTCTGTTACCGCTATTTGAGAGTAAGAAAATAGCAAAGCAACAAAGGCCAGGGGAAGTGGGGCTTATGTCTTAAGCTGCAGCTGGTCTGCTTGAACGCACTGGGCGAGTCGGGCGCTTTGGTGGCTCTGGATTATGCGTTGGCAGCTGTGCCATTTTTTGCTGTAAACGGCGATATGGAATGAGTTTGTTTTCCAAACACTCGCGAATATCGTCAACGGTATAACCAGACTTCACTTTGATTCTTGCGTGAGGAAGGCCGGCAGCATCAAGGGCTCCGGTTACAAACCAGTCTTTTTGTGATTTATAACCATCTTTGCCTTGGCTATGAACTAAGTCGATAGCAAGAACAGGACTCATGTCGTGTTTATCTACTAATACAAAGTCGAGCTGTCTGCTAGAAGCTCTGCTGATGGCTTGGCTTGCCGTCTTTTTACTTGCAGACTGGCGAACCGCCACTAAATCGTTAAGACGCACACGGCACACTATGCGAAACTCTCTTCCCATAGCCTGTTCGATAAGGTTTAAAAAAGAGTGCTCAACGGGGGTGAACAATTGCGGCTTTCGCCTAAATGGAAATGCGACACCGCCGTCTGACAACTTTATGGCACCCAGTGCAACGACAATAAGTAACATCATTAGAATAATTGCCAATTCCATCGTAACCCTCGCAAATTTCAATAGTTAAAGCCCACGGAATGCATAATAAAGAAGCCCGCTAAAGTGTTTATATCGAAAAAAGCTTGGGCTCCGTTTGCAGTTTGAGCGTCATAAAAATGACACTCACTGTTACCGTGGAGTAGTTATTGATGATTTTGCAAAGCAGATGCCAACATGAGTAGATTTCGTAGTTGTCTTGCTAAAAGGGCTTATTTCGTTGTGGATGTAACAAGAATATCCACTTGAGAGCCAGTATTATCTGGGCTGATTATTACTCTGACCCCTTTATCTTCTGAGGATAACAACGTGCGGCCGCTAACTGGTGTGTGAGTTTTTAAAGCGGGGTGCGCCGTTTGGTAAACATTCAGTAATTCACTCGGGGAGCGAGGAGAGTGGTAAACCATTACTGCTGTCTTGCTTTCGTCAAATGCTTGGCATTGTCTTGCATCATCAGAAATCTTAACTTGCTGAAAATCAGAAGGGCAAGACATGATGCTTGGCTTACTAGGTGAAGAGTTGACGCTTTGTTTCTTAGTTTGGTTGTTAACTTGCGCATTTAATGAAGCGTCAACAGCAATGGTATCAGCTAAGCTGGCATTGCTAGCTGCTATCGCCAATGTTAGACACAATGTAAGTTTCTTAATGTTTAAATGCTGCATAGATAGATTCTTCACCCGATGTGCGATGTCTTTAATTGCTTAAACGATAGTAGAGTCGTAACGCTCGCGCTTCAACTAAACCTTGGTCTATTAACGTATACTTTTAGCGTTTTCCGTATTATCGAAGTGTGCATAAAAAAAGCTCGATAGCAGAACTATCGAGCTTTTCGTGAATGGACAATAGGCCTTAGTTAGCGAAGGTTAAACGCCAATATAGTCCATAATCCCTTCTGCGGCCTTACGGCCTTCGTCGATAGCGGTAACAACTAGGTCACTACCACGCACCATATCACCACCAGCAAAAACTTGTGGATGTGAAGTTTGGAAGGCAAACTTACCCGCGGAAGGGGCGCGTACGCGACCTTTTTCATCAAGCATAATGCCGAAGTCAGCAAACCATGGCGCAGGGCTGGGCTGGAAGCCGAAGGCGATAATTACCGCGTCTGCTTCTAGTACGTGCTCTGAACCTTCCACTTCAACAGGACGGCGACGACCATTTACATCTGGCGGCCCCATTTCGGTTTTAACGAACTTAACGCCACAGGCTTTTCCGTTTTCATCAACGGCTATATCAAGAGGCTGTAGGTTGAATTTAAACTCAACGCCCTCTTCTTTAGCGTTAACCACTTCGCGGCGTGAACCAGGCATACTTTCTTCGTCACGACGATATGCACAGGTTACTTGTGCAGCTTCTTGACGAATTGAGGTGCGTACACAGTCCATGGTGGTATCACCACCACCTAGCACAACAACACGCTTGCCTTTCATGTCAACAAAATCAGCAGGATCTTTTTCAAGACCCATTACGCGGTTGGTGTTGGCTATAAGGAAAGGAAGTGCATCATATACGCCTTCAACGTGTTCGTTGTCAAAGCCGCCTTGCATTGACTTGTACGTACCCATGCCTAAGAAAACGGCGTCGTACTTATCGATTAAGTCCTGGAACTGTATGTCTTTACCAATCTCAGTGTTAAGTACGAACTCAACACCCATCTCGGTAAAAATTTGGCGGCGTAGCTTGATTACGTCTTTCTCTAATTTAAAAGACGGGATACCAAATGTAAGTAGGCCACCAATTTCTTCGTATTTGTCGTAAACAACAGGTTTAACGCCGTTACGAACCAGAATATCAGCACATGCAAGACCAGCTGGGCCTGCACCTACAATCGCCACTTTCTTGTCGGTCCATACCACGTCAGACATATCTGGGCGCCAGCCCATTTTGAATGCTGTATCGGTAATGTACTTCTCAATACTACCGATAGTCACAGCGCCAAAATCGTCATTCAGTGTACATGCACCTTCGCACAGTCTGTCCTGTGGACATACGCGGCCGCATACTTCCGGCAAACTGTTGGTTTTATGAGAGAGTTCCGCTGCTTCTAGAATACGGCCCTCATTTGCCAAGCTTAACCACTGAGGAATGTAGTTGTGCACGGGGCACTTCCATTCACAATACGGGTTACCGCAGTCCAAGCAGCGATCTGCTTGGCCTTCGGTTTGAGATTGACTAAGCGGCTGATAAATTTCCGCGAACTCTTGTTTACGTACCATGATCGGCTTTTTAGGCGGATCGATACGTTCAACATCGACAAATTGATATACGTTCTTTGCCATAAACTAAATCCTCCTACTGAGCCTGAATGCGTAATTCAGCACTTGAACGACTGATGTGACCAAGCAAGTTTTTCACATCACTGGTTTTTGGCTTAATAAGCTTGAAGCGTTTCAGCGTTGCGGCGAAGTCAGTAAGCAACGACAACGAGTGCTCGCTTCCTGTTTCTTCGTAATGCTGATTAATTAAGCCACGTAAGTGCTCAGCAAGAATCGCTTTATCTTCAATTGGCATTACATCGACCAGTTCCGCATTTACACGGTTATCAAGGTCGTCACCATCATCCATAAGATAAGCAAAACCACCAGTCATACCTGCACCGAAGTTAACACCAACCGGACCAAGTACAGCCACGATGCCGCCTGTCATATATTCACAGCCGTTATCGCCAATGCCTTCAACTACCGCAATAGCACCAGAGTTACGTACGCCAAAGCGCTCGCCAGCACGGCCAGCAGCAAACAGCTTACCGCCTGTTGCACCGTAAAGGCAGGTGTTACCCATAATGGCGCTGTCGTGGGCGTCGTAAGAGATATTGCGAGGTGGGTGAATAACAAGCTTACCGCCGGTCATCCCTTTACCTACATAATCATTGGCATCACCTTCAAGGTGCATATGCAGGCCGCCAGCGTTCCACACACCGAAGCTCTGACCCGCTGTACCGGTAAGTTCAACTTTGATAGGTGTATCTTCAAAGTCGTGGTTACCGTGGTGTTTAGCGATTTCACCTGATAGCAATGCGCCGACAGAGCGATCCGTATTGCGGATCGGGTATTTAAGGGTAATAGATTTACCGTCAACAACCGCTTGCTGGCCGTCTTTAAGCATCTGCGCGTTCAATTCACCTTTATCGATAGGTGCGTTGGTCGTTTGTGAGCAGAATAAGCGCGTATGGTCGCCTGCTTTAGGCTGCGCTAGCAACGGAGACAAATCTAAACGGTTTTGCTTAGCGGTAATGCCATCTAGAACTTTAAGTAGCTCTGTGCGACCAACAAGGTCGTCGAACTTAGCAATACCCATAGACGCCATGATTTCACGCACTTCTTGAGCAATAAACTTGAAGTAGTTCATTACCATATCAGGTAAGCCAATGAAGTGGTCGTCACGCAGTTTTTGATCCTGCGTTGCAACACCGGTCGCACAGTTGTTCAAGTGGCAAATACGTAGATATTTACAGCCTAAAGCCACCATTGGACCTGTACCAAAACCAAAGCTCTCAGCGCCTAAAATACCGGCTTTTACTACGTCTAAGCCTGTTTTCAAACCACCGTCGGTTTGAACGCGTACTTTGTGACGTAAGCCGTTTTCAATAAGCGCTTGCTGAGTTTCAGATAAACCAAGCTCAAATGGGCTACCCGCATACTTAACTGATGTTAGCGGGCTTGCACCTGTACCGCCGTCGTAACCTGAAACGGTGATAAGGTCGGCATAGGCTTTCGCTACACCCGTTGCAATGGTGCCAACACCCGGCTCAGATACTAACTTAACGGATATAAGTGCCGTTGGATTAACCTGTTTCAAATCGAAAATCAGCTGTGCCAAATCTTCAATTGAGTAAATATCGTGGTGCGGAGGTGGAGAAATAAGGGTTACACCCGGCACAGAGAAACGCAGCTGTGCAATGTACTTATTGACCTTATCGCCTGGAAGCTGACCACCTTCACCTGGTTTTGCACCTTGCGCCACTTTAATTTGAATAACGTTGGCGTTAACCAAATAGTGAGGTGTTACACCAAAGCGACCTGAAGCCACCTGCTTAATTTTAGAGTTCTTTTCAGTTCCAAAACGAGAAGGGTGCTCGCCACCTTCGCCCGAGTTAGACTGACCGCCTAAACGGTTCATCGCAATGGCAAGCGCTTCGTGCGCTTCAGGGCTTAGTGCACCAATTGACATTGCCGCAGTATCAAAGCGAGGGAATAAGTTTTCCGGCGCTTCAACTTCGCTTATATCAATAGGGTCGCAATCAGGATTGATGGCGAGTAAGTCGCGGATGTGCGCAGGCGCACGCTCGTTAACAAGCTTCGCATATTGCTGGTAGTCGTCGTAGTTACCAGACACCACAGCCTTTTGAAGCGTACTGACTACGTCTGGGTTATAGGCGTGATATTCGCCACCGTGCACGTATTTAAGCAAGCCGCCGTGATCGACAGATTTACGCTTAAGCCAAGCAATACGGTTTAGGTTGATAAGATCTTGCTGGAAATCATCGAAGCCCGCACCTTGAATGCGTGAGGTCACACCTTTAAAGCATAACTTCATCACTTCGTTGTTAATACCCACTGCTTCAAACAGTTTAGAGCTACGGTAGCTAGCAACAGTGCTAATACCCATTTTCGACATGATCTTGTACAAGCCTTTGTTGATACCCTTACGGTAGTTCAACGTGGCCTGCATAGGAGAAATATCTAGCTCGCCTTTTTCACAAAGCTGCTCAATAGTTTCATATGCTAGGAATGGGTAAACCGCAGTGGCACCTAAGCCAATCAGCACCGCGAAATGGTGTGGATCGCGGGCACTTGCTGTTTCAACAACAACGTTAGCATCGCAGCGTAATGACTTTTCAACTAAGCGACGTTGTACCGCACCAACTGCCATTGCTGCAGGGATAACCAAGCGATTTTGTTTAATGTTTCTGTCAGACAGAATAACGAACGCAGCACGCTTGTTTTTAACCAGCATTTCTACTTCGTTACAAACGCGCTCGATGGCTTTCTTCAAACCTTCTTGCGGCGCATACTGAAGCTCCACGACTTCTGAGTAGTAGTTGTCTGGGTTAAATTCGCGCAGTTGCTTAAGGTCGGTATACATTA
This sequence comes from Alteromonas sp. MmMcT2-5, assembly GCF_022348315.1. Taxonomy (NCBI): domain Bacteria; kingdom Pseudomonadati; phylum Pseudomonadota; class Gammaproteobacteria; order Alteromonadales; family Alteromonadaceae; genus Alteromonas; species Alteromonas sp. MmMcT2-5. The sequence goes on along the minus strand of NZ_JAKRFB010000008.1, from coordinate 73,339 downwards.
GCACTGGCGAGTCAAACAATACGCGGTCAGCGTAACCTGAGGTTTCGCTAAATACGTTTTGCTCGCGGCCAATACAGGTTGCCAACGACATAACGTGGTTTTCACGTAGCGGGTCGATAGGCGGGTTAGTAACCTGTGCGAATTGCTGACGGAAATAGTCGTAAACTGTACGTTGACGCGAGGACATAACCGCCATTGGCGTGTCATCACCCATTGAACCAACGGCTTCTTGGCCGTCTTTCGCGAGTACTTTTACAACTTGTTGAATTTCTTCATAGCTGTAGGCGTGTAGCTTGTGGTACACCGCCATGGCATCGTCGTCAAACACACGTTTACCAATTAATGACGCGTCAAGCTTTTCAATTGGTGTAAGTCGACGAATATGCTTGTCTAGCCACTCTTTATAAGGATGGCGTGCTTTTAAGTCTTCATCAATTTCAGTAGAGCGCCAGATTTTGCCTGTGTAAGTGTCTACAGCAAGCATTTCACCTGGGCCTACACGGCCTTTTTCAATTACGTCAGCTTGCTCGTAATCCCAGATACCTACTTCTGAGGCTAGGGTAATGAAACCGTTCTTAGTAATAACGTAACGTGCAGGACGTAGACCATTTCTATCAAGGTTACAGGCAACGTGGCGACCGTTAGTTAAAACGATACCCGCTGGGCCATCCCATGGTTCCATGTGCATAGAGTTGAACTCGTAAAATGCACGAAGATCATCGTCCATGGTCTTGTTGTTTTGATAGGCGGGTGGAACAAGTAACCGCATAGCACGGAATAAATCCATACCGCCGGCTAAGAATAGCTCCAGCATGTTATCCAGCGAGGATGAGTCCGATCCTTCAGTATTAACGAAAGGGGCTGCATCTTTAAGATCTGGAATAAGTGGCGTTGCGAATTTAGCAGCACGTGCCATGGCCCAGTCGCGGTTTCCTTTAATGGTGTTAATTTCACCGTTGTGCGCAAGGAAGCGGAAAGGCTGAGCAAGCGGCCAGCGTGGTAGTGTATTTGTTGAAAAGCGTTGGTGGAAAACGCAAATTGCGCTTTGCATACGCTCATCGGCAAGATCGTGATAAAAGGCGGGTAAATCTTTTGGCATTACCAAGCCTTTGTAGATCGTTACCAAGCCCGACAAACAAGCTACGTAAAAATCGGGATCTTTCTCAAGACGTTTTTCAGCGCGGCGGCGGATCATATACAAACGACGCTCAAGGTCGCGTTTTCTCCAACCTGCTGGCGCGTTCACAAATACCTGTTCAATTTGTGGAACACCCGTTAGCGCTAATTCACCCAGTACTGAGTGGTCGACAGGCACTTCGCGCCAACCCACTACTGAAAGTGTTTCTTTTTCTAGTTCTTCATTAAGTACTTCACGCGCGGCTTGCGCAAGTACCGGGTCCTGACTTAAGAAAATCATGCCCACGCCGTATTTTTTGCTGAGTTTCCAGCCATTTTCTTCGGCGATTGCATGGAAGAACGCATCCGGTTTCTGTAGTAATAAACCACAGCCGTCACCGGTTTTCCCGTCGGCGGCGATACCGCCACGATGCTGCATACGGTCAAGACCGTGTATTGCAGTAGTTACCAATTCATGACTGGCTTCCCCATGAGTGTGAGCGATTAAGCCAAACCCACAGTTGTCCCGGGAATCATTGGGATTATATAAACTCATCTCTTAACTCCTTCAACCTTTTGACTGGGCAAGGTATGCGTTGCGTGTAGATGCGCCTAGGTTTGCGTATCACAACATTATTAGACGTCTTTTATGCCTGCGAGCGGTATTGCTCGCGGCGTGCGCCTTTCTTGTCGTTATTTTATTATTAGAGGATTCCAGTCGTTTCCGCATTTTTATGCATTATTGCGATGCGGGCCGTACAAAATACCCACATTAAAAACTAAAATCAAACGCTAAAAGTATAAGCTTTATAGTGAATTAGTATAAATATAATTAAATATATATTAATCAGTTGCTTACGTGTCGTCATTTATATTTGTAACAAAAATGTTATCAGTATTGCAAAGTGAATAACTCATCCCTTATAAATGATATTACTTCTCATTTGCGTTTTATTAATGAATAAATATGCTTCGAAATTGATGTTTTATGTTGTCAATAGCGGTTTGCGGTGTATTTTTATTAATTTGTAAAGCTATGGTTCCACTAATATAAGTAGTTTGCTATATTGGTTGAAAATTAACCACAGGTAAGGCCCGTGGTGCGCTGAAGGATGTTGATAGAGAGCCCTGTGTGTGAATTGAGTGTACGCTTATGTGGAAGGCGAAGAATAAAAATTCACTGTGGTGGCGTGCTGTTAAGACAATAAGGATTATTGTATGAATACACTACATGCTTCACCACTGCCTTTATTTAGTATAGATGATCATATTCTAACTGGCGACAATATCACCTTCAGGCTTTCTCCTAACACATCTGGGCGTTTTCAATCTGGATCTCCCGATACTATTGTTATTCATTTTACCGCCGGTAGTAGCCTTTCATCTTCGGTGAATGTCTTGACCAATGCTGATAGCGGTGTGTCAGCTCACTTTGCCGTTGGACGCAATGGTGACATTGTTCAAATGCTTCCGACTAATAAAATAGCGTGGCACGCAGGAGAAAGTTATTACGAGGGGCGTAGTGGCTTGAATCAGTACTCTATCGGCATTGAATTAGACAATGCCGGCCAGCTTAAGGCTAGAGGAGACGGCACCTTTGAAAGTTGGTTTGGCGAAATTTTTGGCGAGAATGAAGTATTAGCTGCCCAGCACATTAACCAACAGTCTATGGGCTATTGGCACAAGTACACCGACGTACAAATTGTTAGGACGCTATCGCTGTGTAAAGCGTTGTGTAGCCACTACAACATCTCTACTATCGTCGGGCATGAAGAAATAGCGCCGTCACGAAAGGTCGATCCTGGCCCCGCTTTTCCCCTTCAAAGACTCAAAGCCGCTGTTTTGCAAAGTGATAGTGAAAGGTGGGCAACTGAGTCAAGTGATTCGAATTCACAGCGAGAGGCGCATGATCAAATTCAGCGGGATCTCGCTAGCCCTGTAAAGCGGGTGGCCAATGTAAGTGCCAATTCGCTGAATGTGAGAAAAGGGCCAGATGTTTCGTACCCAACTGTCGAGAACGGTTTGAATAAGGGCGAAGTGCTAAAAATACTGGAAAAGCGAGGGGAGTGGGCGAAAGTGTCTTACACGAAGGTGGGATGGGTGAATACCAAATACATTAATGAAATTACTGAAAAGTCGCCTTTCAAATCCTAATTCTGAGCAGGGCCACAGAGTTATGCTTTGACAAACCGCATTCCCGAAAAGAGGAAAGCCTGATAGGATAACCGCAAAATAAGCTTAAATTAGACGTACATGCATTCAGATTCACCAAACGATTCTTGGGCAATTCGCTTTGCCCAATTTGTTCAGCGTTTTGGCACTCTAAAGCTCAGCATATTGTTTGTTGTTCTTTCGCTTGTGTTTACGCTAGGGGGCTCATACGTAATTCGCGTGAGCATGGGAAGCCAGGTTCAGCCCGATGACTTCATCAGTGCTGTAGTACTGACCATGTTATCTGCGCCTTGGGTACTTTATTTCTTTAGTGAGTTAATCAAGCAATTAGAAAACTCACGTACCAACTTAAAGGAAGTGGTAAGCCAGTTGGAAAGTTTGCGTGAAGAAGATGTCTTTCTTAACCGCGAACTTCAAAGCAACATCAGACAGCTTAATCACGAGATAGAGCAGCGCAAGCAAGCACAAGAAGAGCGTGAGGCGCTGTTTAAAGACTTAGAAAAAGAAATTCAGGATAAATCAGAACAAGAAGCACAAGCACGCCGCTTATCAACCTTGTTACGTTCAATCATCGATGCCTCACCAGACTTAATATATTACCGAAATGAAGAAGGCAGGTTTGCTGGTTGTAACCGTATAGCGGAGCTTATGACGGGCAAAACCGAGCAAGAGCTGCTTGGCTTAACGCCAAAAGACGTATATGAGGAAGAGCTTGCCCGCCAAATTGTAGCGAGTGATCACGAAGTTCTAGAAACCAACGCCAGTATCACAGAAGAGCTGTGGCTTCGCTTTGCTGATGGACGTCGTCGTTACTTCGAAATGAAGCGTGTACCTTTCTTCGATAAAGACGGTAATCGCCTTGGCTTGTTGTCGTTCGGTCGAGACATGACTGAGCGTAAGCAGGCTGAAAATGCTGCTGCAAAAGCAAGTACCGACAAAACTCGCTTTATCGCAACCATAAGTCATGAGCTACGCACACCGCTAAACGGTATTGTGGGCTTAAGCCGTATGCTGCGTGATACCGAGTTGAGTGAAGAACAATTTAACTGGGTAAGTACGATATACGCCAGCGCTATAACATTAGGTAATATTTTTAACGATATTATCGACCTTGATAAGTTAGACAGAGATAAGCTTGAGCTGAGTCTAAAAACCATATCGTTGAAAGACTTTACCGAAGAACTTAGCAGCATTATTCGTCTACTTGCAGCCGACAAACAGCTAGAGCTTAAAACGACAATTAACGAGCCGCTTCCCCGTCTTGTTGAAATAGATGGTACGCGCCTTCGTCAGATATTATGGAACATCCTGTTTAACGCAGTGAAGTTCACACAAAAAGGTCACGTAAGTTTAACGGTTTCATCGACGAAACCTGATGGTGATAAGGCGTATGTGACATTTGTGATTGAAGACACGGGCGTAGGTATTCCTGAAAGCGAAATTGATAAGATTTTTGCCATGTACTATCAGGTTGATCACCCTGACCACCAATCGGCCACAGGTACCGGTATTGGATTGGCAATTTGTAAGCAAATGGTCGACTTGATGAAAGGTGAAATTCACGTTTCAAGTAAAGTGGGTAAAGGCACCCGTTTTGAAATTGTGTTGCCTGTTCAAATTTCTAATAGCCCGATGAAAGTCGCGCAGCTTCAAGTGACAGGGCTCAATATCTTGTTAGTAGAAGATATTGAATTGAACGTAATGGTCGCTAAAGCCTTGCTCGAGAAGCTTGGCCAGAAAGTCGATGTAGCAATGACCGGTCAAGAAGCCATAGACAAAGTCAGGGAAAACCAATACGACCTTATCTTGCTTGATATTCAATTGCCTGACATGACAGGATTCGATGTGGCAAGTACGATTATTGAAGAAGATCTGGTTATGCAAACGCCTATCGTGGCGCTAACGGCAAACGTCATTAAAAAGCGTGATGAATACTTAGAAAACGGTATGGATGACGTTATTGCGAAGCCGATTAAAAAATCTCGCGTTATCGAGGTGTTTAACGAGCTGTTCCATGCACCACCTGCACCGCTTGAAATTGATGGCGAAGTAGAGCGCCCCGAACCTAACAAAACATTAAGTAACATTTTAGATATGGACTTGTTACAGATGTTAGTTGATACCATAGGGGATGAAATGGTGCGCGCTAGCGTTAAAGTATTCCAAGAAAAAATGCCTGAATACATGGAAATACTGCAGCTAAGCTTAAGTGCGGACGAAAAGTCAGAAGTGTGCTCACAGGCTCACAAAATTAAAGGCGCCGCTGGCTCTGTTGGTTTGGCTCGTGTACAGCGTATTGCTAATCAAATTCAACAGGGCGACCACCCTACATGGTGGGAGAACGTGCATGATTGGGTGGAAGAGCTACAAATGGCGGTTCAGCACGACATGAAGGCACTACACGATTGGCTGAATGAACAGCAGGTTGATGATTAGTTAGCATAACGCGCTCTTTAATAGGAAACGTAAAAAAGAGGGCTTGCCCTCTTTTTTGTTATAAAAACTGCGCTAGAGAAAGCGTTCAGAGCAGCGTTGCTAAGTAGCTAAGCCTCTCCTTAAAAAAAGCGGCAGGCTGATCTTATTTATACAGTGGTAAAAGGAATTAATGCGATGACAATTAGCGCACAACAAGAAACCGTGTTTTCAAATAATCAGCTCAGTGTTGAGGAAATTCCCTCACTTCAAACGCTCGCATTACTTCCTATATCCAAAAAGTACCGGACACTAAATATCCTCTCCATTGGATTGATAGCCTTAGTGCTAATCGGTATTGCTTCTGCGTTACGATTCCAAAGCTTTTGGTCATTGCCAGAAGGACTGCTGCAAGCCTACCCGTATGTTGTTGCTGGTATCGTCGCTGTAGGCTCTCTATGGGCGCTGTACCACTTTTTTGCTGATGTACGCATATTTTATGCGATTCGAGAGCAAGACATCAGTAAGCAGTCAGGGCTAATTTTTAGAAAACTTTCGTGCCAACCTATTTTGCGTGTTCAGCATGTAGAGGTTAATCGCGGTCCATTGGACAGGTGGGCGGGTCTTGCCTCACTTCAGGTGTTTTCGGCTGGTGGTGAAATGCACACGTTTGAGATACCTGGGTTAAGCATTGAAAGGGCAGAGCAGTTGCGTGAGTTCATTCTTGCTCATAAAGATATAGGTGCACGCTAATGACGGTATCAGAAACGCCCTCACACCAAGCGCCTACACTTAATCAGTCAAAAGAGCTGAAAGAAGATACTGCGCTCAAGTCCCATGGGCAAGATGCTAATATGGAAGAACCGAAACTTAAAGTAGAAACGGGTGATGAGTGGCAGCGCCTCTCTCTAATTTCTATTTTGTACTTTACTATTCGCAATTTTACCAACTCGGCTCAAGTGCTTATTTATACCATTCCCGCCTTAGCCATATCGTTCAATATTTGGGATAACCTGCTGTCGCCTGAAGTACTAATCGGTGCTGGAATCCTCTTTCTATCTACCAGTGTCAGCGGCGTAATAAGCTTTTTAATGTACAAGTTTCGCGTGCACAACCAGCACGTTGAGATTCATCATGGCGTGTTTCAACGCCGCTATACCAACTTGCCCTTGTGGCGTATTCAAAACGTTAAGATAGAACGCCCTTTTTATTACCGACCTTTTGGGTACGCGCTAGTGGTGCTTGATACCGCAGGAAGTGGGAAAGAAGAAGCTAAAATTGTAGCGGTTCCTGAAGATTATGCTGAAGCGCTAAAAAAGCAGGTGTTGTATGAAAAAGCGCTGCACGATGAGGGTGACCTGGATTGTTTGCCAAATGAAGATTTATCCGACGAGCAGACTTCGTCTTTTCCCACGCCACGACCACGCGCTAAAGCGGTAGATTCTTCCCATTCAAATGAAGAAGTATTAAATCGACGGTCCGTGAAAGACATTATTATTCACGGCATCACCAACAATCGCGTGTGGATCATACTGGGTGCTGCGGCGCCTTTCTATGACGATGTGTTCGGTCTGGTTTCAGAGTGGTTAGCCGATAAAGGCTTGCAGCTTAATCAGCTGGTTGGTGAACAAACGGTTGCGTGGTGGCAATTTGGATTGTATGCCTTTGTCATTCTCATGATGCTTATGGCGTTAGTGGCACTGCTGAGTGTTGGTGGCGCGCTTTTCACTTTTTACGGCTACACACTTTCACGAACAGGTGATCGCTATATCCGTCGCAGCGGCTTGCTTAATAAACTGGAAGTCAGCATGCGAGCTTCACGCATCCAAATGATTACGGCGAAGCAAGACTGGCTGGATAAAATACTAAAGCGGGTGAATTTGTATTTTGAGCAGAACTCAACGGCTGGGCAGCAAATGCAAGAACTGATGTCGCCAAATAAGCTTATTGTGCCATCGGTAACCGAAGATGAAGCCTTCGCGCTTAGTCAAGAAGTAATGCCTGAATGCGACTTGCGAGGCCAAGAATATCATCCCATTAGCAAGCGATTCATTACTTTTTGGTTGTTTGCGGGTTGGTCATTGCCATTGGCGATCTTTTTCACCATAGGCGCTGTGTCGTCCCATCTAGATATTATGCTAGGTTCACTCGTTGTCTTTAGTGCGGTATCGCTGTTACTCACGCTTAGGTGGTGGCGATGGGGTATAGCCTACGACAGTAAGTACGTTTATATAAGGCGAGGTAGAATAGGCATCGACTATCAATACTTTGAGCCCTATAAAGCGCAGCAAGTTATCGTTAAGCAAAGCGTGTTTATGAAGCGAAGAAAACAGGCCACCGTTAAGTTTGTACTGGCTTCGGGGGCGGTGACTGTGCCGTTTCTACCAGAAGACTACGTTAATAAACTAGCAGATAGTGTGCTATTCGAGGTGGAGTCAACCAGAAGGTCTTGGATGTAACGTACACTATTTCTTTGAACGCTGCTTTTTTATACGTTTTTTATGCAAATAGACCGAGTTTATGTAATGGTAGGTATTTAGTTGCTTAACCTTGCGTCTATATGGATATTCTTGATTACAGTGTCATCGCGATTTACCTCATCACTTTACTCGTCATCGGCTTTAGCTTGCGTGGACAGCAGTCAAAGAAAGATTATTTTCTAGCTGGAAGAAGCTTAAGTTGGAAACCGCTGTTACTTTCAGTGATGGCGACGCAACTCTCGGCGGTCAGTTTCATTTCCGCTCCTGCATTTGTCGGCTTCCGTGAGGGTGGAGGGCTGATTTGGCTCTCTTATGAACTAGCAGTTCCGTTAGCCATGCTTTTACTCATTAGCACCGTGTTGCCTACATTATACCGAAGCGGTGTGGTGAGTATTTATGACTATCTTGAGCGACGTTTCTCTACCTCTACCCGTATTTGTATCAGTGTTGTATTTCAATTTAGCAGGGCCTTCGCTACCGGCATAATGGTTTACGCGCTATCCATTATATTGCAAGGAACCATGCAGGTTTCATCCACGCAGGCAATATTACTCATTGGTGTGATTACCGTTTTGTACTCCTTACAAGGAGGCATGAAAGCAGTTGTATATGGTGACGCGGTACAAATGGTTGTCATCGTTTTGGGCACAGCTATCTGCATTGCTTTTGGTCTTAACGCATTAGGCGGTTGGGAGCACTTTTTACAGTTACTTCCAAGCGAGCGGGTCTCTACCCTTAATTTTTCATCTCTGGGTTTTGATGGTGACGGCTTCGGCTTTTTTCCTATGGTGCTAGGTGGCGTGATCCTCTACGCCTCATACTACGGTTGTGATCAATCAGAAGCACAGAGGGCATTGTCAGCGAAATCGGAAAGCGATCTTAAAAAGATGATGTTAGCCAATGGCATTTTCAGGTTCCCTATAACACTTCTATATTGTTTAGCAGGCTTGGTGGTCGGCACACTAGCGTTTAACGACGCCAACTTGCTATCGCAAATTCCTAAAGATAATCCGGACTGGCTTATGCCGGTCTTTATTCTTAATTATTTACCTCATGGGCTTATCGGCTTGCTTGTGGTCGCTATTCTTGCTGCAGCCATGTCATCACTGAGCTCAGCAATAAACTCACTTGCCGCTGTTTCGCTTGAAGATTATTTCAAACTCACTCGGAAACGCGCAAAACCTGAAGGCTACCTGAATCATGCTAAGTTTGCGGGCTTGCTTTGGGGAGGGATTATTTTGCTGCTTTCGCTCAATGCTGGCGATATAGCGCCTACCGTAATAGAAGCGGTGAACAAAGTGGGCTCTGTTTTTTTTGGCCCCGTTTTGGCTGTGTTTCTACTTGGCATGCTAACGAAGAAGATAAATGCCACACAGGTCAATACCGGCCTGATATGTGGCGTGCTGACTAATTTGTCGTTCGCATTTTTTGTCGAGGACGTGTTTTGGTTTTGGTGGAATGTAACGGGGTTCGCGAGCACAGTGATACCCGCTATTATCTTGTCTGCTTTGTCAGCTAATGATAAAAACGATACAGCGACGATCACCACCTCTGGTCAACGTCGCTTACTGATTGATAAGCCGATTGCCACCCTATTGCTTGGCTATTTTTGCTTATTGGTCGTTGTTTGCTACTTAATGCCGCGTTGGCTGCAGTAGATTCAGTGATTTACGCCTCTACTGTTTTGGCAACTGAGTCTCTCAGAATAATCTGATCTTTGCCCGCGTGCTTAGCTTCGTACAAGCGCGCGTCAGCCACTTCTAACTGCGACTCCAAGCACTTGTGTTCCTCGGTAGATACGCCGATACTGCACGTGATATTGAACTTGTGATTGGTAAAAATAGTAGAGCGTACTGCATCCATAAACGCTGAAAGCGCAGATAAGTAAACCTTGGGCGGCCTTACCGATACTACGGTAAACTCTTCTCCACCGTATCGCACAATAAGATCGTCGGGGAAGTAATCTTTAAGCAACGCTGCAAATTCCTGCAACAGCATGTCACCCGTTTTATGGCCGTATGTATCGTTTACGCTTTTGAAGTTATCAGCATCGATCATAGACACAATAACATCCTTTCTCGACGCTTTATTGGCAAATAACTCTTCTGCTCTTTCGTAGAGAAAACGGCGATTATATACCTTGGTTAGCGGGTCTAAGTTTGCTGAATTTCTAATAGTTTGAATCATTTCTTGTGATTCAAGGTTTTGCATAATTCTGCAGTAGAATTCTTCGTGATAAAACGGTTTGGACAAGAAGTCATTGGCGCCGCTTTTAATGAATTTCGAGGTCAACACGCTATCGCCGTTTGCCGATAAACCGATAAATACCAAGTCTTGCATGCGTTTTTCGTGGCGTATTGCTTTAACCAGTTCATAACCGTCCATATTGGGCATACGGTGGTCGGCAATAACCATTTTAATATCGCGGTGATTATCAAGCTCTTCCAACGCTTCTAAGCCATCGTTCGCTTCATGCACCTGAAATTGGAATTTGCGAAGTAATGAGCAAATGTGATTTCGGCTCGTTCTAGAATCTTCCACTACCAACACTTTGGTAGTGAGGTTCTTTCTTAAGCGGTCTACAAGTTTAGACACTTGAAGGTATGAATAGCGAGACTCTTTTGTGATGTAATCCAGTACGCCCTGATCGAGTAGCTGAGCACGAGTAAATTCGTCGAAATTCCCAGTAAGCACGATTGTTGGAACGTTGTAGGAAAGTGCAAGTTCAACGCTCTCGCCGTTGGGCGCGTCGGGAAGGTTTAAGTCGACGATGGCTGCCAAGTATTCGGTATCGCTCTCGAGGGCACTTTTAGCTTCCGCAAGATCTTCGCACAGATCACACGTAAAGTGAGGATTATCCTCAATAAGTTTGTTTACAATCTTTCGGACAGTGAGACTGTCTTCTACTACAAGAACTTTATACATGTGATTTACTCTCGGCACCTAGGCTTCGATAATAACCAATTATAGACAAAAAAGCCCTCAAAGAGAGGGCGTTTTATACTTATGTCTAAATAATTTTATTCTTATGTAACATTGCGTTGTACTAACTTTGTTCAGCGGGAACACGCACGGAGCCTTCCATCAAAATACGTGCGCTTCTGCTCATTACAGCTTGCTTAATTTGCCACTTGTCGTCTTCAAACGTAGCTCTTGCTCCTACTCTAAGCGTTCCAGATGGATGCCCAAAAGTAACCGAGTCTCTTTCGTCGCCGCCAGCTGCGATATTTACAAGAGTGCCGGGTATCGCCGCAGCCGCTGCGATCGCGACTGCTGCCGTGCCCATCATAGCATGATGAAGTTTCCCCATAGACAATGCGCGAATCAATACATCAATGTCTGAACCCAAAATATCTTTGCCACTGGAAGCTTGGTAACCTCTTGGAGGTGCAACGAACGCGACTTTTGGTGTGTGCTGCCTGTTTGCAGCTTCACCCACATCATTGATGAGCCCCATCTGAACCGCGCCGTGTGCACGAATTGCTTCGAACTTGGACAGCGCCTCGGAGTCGCTGTTTATATCATCCTGCAGTTCAGTGCCTGTGTAGCCAATATCTTCTGCGTTGATGAAAATAGTCGGAATACCCGCGTTTATCATGGTCGCCTGAAGTGAGCCTACGCCTGGAACTTCAAGTGTGTCGACTAATCGTCCTGTCGGGAAGATTGCCCCTTCACCGTCAGCTGGGTCTACAAAGGCCACTTCAACTTCTGCGGCAGGGAAGGTGACACCGTCTAGTTCAAAATCGCCGGTTTCCTGTACTTCCCCGTTAGTCATTGGCACCCTAGCGATAATGGCTTTGTTGATATTGGCTTGCCAAATATTGACGGTGGCGATGCCGTTTTCTGGTATTTTACTTCTATCCACTAGCCCATTGGTTATCGCAAATGCGCCTACGGCTGCCGTTAGGTTTCCGCAGTTTCCACTCCAGTCTACGAATGGCTTGTCTATGGCTACTTGACCAAATAGGTAGTCGACATCGTAACCTTCACGTTCACTTTTGCTTAAGATAACGGTTTTGCTGGTACTTGATGTAGCACCGCCCATACCGTCGGTTTGTTTACCGTACGGATCGGGGCTACCAATTACGCGCAGAAGCAGGGCATCGCGCGCCGGACCTGGCTTTTGCGCGGCTTCTGGCAAATCGGTTAAATTGAAAAACACACCCTTACTGGTACCGCCACGCATGTAGGTAGCCGGTACTCGAAGTTGTGGCGCATACTTTGTCATGTTTTTTCCTTTCGTCGGTATGAGTGCGTTGAGGCACAGTTGAAACACGCCGTAAATACATCCTTGTAGGCTCTCGGGGCGCGTCCATGCGCCCCGAAGGTTTCAACCGTGCCTCAACGCACTCTTAAACTAAAAACTATTTTATCTGGAGAGAAGTAAGGTTGTTCGTGATTTGAAACACGCTGTGAACACATCCATGTGCGCTCCCCAGCCGCATCCTTGCGGCTGGAGGGTTTCAAATCACAAACAGCTTCCAACCAAACTAGCTGATACTAGCTACGGAGGAGGTGGATTAGTTTCAGGGCCCTCAACTCGCAAGGATGCGAGTTGGGAGCCTATAGGGACGTATTCACGTCGTGCCCTGTAACTGGTTCACCTCCTCCCACTGAAAGGTCTTCCTATCACAATCAGCTAGCTTCAGCTTCTAAGAAGTCCTTGGCGAAGCGCTGTAATACCCCGCCTGCGCTGTAAATAGAGACTTCTTCTGCTGTGTCTAAGCGACAGGTTACCGGTACTTCTAATTGCTCGCCGTTTTGACGGTTCACTACCAGTGTTAGCGTTGCACCTGGTGACGGTTCGCCGCTAACGTCGTAAGTTTCTGTGCCATCTAGCTCTAGTGTTTTACGCGTAGTTCCCGGTTTAAACTCAAGGGGTAATACGCCCATACCAATAAGGTTAGTACGGTGAATACGTTCGAAACCTTCAGCTACAATCACTTCAACACCCGCAAGGCGCACGCCTTTGGCTGCCCAGTCACGTGACGAGCCCTGACCGTAGTCAGCGCCGGCTACAATAATCAGCGGCTGTCTGCGGTTCATGTAGGTTTCAATAGCTTCCCACATGCGCATAACTTGTCCTTCTGGCTCAACGCGCGCCAGTGAACCTTGCTTCACTTCACCGTTTTCAAGCACCATCTCGTTGAACACTTTCGGGTTCGCAAGGGTAGCGCGCTGTGCGGTTAAGTGGTCACCACGGTGTGTGGCATACGAGTTAAAGTCTTCTTCCGGTAAGCCCATTTTGTGGAGGTATTCACCTGCCGCGCTGCTGGCTAAAATAGCGTTTGAAGGCGACAAGTGATCGGTGGTGATGTTATCTCCCAAAATAGCCAGTGGACGCATACCTTTCATGGTGCGCTCAGCATCCATCGCGCCTTCCCAATAGGGCGGGCGACGAATGTAGGTGCTCATTTCACGCCAGTCATAAAGCGGGTTAATGTCTTTGCCGTAGTCCACGCTTAAATCGAACATTGGCTCGTACACTTTTCTGAAGTGCTCTGGCTTCACCGATTTCGCTACAATAGCGTCAATTTCTTCGTCGCTTGGCCAAATGTCTTTAAGCGTTACTGGGTTGCCTTCTTTGTCGGTGCCCAATACGTCTTTTTCAATATCAAAGCGCACGGTACCGGCGATGGCGTAAGCTACAACCAGTGGTGGCGATGCTAAGAATGCTTGCTTTGCGTAAGGGTGAATACGGCCGTCGAAGTTACGGTTACCCGACAATACTGCTGTTGAGTAAAGATCGCGGTCGATGATCTCTTGCTGAATTTTAGGGTCTAGCGCGCCGCTCATACCGTTACAGGTAGTACACGCAAAGGCAACCACGCCAAAGCCTAAATCTTCCAGCTCGCTCATCAGGTTAGCTTCTTCAAGATACAGCTTAACGGCCTTAGAGCCTGGTGCTAGTGAGCTCTTAACCCACGGCTTACGGGTTAAACCGCGCGCGTTGGCATTTCGAGCAAGTAAACCTGCAGCAATTACATTGCGTGGGTTAGATGTATTGGTACAACTTGTGATAGCCGCGATAATAACCGCGCCATCAGGCATTTTGCCTTCCTCCTCGGTCCACTTCGCTGCTATACCGCGACTTTCTAAATCGCTGGTAGGTAAACGTGCGTGTGGGTTAGAAGGGCCAGCCATGTTGCGGCCAACAGCAGAAAGGTCGAACGTAAGCACCCGCTCATACTCGGCAGTTTCTAAATCATCAGCCCATAAACCTGTGTGCTTAGCATATTGCTCAACTAGCGCAATTTGCTTTTCCTCACGCCCTGTTAGGCGCAAGTAATCGATGGTTTGCTGGTCAATGTAAAACATGGCTGCAGTGGCGCCGTATTCCGGTGTCATGTTCGAAATAGTAGCACGGTCGCCCAGCGTCAGGTGCGATGCACCTTCACCATAGAATTCAAGATAAGCAGAGACTACGCGCTCTTTACGCAAGAATTCAGTAAGCGCTAATACAATGTCGGTAGCCGTAATACCTGGCTGTGGTTTGCCGGTAAGTTCAACACCTACAATGTCGGGCAAACGCATGTAAGACGCGCGGCCCAACATTACGCTTTCCGCTTCAAGACCGCCCACACCTACGGCAATAACGCCAAGAGCATCAACATGCGGCGTATGGCTGTCTGTACCCACTAGCGTATCAGGGAAGGCAACGCCGTCGCGAGCTTGAATAACCGGCGACATACGCTCCAAGTTGATTTGGTGCATAATGCCGTTACCCGGGGGGATAACATCCACGTTCTTAAATGCCGTTTTTGTCCAGTTGATAAAGTGGAAACGGTCGTCGTTACGTCTGTCTTCAATTGCACGGTTTTTTTCAAACGCGTCTTTCTCAAAACCAGCATGCTCTACAGCTAATGAGTGATCCACAATCAACTGTGTTGGAACTACGGGGTTAACCTTCGCCGGATCGCCGCCCTTTGCGGCAATAGCATCGCGAAGCCCCGCTAAGTCTACCAGTGCCGTTTGACCTAAAATGTCATGACACACTACGCGAGCAGGAAACCACGGAAAGTCCAAGTCGCGCTTGCGATAAATCAGCTGTTTAAGTGAGTCGGTAAGCATTTCAGGGGCGCATTTACGCACCAAGTTCTCAGCCAGTACACGTGAGGTGTAAGGCAGCTTGGCGTAGGCGCCAGGCTCAATAGCATCTACCGCTTCACGGGTATCGAAAAAATCGATACCCGCGTTAGGAAGCGGTTTACGGTAATCAATATTCATAAAATCCCAACCTTAATCTTAAGCGCGTTCGCTAATAGCTGGCACTGGGCGTAGTTCTTCGCCTGTATATTCTGCTGACGGGCGAATAATACGGTTGTCAGCGCGCTGTTCCATAACGTGTGCCGCCCAACCGGTTAGGCGTGACATTACGAAGATTGGCGTGAACAACGGCGTAGGAATACCCATGAAGTTATACGCAGAGGCGTGGAAGAAATCGGCGTTACAGAAAAGCTTCTTCTCGCGCCACATCACTTCTTCACAGCGAACAGACACAGGGTAAAGTACGTCGTCACCCACATCAGCAGCCAGTTTTTCAGACCATTGCTTGATAATTTCGTTACGCGGGTCAGAGTCTGAGTAAATAGCATGGCCAAAGCCCATGATCTTCTCTTTGCGCTCAAGCATGCCCATCATTTTTTCTTCTGCGTCATCAGCAGAGGTAAAGCCCTCGATCATTTCCATGGCGGCTTCGTTAGCACCACCGTGAAGTGGGCCACGAAGTGAGCCGATAGCACCCGTTACACAAGAATGCATATCAGATAAGGTTGAAGCGCAAACACGTGCAGTGAAGGTAGACGCGTTAAATTCATGCTCTGCATAAAGAATGAGTGATACATGCATGACTTGTTCATGAAGTTCACGTGGCTTTTCACCGTGAAGCATGTGAAGGAAGTGACCACCAATTGAATCGTCATCGGTTTCAACATCTACGCGCACGCCGTCGTGCGAGAAGCGGTACCAGTAACAGATAATACTTGGGAAGCATGCCAACATACGGTCTGTCACGTCTTGCTGCTGGTCAAAGCTCGTTTCCATTTCAAGGTTACCCAGCATTGAACAACCCGTGCGAAGTACGTCCATTGGGTGAGCGTTTTTAGGAATGCGCTCTAGCACTTCTTTAAGCGCGGTAGGAAGACCGCGCATACCGCGAAGTTTTGCTTTATAAGCGTCTAGCTCAGACTGATTAGGTAACTTGCCCTTTAGAATAAGGTACGCCACTTCTTCAAATTGACAGTTTTGCGCTAAGTCTTTTACGTCGTAACCACGATACGTTAAACCAGAACCTGATTTACCTACGGTTGATAATGCTGTTTTACCTGCAACTTGGCCGCGTAAACCCGCGCCACTTAACTGTTTAGCCATCTTGTTGTCTCCGGTCTTGTATAATTTGTAAGGTACTTTTTTAAAAATATAGAAATAAAAATCACATTGAACTCAGCAGGCGAGTGGGGTGCCTCGCACCTCACTCGCTTCCTGCTGTTTCGTATTCGTGTTAGTTCTTACCTTCTGCGAATAGAGCATCTAGTTTTTGCTCGTACTCGTGGTAGCCAAGATAATCGTACAGTTCCATGCGTGTCTGCATGCTGTCGACAACGGCTTTTTGGTCGCCGTTTTCAAGTATAGATTTGTAAACCATTTCTGCTGCTTTATTCATCGCACGGAATGCACTTAGTGGGTAAAGCACCATGTCGGCACCCCATTCACCAAGCTCTTCTTTATTCCATAGTTCGGTTTTGCCGAACTCAGTGATATTGGCAAGGATCGGAACGTCTAGCGCTTCAGCAAATGCACGGTAATGTTCTTCGGTTTGCACTGCTTCGGCAAAAATACCGTCAGCACCTGCTGCAACATAGGCTTTTGCACGTTCAATGGCTTTGTCTAAACCTTCTTGTGCGAACGCATCGGTGCGCGCCATAATGAAAAAGTCTGGGTCAGTTCTGGCGTCAACAGCAGCTTTTATGCGGTCTACCATTTCTTCTGTGCTAACAATTTCTTTGTTAGGACGGTGACCACAGCGCTTTTGCGCAACCTGGTCTTCCATATGAACTGCCGCCGCGCCTGCTTTTTCCATGTCGCGAATAGTTTTGGCAATGTTAAATGCGCCGCCCCAACCGGTGTCGATGTCTACCATTAGCGGAAGATCGCACGCGCTGGTAATGCGCTGAACGTCTGCAATTACATCATTAAGTGACGTCATGCCTAAGTCCGGTAGGCCGTAAGACGCATTCGCTACGCCTCCACCTGAAAGATAAATCGCTTGGTGCCCAATAGCTTTCGCCATCATGGCAGTATAGGCGTTAATGGTGCCGACAATTTGTAGCGGTTTGTTGTTCTCTAATGCGGTTCTGAATTTCTTTCCTGCACTCATGATAATCACTCGCTTATTTGAAAGTAGGGTAGAGGTGAATTAGGTATGAAGAAGACTGAGTGGTGTTAACCATGATTAAGCTTCTTCTCAATATTATTTTTTGAATAAAGAATATGGCGACGCATTAGCATTTCAGCCAGTTCCTCGTCGCGATTGGCAATAGCGTTAACGATGTGTCTGTGTTCATCAAAGGCGGTACTTACGCGAGGGCCAGCCATACCGAGCTGTACGCGATACATACGAACAAGATGGTAAAGCCCGTCTACAAGTACGCTGATGAGATGATCGTTTTTACTGCCGGTTACAATTCTGTAGTGAAAGTCTACATCGCCGGCTTCTTGATAATAGCTTTGACCGTCTTTTACTTTATCGAAGTGGCTATCAAGCAACGCCTGCATGTCGGAAATTTCTTCATCGCTCATGTAGCGTGCAGCCAAGCGGGCGGCCATACCCTCTAATGCTTCGCGCACTTGGTATAGCTGAATAAGACCTTCGGGGGACAGTGCAACCACACGGGCACCCACGTTAGCTTTACGTTCCACCAAGTGACAGGTAGCGAGACGATTGATGGCTTCACGAATAACGGCGCGACTGACTTCATACTTTGTCGACAATTCCATTTCACTCAGCTTACTGCCTGCTGGAATGATACCCTCAACAATATCCTTTCTTAATTGAAAGAAAGTGCGGTCGGCATTGGTGATGGCTTGTTCGCTTTTTACTAACACTGTATAGAATCTTAAAATGACTAATGTCGACAATATATGCCCATTTTGGCGTTTTTTCAACCTTAAAAGGTTTGGATTGTCGACAACGAGAGTAAGATATTAGTCTGATAGTCTTGTTTAGCGGCCTGTGTTGACAGTTGTGCAATGATTTAATGCGATACGCAAACAGAGCCATGTGTCAGCTTACGTCTATTAGGCGAACCTTGCGCAACCATATTGATAGCTACTGCCCGGACGGACGAGGTAAATTGGTAACGATAGTTACATGCAGAGACTCTGAGCTAAAGAATGATTCAAGCCAATGGTGATTTGTTTAAAGTTTGTCCATCTGGTCTAGGTCTTCTTTACTTTATTCGCTTAGGTGTTGTGAAGAGATAGAGTAAATTATCTTTATGATATCTAATTGTTTTTATGGGATTTATACATACTTTTTGTTTGATGCTTAACCTAACCAATTAGTCTAATTTTGAAGTCTTATTTTAGTAAAAGTGTAATATTTTACTTTGCAAGATCGTAATCTAACGGTAACATATCGTTCCAGTCTTCAAGCCTAAATTCTTCGTACTGAATTTTAGAGGGCTGGAAAAGTAAGTTCTACTTTTAAAGCAGAGTTTCATTGAAAGTAAGTTTGTAATGTTTTATTGCGACTTACTTTTTTATTGCCTGTAATCCAGTATAAGCACAAGGTTATGTGCGCCTCTTAAATTAGTGAGTTTAGTCTTTCAAAGTTCCAAAGAAGAACTTGAAGCGGCCTAAAAATATTATTACACCTAACACTCACGCAAAGGGGTTATACCATGAAAACCAATACTGACGTGTCTAAGGCACTCGCCAGTAAGCTTTCACCTGTCGCACTAGCAGTAGCGATGACCGTTCCAGCAATTTCAAATATTGCCGTTGCCCAAGAAGCAGAAGCAACTGAAGAGCAACAATTTGAAGCCATTACCGTTACCGCAACAAAACGCCCTCAAGTTATCTATGAAGTTCCAATTGCTATTAGCGCCTTCGATGGCGACAAGTTAGCTGACCAAGGTATTACTGACCTGACTGACGTTGGTAAATTCGTTCCAAACCTAAATGTTACTGGTTTCTCTGCCGGCCACACATCGTCTGTAAACCCATTTATTCGTGGTATTGGTCTTCAAGATCACCTAATCACAACCGATCCGGGTGTGAGTGTTTATGTAGACGGTGTTTATCTGGGCCGTCAGGTTGGTCAAAACTGGAGCCTAAATAATATTGAGCGTATTGAAGTACTTCGTGGCCCTCAAGGAACGCTATATGGTCGTAACTCAATTGGTGGTGCAATTAACATCATCACAAAAGAGCCAGACCAAGGTGATGTAACCAAAATCAACACTGAATTTGGTACACGAGGTCGCGTTAAAGCTGATCTTTTTGTTAACCACGGTCTTTCAGAAACCATAGCGTTTAACATGAACCTGTCATTTAACAAGCGCGATGGTCTTGGTGAGTTCATCAACGTACCTAACGCCGAGTACGATGTTGGTGAGACTGAAGATGTTTCTGGCCGCGTTTCTCTTAAGTGGGAGCCATCAAATGACTTCCGCATGGTATTAACTGCAGATGCTAACAATGGTGACGGCGGTCTGCGTCCTTACACTGTGCTAATTGATGAAGTGGGTTCAGATCGCTACTTCGGTGGTCAGAATGGTGTTGGCGTACCGTTACGAAACACAGATGTGACACCTGAAGGCGCTGATATCTACGACAATGCAACAGGTACTGAAGCAGTAACTGGCGTGTCGAACGAAGCGCGTGGTCTTTCACTCACTACTGAGTGGGACATTAACGAAGACTACACTGCAAAGGTTGTTGCAAGCCAGCGTACATCTAAGTACAAAGCAGGTCTTGATGATGATGGTACAATTTACTCGTTAGATCAGTTCCCTGAGCGTGGTGAAGCCGATCAAACATCAATCGAACTTCAGCTTAACGGCTATATCAACGAATACACTGACTTTGTTGCTGGTGTTTACTACTTCAACGAAGAAGGTAGCAACCGTCAAGGTGATGACTCTAGTTTTGACGGTGGGGCTAACCTGCTAGAACTCGATCAAGAAACCACTTCAAAAGCGGTTTACGTTAACGTTCGCCGTGACTTAACCGATGAGCTTAGCCTTTCTGGTGGCCTTCGTTACACGAAAGATGAAAAAGAAGCATCAGCGAACGTATTTTCAGCACTTGGTACTATCTATGATTCAAATGATTGGGACGAAGTGACGTGGGAACTCGCCACTAACTACACATTTGAAAATGGCATGACAGGCTATGCGACAATTCAGTCTGGCTACCAGTCGGGTCAATTCCCAGCACGTCCTTACTGCCTAATTGGTGAGTTCTTCGGTGCAGGTGGCTTTGATGATATCGAAGGCGCTCAAGCGGCGGTTCGCGCAAATAACTGTTTTACGGCGTCTGACAATATTACTGCTACTAACTATGAAGTAGGTATTAAAGGTCGTGTGAACGATTACTTCGACATTAGCGTTGCAGTATTTAACACAGAGTTTGAAGATCTTCCTTACCAAGTAAGTCGCGTGAGCGAAGGTGGTTTCGACACCGCAAACCTTGTGGTAGAGCAAACATCTCGTGGTGTTGAAGCTGATGCTACGTTTACCTATGGCAACTTCAGCATGATGACCAGCGTTGGTTATATGGATGTTGATGTTGAAGAGCAAGATGGATTCAATCCTGTAGCGCCACTTACTCCAGACCTAACCCTTGCAATTGGTCCGCAGTATACCTTTGAGCTTGATGGTGGTGATTCAATTCGCGTACGTGCAGATTACTCATATCGTGCAGAAATGTATGGTGAGCCTACTTCAGCACCTGAGCGGATGACTAAACTTGATAGCCGTGAGCTTGTTAACTTCGACATCGCTTATACGCCAGCGAATGATGCGTATACTGTTGCACTTTACGGTCGCAATATTTTTGATGAGCGTTACGACAATGCACGCTTGAATACAGGTGACTACATCCTGCAAATTCTAAGCAACGACGCAAGCGAGTTTGGTGTTAGATTCTCAACTGAATTCTAATAGCTACAACGAGTTACAATTATAAAGCCAGTCTAAAGACTGGCTTTTTTTTGCTTATTTTTTCTTGTTTTATCTTCATTATTAGCATAGTTTTAAAACTGTTCTAAAAATGCCCAGCAACTATTTATGAAAGTGAAAGCACTTTACGGTATTGGTTTTCTTGTTGTTAATATGCTTTTGTCAGGGTGTACCTACACGGTGTATTTACCCGACGATGAAGATATAAACGCGAAGAAAAACGGCAAGGTTGCAGTTGCTAAACCTGAATTTGGTAACCAATGTCGTTATAGCGGAAACGGTGAGTATGGCGCGTGCCCAACGTCAAATAGTGAAATGGTTGGAACATCGTGTTCTTGTCCAACACCTTCAGGGCAGATTATGGGAACGGTGTCGAAATAGAAGACGTGCTTTTGTAGTAAGTAGGGCCTTTCAATCATACGGAGATGGAGCGTGGGATTGTTTACCAGTTTTAAAAAATCGCGGTTAGAAAAAAAGTTTAAGAAAAACGAATGGGTAATCATTCAACCTATTCCGTTCGCTCAATTTGAACAACTTATCGTAGACCATGTAGACGGAGGTTGGGAAATAGAAGATGACTATGAACGGCTCGCTGAAACGACCGCTAAGTGGCAGTGTGAATTACGCAAAGGTACGAGTATTTTAACCTGCGTATGGACCGCTAAACAGCAAGGTATCGTATACGGTCCCGAACGCGTGCTTACCGGTTTGTCTGAAAAGCTAAATATACCGACGTCTACAGCAATTGCTACGACGTGGTTTTAAGCCTTTATTATAGCCAACCTTTTTGTTTAGCTATGCGAGCAGCATCTACGCGGTTGGTCGCATCGAGCTTTGAAATAGCCTCTGAGAGATAGTTTCTTACCGTACCTTCAGATAAAAACAGTGATTGAGCAATGCCTTGGGTTTTAAGCCCTTCTGAAGCAAGTTTTAGTGCGGACATTTCTTTTTGCGACAGTGGATTGTTGTCGTCAAGAGCCATGATGGCGAGCTCAGTCGAAATTACCTTTTCTCCCGCAGAGACTTTGTGAATGGCATCTATCAGGTAGTCGCTGTCAGACTCTTTCAATATAAAACCCTTAACCCCTAAACTTAATGCACGCTTGATGTAGCCTGGTTTAGAAAAGGTAGTCATCAATACCACCTTGGTATTGAGATTTTGCTTTGCAATGTGGGCGGCTAGATCTAGCCCTGAAACCAGCGGCATTTCAATATCGCTCAAAATAATGTGTGGTGCAGGGTTATCATTTAAATAATCAATGGCTTCCTTTCCATTACTGCACTTTTCAACAATGGTTAAGTCGTCTTCTAATGACAGAAGCATGGCAATGGCATCGCGAACCAGCGACTGATCTTCAACAATCAAAATGGTAGTTGGCGCTTTTGAGTTCATAGGGAAGCCTTATGTGACAAAGCTTGCTCGGCAGTAAGCTGAACCCTGACAATAGGGTGGGGAAGGAAAGAAATGTCCACATCCGCATGAATAGACGCCGCGCGTTCTCTAATTCCCATTAATCCGTTTCCTTCTTTAATTGATGCGGTGTTCTCAACTACGCCATGATCTTTATAGGTCATTTTCACGGTTTGCTCATTAACTTCAAGATCAAGGGATACCGCGTTACCGTTTGAATAGCGCAAGGTATTGGTTGTCAGCTCTTTGATAATAAGCGCAAGCTGGCTTTCTTGTTTAGCGCTTAAACGTGCTTCAGCGCCGCCTTCAATATTGGTTGTAACATTAAAGCCGTTTTCTTCTAACAGTGATTTGTCTTTTGCTATTTCATCGCTAAGAGAAAGCTGCTTGATATCTGACACTGCTTGACGAATATCACTCAGTAGCGCTTGAGAAAGCTGTGCCAGCGCTTTTACCTCGCGATGCGCGTCTTCAATCTTATCTTTGCTTATAAGTTTATCGGCCAGTTGTGCCTTTAACGAAATAGAGCTGAGTGCGTGACCCGCAACATCATGTAAGTCTCTGCCTATTCGCTCACGTTCAGCGATCGCAGACAATACTCGTAGTGCTTCGGCCTGCTGGCTCTCTTTCAGACTATGAAGCGTTTCTTTGCGCTCCATAACACCAAACCCGAATAGCACTAAGCTGTTGAGCAACGAAGCACTTAAAAGAAAATGTGCGTTATTAAATACGGTAATGTGCAGTGACACGAGTACCAGCATCATCACGCCTATGCTCATTATGCCTGTCTTGAGCGAATTGTAATAACCTACGATAAAAGCAATAAAGCCGATAATGGTTGCGCCACCAGGGTTTTGAAAGCTGCAAGCTACAGAAAGTAGAAACATGAGTAGCAAATAAGTGGGCAGTGTTTTAACAGGCTGGTTTATGGCTTTAATGTAAAGAATGACAAAGCTAAGGTATCCCAGGGTTTGAAGCACCCATGTTTCGATGGGAAGAGGACGGGAAATAATAAGCGGAACAAAAAAGAACAGTGAAAAAAACAAGCTTCCGTGAGACCAGCGCTTTTTCCGTCCACTTGCCAAAAGGGGCATGTCAGGCGCGGCGCTCTCGTTTTTGACGGCAGGCACCGCGCTGTAACTATCTTGTATGCTTTTATTGCTGAGCATTGTGAGTACTTCGTCCCTACTGAAATACAACGGCAGACTTGCTAGTAATTAGCAGCGTACCAGAGATAATCAACATAATACCCAGCACGGCATAAATGTCGAAAGTTTGTTTCCAAAATACCACCGAAGCAGCGGTGATAAGTGCGATTCCCATGCCCGACCAAATGGCGTAGGCGACCCCAATTCCCATATTCTTTAAGACCATGGCAAACAGCATTCCAGATATCGCGTAGAAAAAGATAGCGCCGTACCCAAAAGCCCATTTCTCCCATCCGTTCGACATTTTAAGCAGCATGGTAGCGGTAACTTCGGTGATAACTGCAACTGCTAAAAGTAAATAAGTCATAGTGCATTCCTTTTTAATTAAAGTGAAATTAGTTAGATTTGATTGATTGAAAACGACGTTCAAGGGTGATTAATGACACAATGTAGACAGCGACAATCACAGCCGATATTGCCTCTACCCGTGCATCGGGAAACAAGTACCAGGCGGCGACAATGCCGAAGGTTCTGGTTAGCGTGTGAAAGTAGCCTATCCAGTGTTCGATAGCCCATGATAAAGGCATCCACATCAGGCCTGCGAGAATGCCAATACTCAATGGAACGGTGGTGTGGTCGATGGCTGCAACGGGAAGCGCAATGGCAAATACCATTAGGCTCATGATCATGCCAACGAAGAAAAGACGGTCAAAACTGTTCTTTGCCGCCTTCTTGGCAAAAAATCGCTCACCGGTGAGGTAGGAAAGACCTGCACCGAGGTAGAAGATGGCACCTGTGCCGATATACAGCAACCAGGTTATGGTTAATTCAGATACAAAGGGAGCGCTGATACCAAGCAGAGCCCAAACAACAGTGCCTGCCAGCGGCATGGCAATGAATCGGTTCGTTTTAAAATCTTCCCGCTGCTGTTCCAATGGGATGGAAGCATTCTGAGCGGGAGTTATTGACGAAGCGTGAGATACTTGTTCCATGAGCTTTACCTGATGTAGTAATGTCTATAGGTAAAGTATGCCGAGTTACCTCAGATTGCGTTAGTCACAAACGTCACCAATCGCGTATGACAATTGTCATCAGTTCACTTAATGAAGCCTATTAACTAAGTCTGTCGTGCTTTTTTCGCTTTTCGTTTGTTTAACACTGAATCACCATCTTCCTTAGACAGCATTAAGCTATCGTAAATGCTGACAAGCGCTACTGCAGCCATAAACATCATAGATAGCGTAAACGTTTGTAGGTTTGGCATATTGGCGCTTTGTCCAAGAATGAATGCTGCAGCAGCGATAGCAAGCGCAGAAAGGGTAATACCAAGACCGCGGTTCATTTGCATTAAAATGGCGCCTAGTGTGTTTGCGTCTCGCATTTTATTAGGTGGTACGTCGGCAAAAGCAATGGTGTTTATTAGCGTTAAGTGCATTGAGCGAGTAATACCGTTAACAAATAAAATAACGGCAATAGTAAATGACGATGTGGAGTGATTTATCATCGCGAGCGCCACAAAACCAAGGGCGATGAGCACGCCGTTTACTACAAGCACGCGTTTGAAGCCGAAGGTATTCATGATCCACGTTGTCGCTGGCTTTATCGCTAAGTTTCCAGCAAACAGCCACAGCAACAGTGAGCCGGCTTCTACAGGTGAGTACCCTAATCCAAGCTGGAGCATGAGTGGCACAAGAAACGGTGCACTGCCAAGTGCGACACGCATAACAGAGCCGCCAAACACAGTAAGCCGGAAGGTTTTGTGCTGCATCGCATCGAAAGAAAATAGTGGATTCTTGGCCGTTTTTACGTGTTTGACTGCCAATACCATGAGTACTAAGCCAATAGCGATGATGCCAAGTGGTCGAATAAGCTTGTCGCTGGTACTCGCTAAAAACTCGATCCCCGCCATAAACAGCGCAAAGCCGATACCGGTGAGCAAAAAGCCTTTAATATCGAATTTACCTACATTGCCTTTAATGTTTTTAAGGAGATACAGTGACGCGATGATAGCGATTATGCCCAGTGGAATATTCATATAAAAAATCCACTGCCAGCTGAAATGAGTGGCGATGTAACCGCCTAGCACAGGGCCTAGTAGCGGTGCGCTTAACGCAGGCCAGGTTATAATGGCCACGGTTTTTACCAGCTTTTCCTTTGGCAAGTCCCGCAGAACCACTAATCTTCCCACGGGAACCATCATTGCCCCGCCTAAACCTTGAAGAATGCGAGACAAGGTAAATTCGAATAAGCTGGTACTCAGACCACAAAGTACCGAGGCAAAAGTGAATACGGCAATCGCTGCTACAAATATAGTGCGTGCGCCAAATTTATCGGCTGCGTAACCACTTAATGGAATAAAGAGTGTTACGGCTACCAAGTATGCCGATACACCAATAGATAAGTGGGCTGCCGGCACATTGAAGTCGGCAGCAATGACAGGTAACGCCGTGGTGATAACCGTGGCGTCTAAAATTTCCATAAAGAGTGCCCCTGCAACCAAAAGGGCAGTGGCGAACTCTCTATTGAACAATTTCAAAGGCTCTAACTACGCGCGCGACACCCGTAATATTACGAGCAATATCTACAGCGGCTGTGGCTTCTAAATTGGTTAACCGACCCATCAGGAATACTTCTGAATCTTGAACCACTACCTTAACTTGTAGAGCAGGCACTCGTTCGTCCGCCACGATTTTAGTACGCACTTTTGACGCTAACCACAGGTCGTTGGCTTGTGTGCCTGCACCTATCGCCTCGCCAATTCTAATTTGGTTGTGAATTTTTTTGATATAGCTTACTTCTTGGACGCGGCGCACAGCTTCGTCAACTAAGCCTTGGTTTGGCGCTTGCCCGGTTAGCAACGCTACACCGTTATAAACATCCACTTGAAGGTTAGCCTGCTCTTTAAGCGCATCGCTTTTCGACCATTGATACGACACCGCAGCATCGGCATTTTGGTCATCAAGCTGCGTGCCCACAGTACGTCTGTCATTAGCCACTTTCGCAGCCATGGCGCCTGCAGCTCCAACGGCCACTACACACCCTTGTAATGTAAGAATTAGGGCTAATAAAGAACCCAGTAGTCCCAAATTTTTCACTTGTGTCCTCTTTACTACTCGTCGCCGTGATCGGCAGGGAATAAGCTGTCGTCAATGCATTCACATAAATTGTGAATTACCAGTAAATGAACTTCTTGAATACGCGAAGTGCGGTTTGACGGCACGCGAATTTCAACATCATGTTCACTTAAAAAGCCCGCCATTTCACCGCCGTCTTTGCCAGTAAGCGCGACAATGGTCATATCGCGAGATAATGCCGCTTCCATCGCTGCTATGACGTTACGAGAGTTACCACTGGTTGAAATAGCCAACAGTATATCTCCGGGTTGGCCGAGCGCTCGTACTTGCTTCGCAAATATTTCTTCGAAGTTATAGTCATTCGCAATAGACGTCAGGGTTGAGGTGTCTGTGCTTAATGCGATTGCCGGTAAGCTGGGACGGTCGCGCTCGTAGCGATTGAGCATGTTGGAAGCAAAATGTTGCGCATCACCTGCAGACCCGCCATTACCACAGCTCAGTACTTTATTACCTCTAATTAAGGCTTCAACGATCATGTACGCTGCTTTCTCAATATGCTCTGGCAATATTTCCGATGCCGCTATTTTGGTTTGTATGCTCTCGGTAAAATTCGCTTTTATCTGTTCAATCATGTGTCATCTCTTTGTTTTCACCAAATGGCAGACCATTTAGTGAAATTTTTTGCGCTGCATTACAGCGCCTTGATTTTTGTAATGGCCAGAATCTGAAAGTCAGAGGTTTAAACTGTGGCCTCAGCGCGAGAGAAAAAGGCCTAACGTTTATCGCTCGCGATAATCAACCCGCATTTTCTATTGAAGCGTGCGAAAAAACTCAACCAAGTTTCTTGCTTCATCTTCAACTTTAAAATTTTTCACAACGTGTTCGCGCCCGGCTTTGCCCATTTCTGCAAGTTTGTCCATATCCGAAAGCAGCAAATCCATCTTTTCTGTAACAGCTTGCTGATCTTTAATAGGTACAATATACCCATCAACGCCTGGCCTAATGATGTCTTCCCATGCGCCCGCCTGAGTAGCCAATACCGCAGCTCCAGCACTCATGGCTTCAGGTACAGTTAATCCAAACCCTTCGTTATAGCTAAGTGCACTTACTAATGACAGTGCACTGAAGATTCTAGGAATTTGCTCAAACGGCAATTCACCGGTGAAAACAATTCGGTCGGTTAACCCGGCTTCAGAAATTTTTTCTTTTAGCTCGTTAACAAATTCTTGGTTACTCGAGGATATGGCACCTACAACTACTGCGTTCACGTCAGGGTATTTGGGCAATACTTTGATGCACGCTTCAACAAATAGGTGAACGCCTTTTTGCTCTCTAACTCTGCCCAGAATACCAATGCCGTACTTGCCGCCGTAGCCTAATGCTTGCCAAGCTTCTTGCTTGTTTTCTGCTGGCGTGTAGTTGTCTATTTGCACACCGTGTAGATTTACCTTGGCGGGGGGCTTATTTAAATATTTTGCAGAGCGATTACTCATTGCAATAACCGCATCCATTTTATTGCTTAACCACACCGTAGAAGCCGAACGCTTTCGCTGAGCGGCAGAGCTAAATACAAGCTTTATCTTGGCGCGAAACACGTATTTGAGGATCACACCCTGAATCATCTCGTCAACGCGACGCGCATGAAAAATTCGCCACTTACCATTACTAAGCGGGCGTCGACACATTTTTGCGACCTCCCAAAAAGTAATAGTCATTGATGGGTCTGGAACAAAATGCTTGCCCATTATCCGCAAATTAATCATATGCTTCTGTAGCGATGTTACTTGCAGCATCGTAGACGTTACGCCAGAAAAATTAGAGCTGGAGTTGCCGACTATTAGCTCTATTTCTTGGTTATCAACGCTGCTGGACGAAACCTTGTTGTTGGGATGACTCATTATTTGTGGGAACCTAAGAAACTTTCATCAAACCGATGAAGGGTTGCAAATCATAAGATAAAACAAACGGAATACGTCTGACATAAAGACACTTTCATCAATATCGGCCGCGCTCATCGTTGGCGTACGCTTCTAGTCCTCTTTGGAGAACATCAGTTTAAAAGCTGGATATTGTCAGTCTTTAGCCCACGTTCTTCAACCACTGAAGGTTGTCTCCGTCTATGGCAACAACGTCTATTCGCAGAGAAGTAGACGCTGGATTTAAGCCATTATCTAACAAATAGAAATCAAACGCAGCCTGAATTCGCTGGAGCTTTTTGGCAGTCACAAACTCTAGAGCACTGCCAAACTGATTTCGTCTTCGGTATTTAACTTCAACGCACACTATGGTGCTGCCGTCTTGCATTACAATGTCGAGCTCGCCACGCCGAGTGTGGTAATTTCGACATCGAAGAGTAAGGCCTTGTTCCATCAGATATTTACAGGCCCTGTCTTCTGCTGCACTCCCTTGCAGTGTTGACATAATTTTACTCCGAAAGCATTTGAACTTTTTCGTTACGAATAATTGCCTGAGGCTGTTTGCGTATTACTTCACCTTGTTGATTAAGGGAAAGTGTACCCGTTAACCCTTCGTGTGAAAGATACTTCAGCGTGTTAAGCATGCCTAGCTGAGGCAACAACTGATAGGCATCAAAACCGAACGCAAATAAACGTTTTTGCATAGTATTTTGATTTTGCCAAGCCTGTTCAACCTCCTGCTGAAGAGGTTGCCAACTATGTGAAGGCATTAACCAAGGCATGTCGATAAAGTGCACATTCTGCAGGTCACGCCATTGGTTTTTCCCGCTGTCGTAATCCATTGAACGAGAGGTGGCATACACGGGGACTTGTTTGCCATCGTATGGGTTTAAGCTCGCTTCGATAATGGGGTTAAGCAGTTCTGTGTCTTGAGGTGAGGCAAATGCAACAATGGCATCAATATCACGCCTACTTCGAGGCATGTTGTACACTTCATCATTTGTCATGTACTCAATTTGATTGATACGCTCGTTGCTTTGCGCCACATCTAGCGCCTGTGTAATTCCCTCTCGAAGTGAATTACTGTCGTTAAACGATACCGACGTTATGTTGGCTCGCTGCTTGTTTTCCTGATTGTTGAGTATTCGCCAGTGCTTTTTAAAGGTGTCGTCCATTCGCTGGTACAGACTGCTTTGTGCGGCAATAACGATAGGCGCACGATATCCTTTATTAAAGATAAATTCAGCAAGCTGCTTTGCTTCATCTTCTGGTGCTAGCCCGTAATAATTCAGCGAGGTAGGCAAGCCTAATGAGTGGAGTTCATTTTGTGTGTCATCACCTGCGAGACCTGTACCAGAGGCAAGAGCATCATCGGCTATCGCCGGATTTGACGAACCTGTTGCCAACCCTTTAGCAGACGCATTGTCTGGCAATTCGTCAGGCCTGTTTAATGCAAGTACGTTCACACCAAGCGGCAAACTGGGAATTAAACGTTCAACAGTGTCTTTTAAAAGAGGGCCAATGATGAACTTGGTATCGCCAATTTCGCTGAGTAAATGCTGTGTATCTACTTCGTTGGTGTCGATAAAACGAAGACGAGGTAGAAGGTGTTCATCTTGGCGCTTTTCAACATCGGTGTAATAAGCCGCCATGATGCCATTTTTAACGACTTGTCCTGTGCGAGCTAACCTGCCAGAAAGTGGTAGTAAAACCGCAATATCGTTGGCGCCAGCATCGGTAAGCTGGGTTGCTTCAATTACGTTTTCAGGCAAAGCGTTTTCTAATACATGACCGCGATAAACCTGCTTAAATTGCTGCAGGCTTTTGGCTAATTTTTCCGGTGACGACGCGTTTTCTACGGTTAGTTCGCGAAGAGTAATGAAAGGAGACAGATCGGGATAAGCACTGCCCACTGAATCAAGTGACGATGCAGGAATGGAGGTAATCCACTGCCAAACTTGTTGCACTTTTTCATCGTCAGTAAGATTGGTTTTTAATACGCTATTCGCTGCCGCAGCCAGGTTGCCTTGCTGCGTGAAGAGCTGGGTTTGAAGCTCCGCTTTTTGGAATGCGGTTTCGCCTGTACCGGTTACGCCATCCAACATAGCCAGCAATTCTTCTGCCGAGGCATCAGGCATTCCCGCATAGGCTTTGGTTACCAGAAGGGAGTAATAAGATTGATTTACACCTGAAATACCGTCTTCTTTTACCTCATATAGCACTTGCTGAGCCAAAACGGGCTGTTGATTTTGAAGGTACAGGTCAGCCGCTTGCAGCAACAGCGTATCGCGCTGTTCTTTGTTGCGGGTGCGCTCCCATACTTTTTTTGCTTCAAGGAGTTTGTGCTCAGGCGTGACGTTATCTTCAACCTGTGTGGTTTCAATTGGGGTAGGTTCCACTACCACAGGCTTTGACTGGGTTTTAGGTGTACTTCCACAGCCCGTTAGCACCAATACAGAAGCGACGGCTGATAGCGTAAAGATTTTTCCAGCTTGTCCAATATGACGCACAGTTTCATTCCTTTTACATCGTTATAGGCCAAGTTTATCTTAACCAGTGTGAAAATCTACGCTTGCCAGCATAATCTGGACTAATGGCGTGATACACTTATCGCATATTCTTTAAAAATAACGTAAGACTTAACCACTGTTATGACAGACACCGCCACCTTATATATTGTTCCAACACCTATTGGTAATTTAGACGACATAAGTGCCAGAGCAATACGCGTATTAAGTGAAGTAAGCTGGATCGCTGCCGAGGACACCCGTCACAGCGCTCGACTCTTACAGCACTTTAGCATTGGAACGAAAACTCTTTCTCTGCATGAGCATAACGAAGATAAGCGCACAGCAATGCTTTGTGAGCGTTTAAAGGGCGGCGAGTCGGTAGCATTAATAAGTGATGCGGGAACACCGTTAATCAGCGACCCGGGCTTTGTTTTGGTACGCAAGTGCCGTGAGCAAGGTATTCCGGTTAGCGCTCTGCCGGGCCCATGCGCTGCAATTACAGCATTAAGTGCTTCGGGACTGCCAACAGACAAGTTTATATTTGAAGGATTCCTACCGGTTAAAGTGCAGGCACGTGAAAGCGTGTTGTCAGCGCTAATAGATAGAACGTTCACCACAGTTTACTATGAAGCCCCACGACGAATTTTAGACACCGTTACTGATATACAGCGCGTTTTAGGCGAACGCCAGATTGTTGTAGCGAAAGAGCTATCCAAAACCTTCGAAACCTACGTGAGTGGCAGCGCGCAAGATGTAATTGATTATCTCAATGCGGATGTTGCGCACCAGAAAGGCGAATTCGTCGTCATGATTGGCCCCGCGAAGGTAAGTGACCAGACGATACCTAGTGAGGCAATGTCGTTGCTAAGTGTTTTGTGTGAGCACATGCCGCTTAAAAAGGCCGCGGCGGTGGTCGCCACTCACTATGACTTGAAAAAGAATGCGCTTTATCAAGCTGGGCTAGACGCAAAAGCGTAAACACGTTGTTGATCTTAAGGGCCTTAGGATAAATACAAAGGAGTGTAATTCACGTCAACTGCCCAGTTCAAAAAGGACTGAGGTTTATGGAGGCTCATATGACAAAAACACTCAAAATCACCATGTCAGAAGGAAAATGGTTAGTTGATATATTTTCTCAAGCTAACGACTCAGGTGTTTACGACTTAATCCACCCTAATACCTTTGCGGAAGTTTCTCTTAATGAAGGCGAAATGTACGGCTTTCGTTATAGCCTGCATGGAAAAGCAGGAACGTCATTTAAAATTGAGTTAGATGACGAAGTGCTTGCTGAAGGTGAGATCGACAAATCTGAGGCGGCGTCGGGAAGTGGGGTTGTATAGTCACTAGAACAGTGTTTAGCGATTATTCTGCACGCTTTTATTGTATACTCGCCTGTTTTAGAAGCTCTCTTTAGGATTGAAGTATGCGCCAACCCCTTTCTGTTATTGTTATTACCAAAAACGAAGAAGACCGCATAGCCCGTTGTTTGAAGTCTATCGAAAAAATAGCAGATGAGATTGTTGTTCTTGATAGTGGTAGCACAGATAAAACGGTAGAAATTGTTCACCAATTTACAGACAAAGTGTTTGTTACAGATTGGCAGGGCTTTGGTGTTCAAAAGCAACGAGCTCTGGATAAAGCAACGTGCGATTGGGTGTTATCTCTCGACGCAGATGAAGAAGTGGACGAGCAGCTAGCGTCCACTATCTCAAAACTACTCAAGTCCGAGCCCACTCATAACGCTTACAAATTGCGTTGGCGCAATATTTTCCTTGGAAAAGTTACCAGATTTGGAAGGACTGGCAGGGCACCTACAAGGCTTTTTAAAAGACAAGCGTCACATTTCACCAAAGATATTGTCCATGAAAAAGTGGTACATCAAGGTGAGGCAATTTGTTTGAAAGGTGGCTATCTAAAACATTACTCAGTGCGTGATTTTGAACACTTGCTACATAAAAATCGCGATTACACATGCCTAATGGCGACTAAAAAATTTAAGGCAGGTAAAAAGAGCCATGGGCTTGCGTTGGCATTGTTAAGGTCAATGCTAACCTTTATCCAAATCTATATTTTCCGCTTAGGGATCTTGGATGGAAGTAGAGGATTCCTGTTCGCTGTTTTGTTCGCACAATATCAGTTTAATAAGTACGCAGGCCTTTGGGCGCTAGAACAGACAAAATCGAACTCATAATTTACATTTACGAACCTAAACAAAAAGCCCGTGACGTCAATGTCACGGGCTTTTTTTATAGAGAATAGCTAACTGATTTTTCGTCTCAAGTTTAAGACAAGCGACCTTTAAAGTCTTCGTAGCTAAATTCGCGAACTAGTTCGAAATCGCCGTTAGAACGCAGAATGCCGATAGCAGGATGTTCTACACCGTTGAAGAAGGTGGTTTTTACCATGGTGTAATGCATCATATCCTCAAACTGTAATCGATCGCCGGTCTTAAGCGGCGCATCGAATGAGTAGGTATCAATGACATCGCCAGCAAGGCACGAATTGCCACCTAGCTTCACATTATATGCTTTTTCATCAGGCATACCCGCGCCCAAAATTGTAGGGCGATAAGGCATTTCCAACACATCTGGCATATGTGCAGTAGCTGAAATGTCTAGAATAGCGATATCACCGTCATTTTCTACCATATCAACCACTTCGCAAATTAATGGCCCTGTCTGCCATGCTACCGCAGACCCTGGCTCAAGAATTACGTCTAGGTGTGGGTAACGGGCTTTAAAGTCTTTTAGTGTGTTGATGAGGTGCTCAACATCATACCCTTCACGGGTCATCAGGTGTCCGCCACCTAGGTTTAACCACTTTAATTGACCAAGCCATTTGCCAAAACGCTTTTCAATGGCTTCAAGGGTGCGTGCAGTAGCAAAAGAATCACACTCACAAAGGTTGTGGCAGTGAAAACCTTCAATACCCGATAAGTCTACGCCCTCTAGCTCACTAGCGCGTATGCCTAAGCGCGAACCTGGTGCAGCTGGGTCGTACAGTGGCGTATCGGCTTCTTGATGCTCAGGGTTTATACGAAGGCCTAACGACACGCCTGCTAGCACGTCTTTATGCGCGTTCCACTGGGTCAAACTATTAAAAGACAGGTGATTAACAAGACCCGCCAATTCCTTTGCGTCATTAACCTTGTACGCAGGAGAATATGCGTGAACTTCTTTACCCATCTCTGCAGCAAGTTTCGCTTCCCAAACCGAACTGGCCGTTGCTCCGTGTAAGTACTGTTTGATGATGTCGAAGCAAGACCACATAGAAAAGCCTTTAAGCGCCAAGATAATACGCGCGCCAGATTCGTCTTGAACCCGTTTCATCAGCTCAAGGTTTTTAATTAATTTTGCTTCTTCCAGCACGTAGCAAGGAGAGGGAATATCAGTACGTTGAGTTAAATCGGTCAATGGGATAAAGCTCCAAAAAATAAAACGGCTTTCAACATTTATCAAACGCCTAATGTATTACATTACAGGTCGTAGCTCAAAACTACTCTGTATCCTACATTCCAGTAATCTGATCTATATTTAAATAGTGGCGTTAATAAAAAAGGGCGCTTGAATTAAGCGCCCTGATGTTTCAATTATTTAGTGAAAGGGCTACCTTCACATTCGAGTACGTGCCATGGCAGACCATGCTCGTTAAGCATATCCATGAATGGGTCTGGATCGAATTGTTCCATGTTCCATACACCTGCTTCTTT
The DNA here is from genome assembly GCF_022348315.1 of Alteromonas sp. MmMcT2-5. NCBI lineage: Bacteria > Pseudomonadati > Pseudomonadota > Gammaproteobacteria > Alteromonadales > Alteromonadaceae > Alteromonas > Alteromonas sp. MmMcT2-5. Next base: position 38,207 of record NZ_JAKRFB010000008.1, on the reverse strand, counting down.
CCACGTGCCGTTAAGCATAAGCGCTGCGCCAATCATCGCAGGAACACCTGTGGTGTAAGATACTGCTTGCGCGCCTACCTCTTCGTTACATTTCGCGTGGTCACAGTTGTTATAGATAAAGATAGTTTTTTCTTTGCCATCTTTAATACCTGTGATGTAAGTGCCAATGCACGTCATACCGCTATAACCTTCAGCAAGTGAGCCTGGGTTAGGAAGCACGGCTTTCAAGAACTCTAGTGGTACAATCTTCTGGCCTTGGAATTCAACTGGCTCAATGCTAGTCATACCAATACCTTCAAGTACACGCAGGTGGTTAAGGTAAGCATCGCCAAAGGTCATCCAGAAGCGTGCACGCTTAAGGGTAGGGAAGTGCTTAACAATAGACTCTAGCTCTTCGTGGAACATCAGGTAAGATGCGCGAACACCAATGTTTTGATAATCCAGATCTTCACGTACGCTTAACGGATCGGTTTCTTTCCACTCGCCGTTTTCCCAATAGCGACCGCGTTGGGTAATCTCACGAATGTTGATTTCAGGGTTGAAGTTAGTCGCGAAAGCCTGGCCGTGATCGCCGCCATTACAGTCTACGATATCAAGATAGTGGATTTCGTCGAAGTAATGCTTAGCTGCATATGCTGTGTAAACGTTAGTTACACCTGGATCAAAGCCACTGCCAAGAAGGGCCATGATGCCCGCGTCTTTAAACTTGTCTTGGTAAGCCCACTGCCACGAGTATTCAAACTTCGCTTCGTCTTTAGGCTCGTAATTGGCGGTGTCTAGGTAATCAGTATTAGTTGCAAGACATGCATCCATGATTGGAAGGTCTTGATATGGCAACGCAAGGTTGATTACTAGGTCTGGCTTTACTTCGTTGATAAGTGCTTCCACTTCTTTTGCGTTATCAGCATCAACAGCGAAAACACCCTTAACGCGATCTGCACCTACTTCTTGCTGTAGCGCTTCACACTTAGATACCGTGCGGCTTGCTAAGTAAATTTCGTCGAAATGTTGCGGTAAACGTGCACATTTTTTCACAGTTACCGACGCAACACCGCCAGCACCAATAATTAAAACGCGAGACATAATAACTAATCCCTAATTTTGCTAATGAATTTTGGGCTGAATGCTAGCAGACCAATGGGATTTGGCAAGCAAAGACAGCCCATGACAGTACAAAAAATTTTAATCGTAACAACGAATGTAAAAGGTATTGCACACCTACTAGCGGCCTACCTTTCAAAGCCCTCATTATTGACCGTTTATAGTCCACGCCGAGATACGTCGTTCAATAGAAGTTTGAGCTGATACGAGAGCAGACACGTTTTAAAATTAATAACGTGTCTGCAATTCTGCTCGGTTTAAAATATAAAGTCGCTCGAATTTCAGCGGGTAACCGTATCAATTGGTGGCGATATGACTACCTTATCATCAACTTTGTAATAAGGGTAAAGAATCAAACGCTCTTCATGATTTGGTGTAGCAGTGGCTATGGCAATGGCGTCGAGGGTTTTACTGTCTTGGGTATTAACCGCCGCAGCATAAACCAATACGCTGTAGCTGTTTGTGTCGGTGGTGGTATCGATAATTCGCCACTGAAGCTGCTCGATAAGCTGTGACTCTCGCTTTTGACCTTGTGTTTCGTCGTTGAAAATACAACCTACTCGGCCGTTTTCATAGATGGCGGCAAAGGGGTAAAACACATCGCATACGGGTAACATAAGCTCACATAAGCTTAGTGACTTCGACACGAGTACGTTTAATGGCGTTGGCAATGTAACTGGACGGTCGATCATAGCGCATCTCCTGTGAGTTAGCGTTGCTGGACACTTGCTAATACCTACGCTTACTACGTCACATTAGTTTAATATTCACCATTGCGATAGCTAAACATTACCATTTCATACTAAAAGATTAAGAGACTATAGGGCGATTGCTTTTTATCGGTTGTTCTTCAACGCGACTTAATAGTTCGGCGATGAGGAAGTGGACATTAGCTTTAAGGCGCTAAAAGTTGTTTTTGGTATTTCAGTGGTGTTGTTGAGTACCACTTTTTAAAGGCGTGGGTAAATGATGATTGTTCCTGAAACCCCAATAAATCTGCGGTATCAGCGATGGAGTGATGTTTCAGCAAATCATCTAAGCGGGCTTTGCGTTCGCTATTGAGAATTTGTTGAAAACTAGTGCCACTTTGCTTCAATTTTCGCTGTAAGGTGCGCGGACTGATAAAAAGTGCATTGGCTACGCGTTGCTGATCGCAGCCTTTTAAGGTTGGATTGGCTTTTAAAAGCGCAACGACTCTATGACTTATGTCTTCATGCTGATTGGCGTAGAACTGGCTATTGGCAAATTGAACACGGTCGCCGCCTTTGCTCGCCATTAGTTCTTCTTCGGATACTTTTACAAGCGCACTAAACATCGCTTTGTTCTCGCTGGTAAATGGAATATGTAAAAGGTGCTGAGGAAAAATAATGGCGTTGGTGTTGGCGTTATCAACCACCTCACAATTGAACCACATCGCTAGCATGGCTTTTTCCGAATCGCTCAAAGGAAACGTAAAGGTGACGGCATTCAGTTTACAGGCAGAACCTAATATCTTGTAGACGGTTGCTACCCAGGCTGTGGTGTTGCGCAATACCATCTGCTTGCAATCGGCGCTTTTGGGTACCCACTCAACGCGGGTATTGTCAGGTTCGAAAAACACGCTAGTGGTGCCGATGTCAGCGACTAAAGCGTCAAAGCGGGTAAGCGCATTTATGGCTTGAGCCAAGTTTTCGCAGCTTTCAACAAGGTAACCCAGCACCCCGTAATCTTTCGCCTGAATATGTTTACCTAATTCAAAACCAAATAACGAATTGTTGGTTAATGCGACCCCTTGGTTTAACAGCTCAACGTATACATCCATATCAACACGTGAAGAGCCAGACAGTGAGTCATGCTTTTGGGTAGTTAACGAAACATTGTCGGCATTAACGCCTAAGCTAACTAAATAGCTCACCATACTTTGGATATAGGCTGAGGAAACTGATGGCATATGCTTGTCGCAAAATAACAAAAACACTGTCGCATTAACGCAAGATAAAATAGAAATGTCAATTTATGCTAGGAGCCGTCAAAAAAGGAAATAACCTAGATGGTTAACGTTTACTACCAAAAAAATATTGCTGCAACGCCCAAAGAACTGCGCGATACGCTGCTTGAACACCAGAATTTAAGCGATTTTTTCAACGCGTCGTTTAAGGTATTGAAAGCAGAAAATGATAATGAGATTAGCGGCGGAAAGGGCTGCGTAAGAGAAGTCACTATTCTGGGAGTACGCTTTAAAGAAGAAATTGTTCGTGCAGATACCAACGGCATTGAATATAGAGTGGTTGATGACTTTCCAGTCAAAGCTCACAGGGGCGTTATTGCGTTCACGCAGCAGGAAAATTCAACAAACGTTTCTTATCGCATTACCTGTCGGGCGCCCTGGTATATACCAAACTGGTTACTGACACGCCTGTTGCAAAACGATATTGAGCAATGTCTAGATAAGTTAGGAGCACGCTTTGATCCCCGTTGAACTTATTTTGCTAGGGTTAAGCCCCGTATTTCTACTGTGTGTTTTTGTTGAATTTAAGAAAGCGCGACAGTTTTACAATGTAAAAGACAGTGTGAACAATGCCTTACTTGCACTATTGCATCAGGGCTCTGATGCATTGGTCTTGCTTCTACTAATGCCTTTTTTTATTTGGTTACACCAGTTTTCACTATTTAAAATAGAGCTTAGTGCACTATCACTTTTTGCAGGTTTTATCCTTCAAGACTTTTTGTACTACTGGTTTCATCGTGCTTCACACAACATACACTGGTTTTGGCTAGCGCATGTGGTACATCACAGCTCGACAAAAATGAATTTCACAACGGCCTTCAGACAAAGCGTTTTGTACCCTTTTGTCGGCATGTGGCTGTTCTGGGTACCAATGATTCTTATTGGTTTTTCGCCAAGTCTGGTTTTTGCCATTGTCGCTATCAATCTGGCTTATCAGTTTTTTGTACACACTCAGACAATTGGAAACCTAGGCTGGGTAGAGCGTATCTTCAACACGCCTACGCATCACCGTATTCATCACGCAACGAATAAACCATACATCGATAAGAATTACGGTGGCGTACTTATTATATGGGATAAATTATTCGGCACTTTCGCTAAAGAAGACAAAACGATAACGATAAAGTACGGCATTGTAGGAAAAATGCCTGAGGACAATCCTCTTAGCGCTAACTTCAGTCAAATAGGTGTGCTTCGTGAACAGCTTCAGCACGCAAAAGGGATAAAAGCAAAGTTAAAGAGGTTGTTTGGCTATCCTGTCGCAGATTGATACTAATGGTCTTACACAATCAAAGTACTAGATGGATTGCCAGCGCTACCTAGAGAAGCGCTAGCCTTGGTATAGCACTATTCTTTACTAGCAATTTTCTGAAGGTTGCTGTGAATTTTGAAAAGTACGATAAGCAGTTCGCACCATATTCTTGCGCCAATACAGCCAGACACGATAATAAATAGGCCGTATACAAAACTCGCGTCGTACCCTACAAACATCGTTGTGACGCCACTTACCACAGATCCTAAAAGCAATAGCCAGTACACGAAAGTGATAATCTTAGGGGTTAACATTGAGTCGAAGAAGAAAATATCTTTCATAATCATTCCTTGATGAAGTTTGCAGGTAGCAAGCGCTAATGTTTATGCCGCATCCTGCGACAAACTTCTTGTTGTTATCGTTGTTTAGTGTTTAAAAGAATTGTGAGCAAGCTCACAGGGATAGTTGTAACACCGAAAGGTAGTGAGCGCAACACTCTGTTATAAAAGGGTTTTATCTTGCGCCTTGCAAACCGCCTGTGTGCAGTACAACAATGCGTGACCCGTCTTCAAACATACCTTTGGCCAGCATATCTTTAACTGCCCAAAAGGCTTTGCCGGAATAAACAGGCTCGATATCAAAATCGAAAGTATTATTAAAATCGTTGCAGAAGGTTTGAAGCTCATTTGGCGCTTTGGCGTAACCACCGAAGTGGTAGTTGTGTTCAATATGCCAATTTGATCGCCCAAGCGAGGCTGGAAGAAATTGTTCGACTAATCCTTCTAAGTAGTCTTCACCCTTCAGCACGCCAACACCGACAGCGTTGCAACCAGTGTGATGGAGAGTGTCTTTCGCATTATTTTCATTACGTTTATTTAATGCACTGACTATTCCCGCCAAAGTGGCTCCACTAGCGACAGGAGCGACAATAAAATCAAAGTCTATGTCGATTTCATCAACCATGTCCTTTATCCCTTGAAGCGCTTGTGCTTGGCTTCCGCCCTCAGGAATGATCATCGCGTCAGGTTGCTGCTGCTTAAGATGAAGTAGATATGCGCTATCGCTTCGCTTTTTGTAAGTGACTCGGTCTACATAGTCGATACGGGTGCCCCAACTTTTCAAATCCTCAATCATGGGTGTAGGTGCAGCGCTGTAGTCACCGCGAATAACGGCGTTAAAAGGAATGCCCAATTTATAACAAACAAAGCCTAGTGCATGCAGGTGGTTAGAAAAACCGCCGCCGAAACTCACTATCGTTTTTGGCAACGGGCTGGTGAGCGCATGACTTAGCTTTCGCCATTTATTACCTGACATTACAGGGTGAATAGCATCATCACGTTTAACAAATAGCGATACCTTGCTGGCACCTTCCCAATTTGGCTTAAATGGGATTAGCGGTGAGGGCAGGGTTAATGACGATTTAAATGCATCAAGGGGAAGCACAACGAGAGCCTAGTGTCAGTTGATCAAATGTGTGAAGGCAAGAGTATAACCAGATAGAAATTCAATAAAAGACCTGTAATGTTTATTACGCTAATAAGAGCATAGTTATGGTTATCAAAATGTATGGCCTATTTCGCCAGTTGAGAGCTAAATCCTTACCAATGCGCCCAGAAAGTGCCAGTGGTGTGTGGGGATATTCGATGTATAGCGCTAGCATGGCTGCGAAGATGTTTTCCATCATGCTTTTTGTTTCGATATCTACAAGCGGGCTAATTATGTCAAAGAATGCGGTTGCGCAAGAGCCAGATGTTAAGTACATCAGTAATTATGTTCCCAATGCAAAGCTCGTTGGAAAAGGAATGTTCTCTTACTACTTCTGGGATGTGTATACCGGTGAGCTTTATGCGCCTGAAGGTGAATACGCCAACCAGCCCCCCTTTGCACTAAAGTTAACGTACCAGCGAGACTTGGAAGGCAAGAAAATTGCCCAGCGTTCTATTGATGAAATGAAAAAGCAAGGATACCTATCGGCTGATGATTCAGACAAGTGGCTTTCCCTAATGAATAGTATCTTTCCTGACGTCAGCGAGGGCGACGTCATTACCGGTATCGCTACGAAAGATGGCAGGAGTGTGTTTTACGTGAACGGTGAAAAGGCTGATGAAATTGAAGACAAAGTATTTACACAGCGTTTTTTTGATATCTGGCTAAGCGATAAAACGTCTGAGCCAAAATTTAGAAAGAAGTTATTGGGAAACGGATAAGGGCAACGCTTTATTAGCATTACGCCAAGTCTATCTCGTCAATTGATTAAGGTTGCGAAAGTGATAAAGAATACGGTGAAGTTTGTTTTAGGAATCGGAATTGCCACTTTAACGGTGGCAGGGCTATCCGGATGCTCTGTTTCAGTCGATGGTGAAGACTACAGATCTGTATCGCCTGTTTTCGATATTGAGCAATTTTTTGATGGGAACGTTAAAGCCTGGGGCATTGTTCAGAACCGCTCGGGCGAGGTGGTGCAAAGGTTCGTAGTAGACATCGATGGTTCAGTAGATGGCGATACGTTAACCCTTGATGAATCCTTTAATTACGGTGTGGGCGACGGTCCAACGTCCCGTACTTGGACCATCGTAAAGCAGAGTGATAATAGCTATGTGGGTCGCGCGAGTGACATTGATGGTCCAGCCAAAGGCACAAGCTTTGGCAACGCATTTAACTTTCATTACGAGATGGATTTGCCGGTGGATGACACTACCTATTCAGTGACGTTTGACGATTGGTTTTGGGCATTTGACGACAGTACTATGATGAACCGTTCGTATATTCGTAAGTTTGGCATTGTGATGGCAGAAGTCACCATATTTATGCAAAAACAAACAGACTAATACGCCATTAACCTCGTTTTTTGAAAAATGCTGGCCAGTAGATTTACTGGTCAGTGAGTTGTTACTCGTCAGCCCTCCATCTTCATATATTTCCGTTTTCGTTTCACATTTGAAACTAATCGACATTTACTTTGGCATTACCCGTGAGGTGGCATTTCGTTCCATGCTAATGTAAGCGTTTAATTCGTTATTTTTCTTTGCTTAGGAGCGTTCATGAAAGTTGCATTGATGATGGAAAACAGTCAGGCGGCTAAGAATCCGGTAATATTAAATGAGCTCACAAGCGTGGCGGACTCACTGGGACACGCTGTATTCAATGTGGGTATGAACAGCGAAACTGATCACCATCTTACCTATGTGCACTTAGGCATAATGGGAGCTATTCTACTCAACTCAAAAGCTGTCGATTTTGTGATTTCAGGCTGTGGTACGGGTCAAGGGGCTATGATGTCATTGAATGCTCATCCAGGCGTATTTTGCGGTTATTGTATCGACCCTTCAGATGCATTTTTGTTTAACCAAGTTAACAATGGAAATGCGTTAGCGTTACCTTTTGCAAAAGGCTTTGGATGGGGCGCTGAACTTAATGCGCGTTATATCTTTGAGAAAGCGTTAACAGGCGAGCGTGGCGCGGGCTATCCCGTTGAACGTAAAGAACCTCAAGTACGAAACGCTGGTATTCTCGCAGATTTGAAACGTGCGTTGGCTCCAGAGAGCTACGTCGATTCACTGAAAAAAATGGACGTTGAACTGGTTAAAACAGCCGTATCTGGAGAGCGTTTCCAGCAGTGTCTATTTGACCACGGTCAAGATGAAGAGATTAAAGCGTACGTGAAGTCGCTGTTAGCGTAAGCGACTGGCACAAATCACAACGTTGAAAATGTAGGATAAAAACGCTGATGCTAAGAAGAAAGCGTCAGCGTTTTTTTATTTTTTGTCGACAAAAACAATAGTCCAAAGCTTAACGCTTAAACGTAAATACCACACCTAACCCGTGCCCTTTAACTAGCGGGTCGTGAATAAACCAAATGTGGCCGTCGTGTAACTTCACAATGGCAGACACAAGCGATAAGCCCAACCCATTTCCCTTACTGGTTCTACTGCCGTCTGCCCGATAAAATCGGCGCTCCAGATTCACAATTTCATGTTCACCCACGCCAATTCCCGCATCGTTCACGGCAATCACGATATGACTTGCTGTGGTAGAGAGCTGTACGGTGACCACACTTTTTTCATTAGAGTACTTTATGGCGTTGTCTAACACGTTAGCTACAGCTTGAAATAGCAGGTTAGGATCGGCAAGCATTGTAACTGCAACGAGCTCGCTCGAAAGGGTAATGTCGCGCTCTTCTGCAAGGGGGTGATAAAGGTCAACCACGTCCTCTACGATGGCGCGTACGTCAGTGGAACAAAAGCCTTCTTTCTTATTGGTGGTTTCAAGCCCACTTATGCGTAACAAGCTGTTAAACATGTTTAACAGGTTGTCGGCTTCTTGGGTTGTATCTTCCCTTAGTTGAGTGTCTTCGATTTTTTCTAGCGTGTTGCGAAGTCGAGATAACGGAGTGCGAAGGTCATGGGCGATGCTATCGGTCACTGACTTTATATTGTTGACTGAACTCTCGATAGTATCGAGCATTTGATTAAACACAAATGACAAACTGCTCAGGTCGTCCCAATTACTGTCAATTTCTAAACGCTCTTGCAAGTTTCCCGTTTTGATAATTTTATCCGCCGTTTGCGACATGCGGTTAATTCGATTAACCACGTAAACAGCAATAGCGAAGCTCAGCACACTCAAGGTACAAAGCAACACCACAATGATCCAGCTGAACGTTTTACCAAACCACTGTGCGCTGTATAAATCGTCAATGCCACGACCAACGTAAAGCACGTGATCGCCAAGGGTTACTTCTCTCATAAGTACTTGGCGCAGCGTTTTTCTCGTTGTGCTATTGGGGCGGGTGATAACTATTTCTGCGGTAGCAAAACTGGCACCTTTGTGGCGCTCAAGAACAAGGGGAATTGACGACAGATTGCCAGCCACTACTTGTTCATCTTTACTCAGTGCAACAAATGAACGTAGGTGGTCGGAGGCTGAGGTGATTGTTGAGCCATTTGGCGAATGTTGGCCATTGTCTTTGGCTATCGCTAACTTAACCGCCTCAATACCGAGGTTTTCATAAAAAGTAATCAGAGCGTTTGTTTTGGCATTAACGGCAGCATTCGATTCCGAAATAAACAAGTCGCTGCTCGTTAATCGCCAAAAATAAACAATTAAAACAATGGCAATACAAGCTAGAGTAGTGAGCAATACGCCTACGCGAAAACTTGAACTACGCGTAAAGTCGCGTATTGCTATCATGCAAGTCCATCCGCTATTCGATATCCTGTGCCTCGCACAGTCTCTATAAGCGGGACATTAAACGCCTTATCCACTTTTTGACGCAAGCGGCTAATGTGAACATCTATCACATTCGTTTGCGGGTCAAAATGATAGTTCCAAACCTGCTCAAGCAGCATGCTTCGCGTCACGACTTTACCCTTGTGACGGAGCAGGCATTCAAGCAATTGAAATTCTTTAGACTGCAGGTCGATCTCTTGATCGCCGCGCAATACTTTGCGGTTAACCAGATCTAGAGTGAGGTCGCCTACTTTTATCAGCGTCTTGTCTTCACCTTCTTTGTTACGACCTGCAAGGCCCTCAACGCGAGCAAGTAACTCTTCAAAGGCAAAAGGCTTAGTTAAATAATCATTAGCGCCTGTGCGAAGGCCTTTGACCTTGTCTTCAACCTGACTTTTTGCACTCAGTAATAAAACGGGCGTTGTGTTGCCTTCTTCGCGAAGTTTTTCTAAAACAGAAAAACCGTCGAGTTCGGGCAGCATCACATCCAGAATTACGGCGTCTAATTCGTTACTTGACGCCTGTTGGTAGCCTGATGTTCCATCACCTACAGTAATACATTCATGCCCTTCACCCAATAGTCCATTTGCAATGTGCGAGGCAACCTTTGGATCATCTTCTACAAGTAGCACTTTCATTATTACGCTTCTTTTGTTTATCAACATTCACACACTTGTTTGGCGTTGCTGTCGCCATTATGTGGCGATTAATCGTCAGCAAGCAAAATCAAGCAGTCGCAAAGCAGTATCGCTTTCACATGCTTTTACGAGTGTTAAGTAACGAAACGATCACTTTTAAGCTTTTTCGCATGTAGCGACAATCTGTTCAGGTGTCTAGTGCTCTAGAGGGCGCATGCACAGTGCTTTGGCTTGCTCTACACTATTGAACTACACTGGGGCCCCGGTCAACGTGCATCTTGATCAAACACTTAACTTAGTTAGCCTCTGTCAAAACGCATGCTGGCGTTGTAAGGCGTGAAGTGTTGAACATCGCCTCGTGCACATTTTTCCTGAACTTCGTGCCAATATTCAGGGGTCATCAAATCACCGTGCAACGATTTAAGTATATCTTTGAACTTGCGTTTACCTACAATGAAGTGCTCAAACTGCTCGGGGAATACGTCGTTAGGCGCTACCGAGAGCGTATCAATAGCATAAGGATCGTCAGATTTCGGCAGGGATCTAAAATTGCGCTCATTCATTAAACAAATTTCATCATAGTCGTAGAAAATAACGCGGCCATGACGGGTAATACCGAAGTTTTTATGTAGCATGTCGCCAGGAAATATGTTGGCCATAGCAATTTGCTTAATGCACAGTCCAAGCTCATCTAATGCACGGGTAATTTTCTCTTCATCTGTTTCTTCTTGTAGATACAGATTAAGCGGCGTCATTTTCCGTTCAATGTACATGTGTTTAATGATGAGTTCAGATTCAGTGAATTCTAGGCTCGATGCACACGTTTCTTTCAATTCTTCAATAAGTTCAGGCTCAATTCTGTCTAGCGGAAACCTGAAGTTTACGTACTCGTGGGTATCTGCCATTCGACCCACACGGTCTGACATTTTCACTAACTTATAGCATTCTTTAACGTGTTCACGCGTGATTTTTTTACTCTCTGCAAACTCGTCTTTAATAATCTTAAACACCACGCCATAAGAGGGCAGATGAAAAACCATCATGACCAGGCCTCGAATGCCCGGGGCCGCCTCAAATTTGTCGTCTGACTCGTCCATGTGCTGCAAGAAGTTGCGATAGAACACTGTTTTACCGTGCTTATAGTGTCCCATTGCCATATAAAGCTCAAAGTGCTTTTTATTAGGGAGAAGCTCTTGAAGAAAGGCGGCAACTTCCGCAGGATTTTGAGTGTCAGCCATAAAGTAGCTGCGAGCAAAACCGAAAATAACGCTTAAGTCTTTGCGATCAGTTAACAGCGCATCCACAAACATATGGGGTTCGTTATAGCGTCGCATGGCGATAACAAACGGCAGCGTTTCGTCGGGCATGCAAATTCGCCCAATCAGGTAAGCGGCTTTTCCTCTAAAAAACGTAGGCTTAAGGATTTCCACAGCTTGAACGCTGGCTAGCTGCTCCTTATTCAACCGAGCGCGAAGCGCGCTTTCAAGGTTCTGTAGGTCTCGCTCGAAGTTTTCAAATGGAATGTTGTATCGATATATCTTAAAAATTGACTCGTACATTTCACGCACCGTGGTGGTGGTGTCGAAGCTGTTAATCACTTTGTCTCTGTCTTGCCCGGGTAAGAAACAGCGGCTGGGCAAGACAAACATCATATCGTTATCGATTTTTCTATGTTTAAACAAGCGACCAATTACAGAGTTGTAAAAGGTTTCGGCTAGCTCAAACTGCGGGTGGCCTTCTAGCTGTAAAGCAAATACTTTCTTAAGCTCTTGCCAGAAAGCGTCGTCTTTTTGATGTACTTGAGTTAGCTGATAAATTTCGGCAACAGCGTCTGACAGGCTTTGCTCGTAAATGGTTATTCGCTCTTTAGAGGCAAGCTGAGTTTCTTTCCAATTTCCCTTTTCGAACCTTTCTTGAGCGCCACGAGTGATGCGGGTGAACCATCGATAACTCTTATCGAAATGAGACAAAATTTGATAGGCAACTTTTCTTACCAAACTCTTATCTTGGCTAGTAGCTAACTCTTGCATGGTCGTGTGTTCCTTATTTTGTTACTCGCTATATCTACCACAAAATAGATAGCTTGAAGAGTGAAGTTTGGCGCAGATAGCGATTAAGTTACCAATTATCAGACACTTTTTTGTTTTATTATACTTTCGTTTAATGTATTCTGTTGACGGATTAATAACCAATTATAAGTTTGTATTTGATGGGTTTTAATATTCTTATTTGTGATGACTCGGCGCTGGCGCGAAAAATGGCGAGAAGCAATTTGCCAGATGGCTTTGCTGAAACTATTTACGAAGTGTCAAATGGTATGGACGCGTTGGAAGTATTGGCTCATCACACAATAGACTTGGTTTTACTGGACCTGACCATGCCTGTTCTTGGTGGCATCAGTGTGTTGAGTGAAATAAAACGCCGTCAGCTAGAAACGTTTGTTATCGTCGTGTCTGGTGATATTCAGCCAATGATGCAAGAAAAAGTAATGTCTTTAGGTGCACTGGGCTTTATTGAAAAGCCGATAAAACGGGACGTACTAACGTCAGTTTTGCAGCGCTTTGGCTTTATTCTTCCCGATACTTACAAACCAGCGATTGCGGTTTAAGATTTTAACGACTTATAAAGAGCGTTGTAAAAAGCGTTGATAAAGGTTGATGAGAAAAATTGATGAAAAGGGGCGAACTGCGGTTCGCCCTTTTTCATATGCGCTTAGTCAAACCAGTGGCGCGTTTTGTTCGCAAACCACACTAGCGAAAGCATAACGGGCACTTCAACTAATACACCCACCACAGTGGCAAGTGCTGCGCCGCTGTGTAAACCAAATAGCGAAATAGCGACGGCTACCGCCAATTCAAAAAAGTTAGACGTACCAATCATACATGCCGGTGCTGCAACATTATGCGGCAGTTTCATACGTTTTGCCGCAAAGTAAGCAATGGCAAAAATACCGTAAGTTTGTATTAGTAGCGGTATCGCGATAAGCACGATGTCTTGCGGCTGCGATAAAATAGTTTCGGCCTGAAGACCAAACAAAATAACAATAGTGAGTAGCAGGCCGATAACTGAAAAGGGTTTGAACTTGCTAACCAATGCGTCAACAGCGCCATTTCCTTGTGCGTTATTGCCTTTATTTTCCAAGTGACGACGCGTGATATAACCCGCGACCAATGGCAATACAACATACAGTGCAACAGAAAGCAGCAGGGTATCCCATGGTACGGTTATATCTGTTACGCCCAGCAGCATGGCGGTAAGCGGTGCAAAGGCAACGACCATAATCAAGTCATTAATTGATACCTGGACTAACGTGTAGTTAGCATCCCCTTTGGTAAGGTGACTCCACACAAATACCATCGCTGTGCATGGAGCGACGCCCAGTAGGATCATGCCGGCAATGTACTCAGTGGCCGTTTGCGGATCTACCCAGTCGGCAAAAATGCCCTTAAAAAATAGCCAACCCAATAGTGCCATAGTGAAGGGCTTTATCAGCCAGTTAATCACCAAGGTCAGTACAAGGCCTTTCGGCTTTTTACCCACGTCTTTAATTGAGCCAAAGTCTATTTGTACCATCATTGGGTAAATCATTAGCCAAATAAGTACTGCCACTATCAGGTTTACGTGTGCATATTCAAGCGCCGCAATAGACGCAAATACACCCGGCATGGCATAGCCTAGGCCCACCCCTGCAACAATGCAAAGGCCAACCCACACTGATAAATAACGTTCAAAGAAACCCATTCTGATTCACCTTTGTCTTACTTTACAACGATTTTTGATTAACACGCTTACTCACTTCTTCTGCGCTTTCAACGCGCTCAGAATAGCGGTCAACGAGAAAGTCTTTGTTGTCGCGGGTGAGCAAAGTAAATTTCACCAACTCTTCAACTACGTCCACAATGCGGTTGTAGTAAGGTGACGGCTTCATGCGGCCATCGTCTTCAAATTCTAGAAAGGCTTTTGCCACAGAAGACTGATTAGGGATGGTTAGCATGCGCATCCAGCGACCTAAAATGCGCATTTGGTTTACCGCATTGAACGATTGTGAACCGCCGGAAACCTGCATAATCGCCAACGTTTTACCTTGGGTCGGTCGAACGCCGCCAAGGCTAAGCGGTACCCAGTCAATCATGCTTTTCATAATGCCAGTCATGCTGCCGTGGCGCTCTGGTGAACACCAAATTTGCCCTTCAGACCACATCATAAGCTCACGCAGTTCTTTCACTTTTGGGTGTGAGTCATCTTCAGTATCTGGCTGCGGCAATCCACGAGGGTCAAAGATTTTGGCTTCAGCACCAAAGTACTCAAGCAATCTTGCCGACTCTTCAATTACTAGGCGGCTGTACGAGCGTTCTCTGAGCGAGCCGTAAAGTAGCAAAATACGCGGCTTGTGATCTGAGAACCCTGATGCAAAGTTAGCCATAATTGGCTTGTGCATTTGCGCCATTACCGCGTTATCAGATGGGCTTTGTGCTGTTGAGCTTTCTTGGTTACTTGATATATCTTGGCTCATTGATTTACTGTTACCCATTACTGGGCTCCTAATTTGGATAGTGCCTCTTTAAGCGCTGTTTTATCTAAGTTTTTCTCAGCAAGCTCTGCTAATGCCGCTACACGCTTTTCAATAATATCGATAGTGTTGTTGAATGCCTCTGCTTTCTCTTGTTCGCTACCTTCTAACTTAGACGGGTCTTCTAAGCCCCAGTGCACCTTAAGAGATTTACCGAAATAAACAGGGCATGACTCACCCGCCGCTGAATCACAAACGGTGACAACAAGATCAGCATCGTAATCTTCAAATTCATCCCACGACTGGCTTTGAAGGCCGTCTGTACTAAACCCGCGCTCTGCAAGGTACTTAAGAGAAAGAGGGTGTACTTCCCCTACAGGCTGGCTGCCAGCACTACGTGCTTCAACATTGCCGTTCGAGGCGTTAGTGATGGCCTCGCAAAGAATGCTGCGGCAACGGTTGTGCGTACAAATATATAAAATCTTCATATAAAACCTTGTTTAATGGTCGAGGCTACTGTGGGTAGCTGTAATAAATAGAATAAGACTTCGAAAAAAACAGATACTTGGCGAAGTATTAAGCTGCAATTAACACCAGGGCCTGTTGACCTTTGCTGTGCATTTTTGCAGCGGTCTTTGTGCCATTCAGAAAGTTTGGAATCTAGCAATTCTCGCAGGACAAATTCGCTAACGCCTCGCTAATATATTCATTGTTGTGAATAGCGGTGTTCTTAATGACCTCCAGTGCCCAAGCGGGTAAGTCAGGATGGAGCTGGTAATACACCCATTTGCCCTTACGAGTATCGAGAACTAAACCGCACTTTCGTAAGTCAGCGAGATGGCGTGAAATTTTGGGCTGGCTTAATTGAAGCGCATCAGTAAGGTCGCACACGCATAGCTCACCTTTTACACAGAGCATAAGCAGCGTCTTTAAGCGGGTGTCTTCCGACAAGCATTTGAAAAATGTTAAAGGCTGTAGCTGCGCAGAATCAGAACAAGTCGACATAAATCACATCACATATGAAATTTCGTATGTGATGTATCGTATATGAAATTCCGTATGTGTCAATGATAAATCTGAAATTTCATATGTGTTTGGTAGGGACGAGAGGGTCGTAGACCGCTATTATTCTCGGTAAGCCAGAAATTTAGTGGTTTTCAGGAGCGGCAGCCTCGAAGTGCTCGGGCATTGTTGGGTAGATGACTAGCGGAATAAACAACACCATTGTAGAGCTGATAACGCCACTAATAGACGTAAATAGCATCGTTTTTATGTGGTAACCACCAAATTGCTTGTGGGCCTTTCGCCCTTTCTCGTAAAACTAGGCACCCAAAATAGTAAAAGTGACAATGCACCCGTTAAAACGTGAAGCGCTACTATAAAGCCATGAATTGTTTGCATCTTGCTTTCCTTTGGCAAGGAAATTGCCGATGTCATGTTCAAATCTACAGGAACGATTAAGAATCAGGTTTCATCAATTATGTCTAAGCTTGGCGTAAGAGATAGAACGAGGGCTGTACTCAAGGCGTTAGAGCAGGGAGTTATTTAGTTATACTTTTATACAACATGCTAAAGAATAAGATACACAGGTTGGACCACTTGGTAAAATACAATAATAGGGTCACATGTGATTTTGGAGAAGTACATGAGCAAGTGGTTAGTAGTTTTATCTTTAGTTTTTGGTGTGAGCACGTCCGCTTATGCAAACCTGATATTAAACGGTAGCTTTGAGAACAACGATATTGAGAGTAATAGCTGGAAAGCCTTCACTGCTGGAACAGTTGATGGGTGGAGCGGCACAAATATGGAGCTATGGGATAACTTTGAAGGGTTGAATGCATTTGATGGTAGCCAATATGCTGAGCTTAATGCCAATGGTAATAATGGCCGATACTTTATTTTTCAAAGCTTCTCTACTGAAGCAGATGCTAACTATGATGTGTCATTTGCTTATGCAGCACGAGGCAAAGGTGAAAGTTTTCAGCTAGACATATTCAGCGATACGGGTAACATTTTGTTCAGTCAAGTGTTTGACGATCACGCCATTAAAACTTGGTCTGAATTCTACGGTGATTTTGTTGCGCAAACTGCGCTGACAACCATCCGTTTTTCTACCATCAATACAGGAACCTATGGCAATTTTGTTGATGATATCGTGGTAACTGAAGCGCCTAGTTTAGCGAGTGTATCCAGTGTTTCAGTTAGTGAGCCAGCGAGCTTGGCTATTTTGCTACCTCTTTCATCTTTTGCGTTTATAAGACGCAAGAGAGTCAAATAGATTTACACATATGGTAATTACGAAAAGGCCCGCGTTTATGCGGGCCTTTGTTTTCTATGCAAAAATATCTGCGATTTGGTTCTAATGCTTATTTATCCATATGCACAACAGAACGGATACTTTCACCTTTATGCATTAAATCAAACGCTTCGTTTATTTCATCAAGACCCATGGTGTGAGTGATAAACTCTTGAAGACCAAAGTCACCATTTAGGTATTGCTCTACAATACCTGGCAGCTCTGAACGACCTTTAACACCGCCAAATGCAGAGCCGCGCCATACACGACCAGTCACTAACTGGAATGGACGCGTTGAAATTTCTTGTCCTGCGCCAGCTACACCAATGATTACAGATTCGCCCCAGCCTTTATGGCAGCATTCTAGCGCAGAGCGCATAACGTTTACGTTGCCGATACATTCAAACGAGTAGTCAACGCCGCCATCGGTCATTTCAACAATCACTTCCTGAATAGGCTTGTCGAAATTCTTAGGGTTAACTAAATCAGTTGCGCCAAGCTGCTTCGCTAAGTCAAACTTGCTTTCATTAATATCAATACCAATAATGCGGCCGGCGCCTGCCATGCGTGCACCAATAATGGCAGATAGACCGATACCACCTAACCCAAAGATAGCAACCGTGTCGCCTTCTTGTACTTTCGCCGTTTTAAGCACGGCGCCCATACCGGTTGTCACACCACAGCCAAGTAAGCAGACTTCGTCTAGCGGCGCATTTTTGTTTACTTTCGCTAGCGATATTTCTGGTAAAACCGTGTACTCAGAAAACGTTGAGCAGCCCATGTAATGATAAATTGGCTCACCATTTTTAGAGAAGCGGCTTGTGCCGTCTGGCATTAAGCCTTTACCTTGTGTTTCGCGCACTGCTTGGCAAAGGTTAGTTTTACCTGATTTACAGAACTTACATTCGCCGCACTCTGCTGTGTAAAGAGGGATTACGTGATCACCAACTTCTACACTAGTCACACCTTCGCCCACCATTTCAACAATACCGCCACCTTCGTGGCCTAGAATTGAAGGGAATACGCCTTCAGGATCATCACCGGACAGCGTAAATGCGTCAGTGTGACATACGCCAGTTGCAACGATGCGTACAAGTACCTCGCCTTTCTTAGGAAGCTCTACGTCAACTTCTTCCATCTTTAACGGCTCACCCGGGCCCCAAGCCACCGCAGCTTTTGACTTGATATGAGTTTGACCTTCTTGCAATGAATCTTTAAACGATGTCATGTGATGACTCCTTAATCATAAATATACGATGATGTTTTATAGGCCAAAGTATAGGAGACGGATTACTAATGATAAATACAGCTTTAGTAAATCACTATTTCATATTTGTAATAATAAATTTTGCCAAATAGAATGTACTTAAAATAAACCAGCGCTGTGTTGAACAACGCTAAACCAACGAGTGGCGATAATGAAATATCTTGAGGGAATAGCCGAATTTTGTGCCGTAGCTGACGTTGGTAATTTTACCGGGGCTGCAAATAAGCTAGATACGTCAGTGGCGCAGATAAGCCGTAAAGTCGCATCACTTGAAAAGCAGCTAGGCGTTAAATTATTACAGCGAACAACGCGCAGCGTATCGCTCACTGAAGCAGGTACGCAGTATTTTCAGCAGGCAATGCCTGCGTTAAATGCGCTCGAAGATGCCCAGCTAGCGGTGAGTGCACTGCAGGCATCGCCGCAAGGGCTAATTAAACTTACTGCTCCCGTAGCGTTTGGCGAAGCCTTTATCGCGCCTTTGCTCAACACCTTCATGCAAAAGTATTCCGGCATTAGCGTGCAATGCACTTTCTCAAACGAAAAGCTCGATATTGTCGAGCAAGGCCTCGACCTTGCCATACGCATTGGCAAACTGGAAGACTCTACGCTGGTTGCAAAAAAGCTGGCTACACGTCATTTGTTTGTATGCGGAAGTAGGGATTATTTTAAAGAGCAAGGTCAACCCATAAGTATTGAAGAGTTAAAAGAGCACTCGTTGCTGGTGGGGTCACAGCCCTATTGGCGTTTGCTTATCGATAATGAAATTCAGTCAATTCCTGTACAGGGGAGAGTACGGTATAACAGCGGGAATGCACTGTGCAGTGCTGCGATTGCTGGTTTAGGTATTGCACAACTACCTGGATTTTACGTGCGTAAAGCGCTGGCCTCTGGTCAGCTAATTGAGCTATTCCCCGAGTACAAAGACAAGCAAGAGGCTATTTGGGCTGTATTTCCTTCAAACAGAAATGTTGCACCTAAAATTAGGCTGCTTGTGGATTTTTTAGCTCAACATCTCATCTCAGACAGCTGATGTGATTGTTTAAAAATATGGATCGAAATATAGCGCCTGTATCTAAATATTCTTTAATAAAGGTGATATGCAGGTGATGAAGTGCACAATAATGAGGGAAAAATTCACGTACGCGGCGCCCGTGTACACAACCTAAAAAATATCAGCATCGATATACCGCGAAATGAAGTGGTGGTGTTTACCGGTGTATCTGGCTCAGGAAAATCTTCTTTGGCTTTCGGTACGCTTTACGCAGAAGCTCAGCACCGCTATTTAGATTCGATATCACCTTATGCAAGGCGACTAATTGAGCAGGTGGAGAAACCTGACGTAGACGCGATTGACGGCTTACCGCCTGCTGTGGGCCTGCACCAGCGTCGGGGCGCACCTTCAGTTCGGTCTTCCGTTGGTAGTATCACCACGCTTTCTAATAGTCTGCGAATGCTTTATTCCCGGGCCGGGGATTATCCCAAAGGGCAGAGCATTGTCTACGCAGACGGGTTTTCTCCTAATACGCCCGAAGGTGCATGTGAACACTGTGACGGTATTGGAAAAGTTTTTGACACACAAGCTCATCGCCTTGTACCCGACGACAGCCTCACCATACGAGAGGGTGCTGTGGCAGCTTGGCCTGGTGCGTGGCAGGGCAAAAACCTAGTAAGGGTACTGTTATCGCTAGATATCGATGTTGATATTCCATGGCGTGAACTGCCTCAAAGAACCCGTGACTGGATCTTATTTACCGACGAAATGCCTCAGTTACCTGTATACCGAAACTATAACCTAGCGCAAACCCGAAAAGCGCAGCAAGAGGGCGAACCTGCCAGCTACAATGGCAAGTTTATCAGTGCGCGACGTCATGTGCTCGATACCTTTAAAACGTCTCAAAAAGAGAAAATGAAGCAGCGAATTGCTCCCTTTATATCTGTTGAAGCATGTCCGGTTTGCCGTGGAAAAAAGCTTAAGCAAAATGCGCTGGCAGTGAAAGTTGATGGCTTAGATATTATTGAGTTTTCAAGGCTGCCACTACAGCAAGTTCACGAAAAGCTTCAGGCGTTAAGAAAGTCAGTCAACGGCGATACTTCAGAGCGTGGTCAGGTGATACGCAATATTACGGGCGACCTTATTGAAAGAGTGAAGCCTATAATAGCACTTGGGCTTCATTACCTTTCGTTAGATAGAAGTACAACAAGTATATCAGTAGGCGAACTACAGCGATTGCGTCTGGCGACCCAGCTTAAATCGAATTTATTTGGCGTTGTCTTTGTTATGGATGAGCCTTCATCCGGTCTTCACCCTCGTGACGTAGAAGAGCTTATTCGCGCGCTTCACAATATTACCGAAACGGGAAATTCACTGCTCGTTGTCGAGCACAACCCTTACGTCATCAAAGGCGCTAACTGGGTTGTAGATGTAGGACCTAGAGCGGGAGTGAACGGAGGTGAGCTTGTCTATAGTGGGCCGGTTAAAGAATTAGCAAGCACAAAAAACTCTTTAACGGCAGACTATGTCTTTAACAATAAAGCCCTAAACCAGCGTATCAAGTGTAAATCGTCAGGGGTATTGCGTTTAAAAGACGTGTCCAGAAATAATGTCAGCCATGTTGATATTGATATTCCACTAGGTGTGATGACATGTGTCACTGGCGTTTCCGGCTCTGGAAAGTCGAGTTTAATTAGCCAAGCATTAGTTGAGTTAGTCAAAGGTGGTTTAAACTCTGCTGAGAAAGAAGGGATGCGAGCGAATGAAACGAGAGAAACGGAAGAAACGAAAGAACTGCTTACTGACGCCAATTCGCTTCTTGCTCAAGACACTTTTTCACATAAAAGTGAACCGCAGCAAGGCCGCATTGAAAGCGGACTCGAAGAGTTAAGTCGTATAGTTGTGGTAGATCAGTCCCCCATCGGCAGGACACCCCGTTCAACTTTGGCAACCTATACCGGCATATTTGACCAAATCAGAAGTTTATTTGCTTCAACCGAAGAAGCAAAATCCCGTGGTTACGATGCGGGCCATTTTTCGTTTAACGTTGTAAAAGGGCGGTGCCCACATTGTGAAGGCTTGGGTGTGGTATCGGTAGAACTACTGTTTATGCCGAGTGTTTATTCCCCCTGTACCGTTTGTAACGGTCAGCGTTTTAACGATAACGTACTGGAAGTTGGTTACAACGAACATTCTATCGCTGATGTATTATCGCTTACGGTTGAAGAAGCACTATCTGTATTTAGTGGTAATCAAGTTATTACGCGGGGACTTAAAACGCTAATGAACGTAGGGCTTGGCTATTTAACCCTTGGACAAAGTGCCACTGAATTATCAGGCGGCGAGGCGCAGCGCATTAAATTAGCGTCAGAACTTAAACGTGCTCAAAATGCTAATACCCTATACGTGCTTGATGAACCTACGACAGGTTTACATCTTTTAGACACTGCATTACTTATGCAGCATTTAAGCACGTTAGTTGAAGCGGGGAATACGGTGGTGATGGTTGAGCACAATATGCAGGTGGCTGGGGCTTGCGACTACATTATTGATATGGGGCCAGGCGCTGGTGATGAGGGAGGAGAAATAGTTGCTGAAGGCAGACCAGAGGAGGTTGCCAAAGTTCAGCAAAGTGCAACAGCCCCATTTTTGAAGGCGAGTTTGGCTTAAAGAAAGGTTTTGATTGAGTGAGTTAGGTTTGAATGATCTTAGAAATAAGGGGTTGTTCAAAGCTACTTGAATACTTGTAAGCCAGCAAAGAAACTGCTTGAACTCGTATTTGTACCTTAAAAAGAAATAATAATTAAAGAGTGTTGCATTTTTTGCAACACAGTGTAGTGAAAACTGCGGTTGACATATAGACGTCTATACGGCAAATTGCTTGTATGAAAAAGATTCTACTTACTCGCACCACCATTATGTTAATTACCACCTTAAAAAGGGCGGTCGCTGACTAGTGCAAGTAAGCAAAAGACAACGAAAGCCCGCCTAACACAGAGCGGGCTTTTTTTTACACACGTTTTAGCATGCGTAACCTTAAGGAGCAGCATATGAAAGTCTTAAAGTTTGGGGGTTCTTCTTTAGCCGATGCACCGCGATACATGCGCGTTATGGAGATTAGCACGGCAACCCACCAAACCGACGGTGCTGCGGTTGTACTCTCTGCCCCAAAGGGGGTAACGAACGCGCTTTCACTGCTATGTGAACAAGCAGCCGCGAATGAAGATTTCCAGCCGTTATTCAATAAGTTGAACGACACGGTTACCGGCATCGCCAACAACTTAAATGAAGAACTCGACGGGTTTGCACATGCAAGCGTGGTAGAATTCATTAATAGTCACCTTTCAGTATTAAAACAGCACCTTGAAGGTATTAAGCTGCTTGGTGTTGCACCTGATAATGTCGCTGCCGGTATTCTAAGTATTGGTGAGTACATCTCGGTGACGCTTTTTAGCGCTATGCTATCTGCCAAAGGTATCGCTAATCGCGTTATCGACCCGGTTAAGTATGTGCTGGCCGAAGGCGATTACCTAGACAGCATTGCCGATGTGTCGCTTAGTAAAGCACGCTTTTCAGATGTGCCTACTGACGGCAGTGAATTTCTTGTCATGCCGGGGTTTGTTGCTGCTAACGAAGAGGGCGAGAAAGTCACGCTTGGGCGTAACGGCTCAGACTATTCAGCGGCCATTTTAGCGGCGTGTATAGACGCAAATTGCTGTGAAATTTGGACAGATGTAGACGGTGTTTATAACGCTGACCCGAATCAAGTTGAAGGGGCAGTGCTGTTAGACAAGCTTACCTATCAAGAAGCGATGGAGCTGTCTTATTTCGGTGCCAAGGTACTTCATCCGAAAACTATCGGTCCTATTGCACAACACCACATCCCTTGTTTGATCAGAAACACACTAAACCCAGCTGCGCCAGGTACGCTAATCAGCAATGAAAAAAGCGAAGTGTGGACGTCAGTTAAAGGTATTTCACAGCTTGATAATGTCACCATGTTTAACGTTGCAGGCCCTGGCCTTAAAGGTATGGTAGGTATGGCAAGCCGTGTGTTTGAGGTGATGTCGAACGCCAATATTTCAATAAGCCTTATTACCCAGTCTTCTTCAGAATACTCAATCAGTTTCTGTATCCAAAGCAAAGACGCCAGCCGAGCGTTAACGCTTCTTGAAGATGCGTTCGCGCTAGAGCTTCAAAATCAATTGCTAGACCCCATTGAAGTGCGTCATGACCTAGCCATTGTCACTTTGGTTGGTGACGGTATGCGTCAAACCAAAGGCTTGGCAGCGCGTTTCTTTAACTCGCTTGCCCAAGCGCGGGTGAACAACGTTGCTATTGCTCAGGGCTCTTCAGAGCGCTCTATTTCAACGGTAATTGAAAGCAAGCGTGCTAAGAAAGCGGTAAAGGTTATTCACCAGAATTTTTTCTCTGACCGCCATACCATTGACGTATTCCTAGTAGGGTGTGGCAATGTGGGAACCGAACTGCTAGGTCAAATTGAAAAACAACAGCCTGCATTGTTAAAACGCAATGTTCAGCTGCGTGTTTATGGCATTGCAAATAGCCGGAAACTGCTGTTAAACAGTCAAGGTATTGATTTAAGCGGCGACTGGAAAGCGGCACTTGAATCGGCAAGCGAAGGATTAAGCGTAGAGCGCCTGCATCAGTTCGCTAACGACAATAGTCTGGTAAACCCGGTGATTGTTGACTGTACTAGTCACGAAGCGATTGCACAGCAATATGTAGATATGATGGAAAGCGGTTTTCACGTGGTAACGCCAAATAAAAAGGCGAACACGAGCGCAATGTCTTACTACCGTAAGCTTCGCAAGACCGCGCAATCGACCAATCGTCAGTACCTTTACGAAACCACTGTCGGCGCAGGGCTACCGGTTATTGATAACTTGCAAAAGCTATTCAGCGCCGGCGATACCTTACACCGCTTTGAAGGAATTCTATCGGGCAGTTTGTCTTATGTATTTGGCAAACTTGAAGAGGGCATGAGCCTGTCGCAAGCGACACAAACAGCCAAAGACAACGGTTTCACAGAGCCTGATCCGCGCGATGACTTAAGCGGCATGGACGTAGCGCGCAAGCTGCTTATCATGGCTCGTGAAGCTGATTTAGCGTTAGAACTATCTGACATTGAAATTGAGTCTGTACTGCCAAAAGGTTTTGCCGAAGATTGTTCAATTGACGAGTTTATGCAGCAGCTGCCAGAGTTAGATACGTCGTTTGGTGAAAAGGTTGAAGCGGCTAAAGCAGAAGGTAAAGTACTTCGTTATATCGGCAGCATTGAAGACGGAAAATGCAAAGTAAGCATTCAGGCTGTACCGGCAAGTAACCCTCTTTCGCAGGTAAAAGACGGTGAAAACGCGCTGGCGATTAACAGTGACTACTATAGCCCAATCCCTTATGTAATTAGAGGATATGGAGCAGGTGGTACGGTAACAGCAGCAGGGGTGTTTGCTGACATTCTGCGTACTATGCCGTGGAAGCAAATGGCGCACTAAGGGCTAAATAACGCTTAGCTTGCTTAGCGTAGATAGGCGGCTAAAGTAAGATATTCGAAGGTGTGACTTAGTCCAGTAATGTTGTGGCATCGATTTAAAGCGCTAATTTATTGAGCTAATTTGAAGCGCTAATATAAAGAGCACGCCACAAGCGAAGTAAGAGTAATAATATGAAAGCATTCACGGCCTTCGCGCCGGCATCAATTGGAAATGTGAGCTTAGGCTTTGACGTACTGGGCGCAGCGCTTGCGCCCGTTGATGGCACTAAGCTAGGTGATGAAGTTGAAATAAAGGCGGCTGAGTCATTTTCACTAGAAACGGTGGGGCGCTTTGCTCACAAACTCCCGGGCGATGCAGACAGTAATATTGTAACCAAGTGCTATCACTATTTCTGTGAGCAAATGGAAAAGGCTGGAAAAACAACCTCTCCTGTTGCGCTTACGCTTCATAAAAACCTTCCAATAGGCAGCGGGTTGGGTTCAAGCGCAAGCTCTATTGTGGCAGCGTTTGCAGCGCTAAATGCTTACTTCGACACCCCGTTCGATGAAGATACTTTGCTTGTAATGATGGGCGAATTAGAAGGCCAAATAAGCGGTAGTATTCACTATGATAATGTTGCTCCCTGTTACTTAGGTGGTATGACGTTAATGACAGGTAGCGATGCGCCGGTCACGCTGTCGTTGCCGTTAAACGACGAATGGTACTATGCCGTTTGTTATTCAGGCATTAGCGTATCAACGGCGGCTGCTCGCGATATCTTACCTAAACAGGTGGAAATGGCGACGGCACTAACCTTTGGTCGACAGCTAGGTGTGTTTGTACATGCCTTACATGTAGGTAATTTTGATTTGGCTGCATCGGTAATGAACGATGTCATAGCCGAACCTTACAGAAAATCGCTACTGCCTGGCTTTGATGACGCTCGTGCGTTTAGTGAGCAAGCGGGCGCGCTCGCTTTTGGTATTTCTGGCTCGGGACCTACGGTTTTTGCCGTGTGTCCAAGTAAAGCGCAGGCGGAAAAAGTCGCCGCCTATTTAACAGAGAACTACATTCAAAATGAAGATGGCTTTAGCCATGTGTGCCAAATACCAAGCCAAGGCACCATTGTTTCTTAAGGTACATAGCTTTTTAAGGTACATGGTTTCTTAAAGGCAAATGATTTCCTAAAAGCACAATAATTTTTTAAAAGATTAAAAGGGCAGAGTACTTGCCCACATAAAAAGGTAACAGCAAGTGGAATTGGTAAATTTAAAAGATTCATCGGACACAGCAAATTTTGCTGAAGCCGTTAAGCGGGGCTTAGGTAAAAACCAAGGGCTTTATTTTCCAGAGCATATTCCTACCCTAGACAATATTGACGAATTGTTGGAAAAGCCATTTGTAGAGCGCAGTATTGAAGTACTTCGCGCCCTTATCGGCGATGAGCTGAATAATGGCGAGCTAGAAGAAATTGTTCAGACCGCATTTGCTTTTGGTGCACCAGTTGAGCAGGTCAACGATAACGTATACTGCTTAGAGCTTTTCCATGGCCCAACGCTGGCGTTTAAAGATTTTGGCGGCCGCTTTATGGCGCAAACCCTGTCGCGTATCAGTGAAGGGAAGCCAGTTACCATTCTAACAGCGACTTCAGGTGATACCGGCGCTGCGGTTGCACATGCATTTCACGGCATTGACAATATCAACGTGGTTATTTTGTTTCCAAAGGGCAAGATTAGTGCGCTGCAGGAAAAGCTATTCACTACGCTAGGCGGTAACATTCATACCGTTGCTGTTGAGTCAGACTTCGATGCATGCCAATCGCTAGTAAAAACCGCGTTTGACGACCCTGACGTACGTGAAGGCCTGCACCTGAACTCAGCAAACTCAATCAACATCAGCCGTTTACTAGCCCAGGTTTGCTATTACTTTGAAGCAGTAAGTCAGTTGCCAAAAGATAAACGAGACCAACTCGTTATTTCAGTACCTAGCGGTAACTTTGGTAACCTTACGGCTGGCATGATTGGTAAATCGTTAGGTTTACCTATAAAGCGTTTTATCGCAGCAACTAACTTAAACGACACGGTACCTCGCTACCTTAAAACCGGCGAGTGGGAACCTAAGGCGACGGTTGCGACCATGTCTAACGCAATGGATGTAAGTCAGCCTAATAACTGGCCGCGAATAGAGGCGCTTATTGAGCGTGGCTATATCGACAAAGCGTGTCTTAAAGGTGAGATGGTTGACGAAGAATATACGCAGCTTGCTATGCGTCAATTAGCGCAACAAGGCTATACAAGCGAGCCACATGCCGCGATTGCCTATCGCGCAGTAAGTCACGACTTAGAAGACGGCGAAATTGGTTTGTTCTTAGGAACAGCGCACCCGGCTAAGTTCAGAGAAACTGTTGAAAACGTGCTAGGTAATCCAATCAGCTTACCGAAAGCGTTGGCCGATGTAGCAGGCGAAGACAGCTTAGCGGTAGACTTGCCAGCGTCTTACGATGCACTTAAGCAGCATATGATGGATTTGCTTAAGTAATGACACCCTCGGCTACAACATGGCAAAGCGCGCTTAGTGATGAAAAGCAAAAAGACTATTTTGTTACGTTGCTTGAGCGCGTGAAGCACGCTCGTGAAGCGGGAAGCGTTATCTACCCGCCTCAGTCTGACGTATTCAATGCGCTTAAATACACGCCGCTAGACGAAGTAAAAGTCGTGATCTTAGGTCAAGATCCGTACCACGGCCCTAATCAAGCCCATGGACTTTGTTTTTCAGTAAAAGCTGGCGTTAAAACACCGCCATCGCTTAAAAATATGTACAAAGAGCTGTTGTCTGACATTGATGGTTTCACCGAGCCTAATCACGGCACGCTGACGTCGTGGGCGGAGCAAGGGGTATTGCTACTTAATACTGTATTGACGGTTGAGCAGGGCAAAGCACATAGCCACGCGAAATGGGGATGGGAAACCTTCACCGATAAGGTTATCGATGTAGTCAATGAGCACTGCCAAAACGTTGTGTTTCTTCTGTG
This sequence comes from Alteromonas sp. MmMcT2-5, assembly GCF_022348315.1. Taxonomy (NCBI): domain Bacteria; kingdom Pseudomonadati; phylum Pseudomonadota; class Gammaproteobacteria; order Alteromonadales; family Alteromonadaceae; genus Alteromonas; species Alteromonas sp. MmMcT2-5. The sequence goes on along the minus strand of NZ_JAKRFB010000008.1, from coordinate 10,410 downwards.
GGGTAGCCATGCGCAAAAGAAAGGTAAGCACATTAACCGTGAAAAACACCACGTTTTACATGCGCCTCATCCGTCGCCACTCTCAGCACACAGAGGCTTTTTAGGTTGCAAACACTTCAGCCAAACAAACGAATACCTTATTGCTAAGGGCAAAGAACCCATTAATTGGCAGGTATAGTACTGGCAGGAATAGCAGCTAGCTACTCAGCAAGTGTGATTGCCCCATTCAGCGCCCTATCAATAGCTAGCTCACTAGATAAATGCCTAATTAGCTATGAGACATGTTATGCGGTCTGGCCGCAATTAGGCACAGAGCATATTCCTTAGCTAATACGCTATTACACAGAGCCAGCGAAGAGACACCATGCTTGCAAGTGAAGCATTTACAGCACGCTAGAAAGTAAAAAGGCCGCCTGTGTAACAGGCGACCTTCGTTTTATCTTTCCAGTGTCTCTAGCTCGTACTCGAAACCACAGTCGAGTTCGGCCAGTTCTTTTTCTAATTTGTAGCGATCTTGTAGCGCTTCGATTTCTCTCCACTTACGTTTTTTGCTTTTGCTTTTGGTTTTTGCTGGGCTTGCTTCGATGTCTAACATGGCAAATAGATCTGATTTATCCACTGGGATCTCCTTTTTATACCACTACAACTAATACAGAGTTTTTGTTTTTAATTCCCTCTGTACAATTTTGTATCACAGCCGCCACTAAAATAAAATAGTTTAATTTACCTTTTATTAACAAATTGTGACGATATGATGACAACGGTAAGGAAATGTCCAGTGTGTTTAAAGCGTGAACAATAACTGTATGTAATTGATCCTATTTGTTTTGTTAGTAATCAATTGTACAGTGTTACGGATATCAAAAATGTCTGTCGTATTGTTGATGAAAACCGCAACAAAAAACGGCTAGCTTCCGAAAAAGCTAGCCGTTCAGTTTGTTATTTGCACCAATTGGGTGATTTTAAATCACCTCGCATTCCTTATTTTGGTGCATTCGCTGCTCTGAATTTGGCAATCAATTGTTGTGTTGAAGCGTCGAAATTATCTTTGTCTGCCTCGCCTTGAATGCCTGCAAGTACTTGGTTTCCTAATACTTTACCTAACTCAACGCCCCATTGGTCGAATGAGTTAAGGTTCCAGATAACACCCTGAACGAATACCTTATGTTCATACATTGCAACCAGCGCGCCAAGTGTTTTAGGCGTAAGGCTATCAAACAAGAAAGTATTGCTAGGCTTGTTGCCAGGCATGGTTTTATGAGCGGCCAAGCGTTTGCGTTCAGCGTCGTCCAGGCCTTTGCCGTCAAGGTCTGCATAACACTCTTCAAAGGTTTTACCCTGCATTAGTGCCTGTGTTTGACCAAAACAGTTAGACGCAAGCATAGCGTGATGCGTGTCGTCCTGGTTAGGAACGTTAAGTGGCAACATGAAGTCTGCTGGAATAACGCCAGAACCTTGGTGAATAAGCTGATGGAAGCTATGCTGGCCGTTTGTACCTTCACTGCCCCAAATAATTGGGCCAGTAGGGTAATCTACGTGCTCACCTTCTTGCGTCACTTCTTTACCATTACTTTCCATATCTAACTGCTGTACGTAAGCTGGTAAGCCGCGAAGATAGTGATAGTAAGGTAATAAAACGTGTGATTGCGCGTCGAAGAAGTTTCTGTACCACACACCTAACAGTGCAAGTAGAACAGGCATGTTTTCTTCTAGCGGTGCGGTTGTGAAATGGGTGTCCATGTCAAACGCACCTTCAAGTAAGCCTTTGAAGTTTTCAAACCCAAGGGCTAGCGAGATAGGCAGGCCAATAGCAGACCACAGTGAGTAACGACCGCCTACCCAATCCCACATAGGGAAAATATTGTCGGCGCTAATACCAAACTCGGTGGCTGCTTTAACGTTTGAAGACACGGCTACAAAGTGTTTAGCAATATCTTCTTGTGTACCGCCAGACTTTAAGAACCAGTCTTTAGCCGTAAGTGTATTTTGAAGCGTCTCTTGGGTAGAGAAAGACTTTGACGACATGACCACCAAAGTTTCTTCAAAATCTACGCTAGATAGCACATCGTGAATGTGGCAACCATCAACGTTGGCAACAAAGTGAACTTTCACGGCATCAACGGTATGCGGCTTAAGTGCCTCGGTCATAATCTTAGGACCAAGGAACGAACCACCAATACCAATTGCCACAATGTGCTTGATAGGCTTGCCGGTATAACCTTTGTGTTCACCGCTGTGAACCGATGCAGTAAACGCTTCAATTTTTGCAAGCGTAGCATGCACTTCAGGCATTACGTCTTCGCCATCTACCAGTACTTTACGGTCTGAGAAATTACGAAGTGCGGTGTGAAGCACAGCGCGACCTTCTGTTGAGTTAATCTGCTCACCAGAAAACATCGCGTCGCGAAGGGTTTCTAGTTTGCACGCTCGGGCAAGGTCGAATAGTCCTTTAAGCGCTTCATCATTTACACGGTTTTTTGAGTAATCAAGAAAAATACCGCAGGCTTCAAGTTGCATCTTGTCCGCTCGATTTGCATCTTGTGCAAACCAGTCGCGCATGTGCGCATCTTTTACCGTTGCAGCATGTTCAGACAGCTTTTTCCATTCAGGAAGAGAAGTTAAAACACTCATTGTTTCAATAGCCCTTACGCGCTTAGTTTTTCGCGAAGCATGGTTTCAAGTTTTTCCTGATCTGCGGCGAAGTTGCGGATGCCTTCAGATAGCTTTTCGGTTGCCATTGCATCTTCGTTCATTGCCCAGCGGAATTCGCTTTCTGTTAAGCGGTCACCTGGTGTTTTTGTAGCGCCATTGTCTTTAAGTTTAACCTCTAGATCGCCAGGCTCGTTTGCCAGTTCTTCTAGCAGTGCTGGGCTAATGGTTAGACGATCACAACCTGCCAACGCTTGAATTTCACCAATGTTACGGAAGCTTGCACCCATTACTACGGTATTGTAGCCGTGCTCTTTGTAGTAGTTGTAAATTTTAGTTACAGATACTACGCCTGGATCTTCATCTGGTGCGTAAGACTCAGTACCGGTCGCTTTTTTGTACCAGTCTAAAATGCGCCCTACGAATGGAGAGATAAGATAAACACCGGCCTCTGCACAAGCTTGTGCTTGGGCGAAGCTAAATAGAAGCGTTAAGTTACACTGAATGCCTTTCTTCTCTAGCTCTTCTGCTGCCTGAATACCTTCCCAAGTAGAGGCAATTTTAATAAGAATGCGTGACTTATCGATACCCGCGTCTTCATATAGCTGAACCAAACGTTCCGCTTTTTCGATAGTGGCGGCAGTGTCGAACGAAAGGCGTGCGTCTACTTCAGTTGAGATTCGGCCTGGAATAGTTGCAGAGATTTCTTTACCAATGGCTACCGCTAGTTTGTCTGCTGCATCGGTAAGCTGCTGGTCAGCGTCGTTTGACTGAAGTTTTGCCCATGCTACAGCATCATCAATTAGGCTTGCATATTGAGGAAGACCAGCCGCTTTTAAAAGTAGCGACGGGTTAGTTGTGGCATCGACTGGTTGATACTTTTTAATGGCATCGATGTCGCCCGTGTCGGCAACAACGGTAGTGATATCACGTAATGAAGCTAACTGATTGCTCATAATTCTCTCTGTTCTTTATCAAAATAAATTTGGACAACTCGCTGGAAAAGCCAGTTGAATAAAACGGTTCGCTTGCGCGTGTGTAGGGCTTCGCGCTTGCGTTCTTTTTTACCAGTTCTTAGTTCTTTAATAAGTACTGGTACATGCAGCGCTTTGGTAATTGAGGTACGTTCACGGAGGGTGTATCTCAATTATTGTTTGAATAATTATTTGTAACGCCATTTATATCAAACCCGTGTGACAATTCATACATTGAATAGCGACAAAATGGCTAATCGGATTTCTCTGTTAAGCCAATTTACGTCTTTCTTATGCCATTTTGCTTTTTGAAGCGTATCAGGTGGTACAATACCAGCGTGAAAATTAAGGAGTCGAAATGTTAGTTGTAGTATCCCCAGCAAAAAATTTAGATTTTGAAAGCGAAATTCCTGTGAGCCAGTTCACTCAGCCTGCCATGCTTGAAGACACTGAACGTTTGATGGAAGTTTGCCGCACCTTATCGCCTGCTGACTTATCATCGCTGATGAAGATAAGCGACAAGTTAGCAACGTTGAACGCCAACCGTTTTGCTGAGTTTTCTACGCCATTTTCGCCCGATAATGCACGCCAAGCAATGTATGCGTTTAATGGTGATGTGTATACTGGGTTAGATGCTTACTCGCTTGATAGCGAAACGGTAGAATATGCGCAAAAACATCTTCGAATTTTGTCTGGCCTATACGGATTGCTTCGTCCTTTAGACTTAATGCAGGCCTATCGTTTAGAAATGGGCACTAAATTAGCAAACCCTGAAGGAAAAGACCTGTATGCGTTTTGGGATGATCGCATTACTTATGTGCTAAATAAGGCATTAGAAGCACAGGGTGACAATGTGTTGATCAACCTTGCTTCAAATGAGTACTTTAAAGCAGTGAAGAAAAAATCTTTAGATGGCATGATCATTACGCTAACATTTAAAGACTGCAAGAATGGTCAGTATAAAATTATCAGTTTCTTCGCGAAGAAAGCCCGTGGTTTAATGGCGCGTTATATTCTTGAAAACCGTGTAGAAGACGTAGAAGGTCTGAAAAACTTCGACGTAGATGGCTATGTGTTTAGCGAAGAACAAAGTTCATCAACGGAACTTGTGTTTCTGCGTAACCAAGAAAGTTAATAACACCCGTTCATCCATAATCACCTAAAAAGTAGGACATAAATTTGAGCATATTAGTTCGCAATTTACCTAAAACATTTACTCAGGAAAATCTTGAAGACTTGTTTTTCGAGTTTGGCAACATAGCGTCGTGCGACTTGGTGATGGATGAGGCTTCTGGCTTATCTAAGGGCTTTGGTTTCGTAGAAATGAGCACGCAAGAAGAAACCGATAAAGCCATTGAAAAACTTAACGCCAAAGTTATCGACGGTAAGAAAATTCGTGTTAAGTGGTCAAATCAAGAGAAGAAGCAGGCTGAAGCGATAGCTAGTGCGCCAGCGCCCAAAAGAGACATTCCCGAAGATGTGTGGGGAAGTGCTTCTCGCAATAGCTCTGAGCGTGAAAACGACGCCGAGTAATACCGAGGGAATACAACTAACAAGCGCTGACAACGAAGGTTGTCAGCGCTAAACCTTCATTTAACCAGATACGGTTGCTGTTTGTACTTGAGTATTGCGAGCAGTCATAACAATGGCCAGCCACACCAGTACACCACCACCAGCAAGCGCTAGGCCTACCCAACCCGTTGATGTATAGCCATAACCCGCTGACAGTGTCATTCCTGCCAACCAAGGGCCAAGTGCATTAGCGGTGTTAAAAGCCGCATGGTTCATGGCGCCGGCTAAAGTCTGAGCCTCGCCAGCGACATCCATAAGCCTTGTTTGCAGCGGCACCACCATGCCACCACCGATACCAATGAAAAACAGTGATGCTGCCATTAAGTATGGATTCCCCATCGACGCAGCGTAAGCTGCAGCTGATAGGCCCAGTAAAACCTGAAACGTAATCGCTGACGTCAGTAGCCTGCCTTCAGAATAGCGGCCTGCAATAATATTGCCCAAGGTTACGCCTATGCCATAGATAAGCAATGTGGCCGAGATTCCCCACTCAGGTGATGAGGTTGTATTGAGGTAAGAGGCGCTGAAATAAGAATAAACTGAGAACATACCACCAAAGCCAATAGCGCCCATAAGTAGTACCAGCAGCACGTCTTTGTTTTTCAGAGCTTTAAGCTCGGTTAGCGGTTTGGCATCTGGATTAGGGCCGCGGTACGGTGCGGTTTTCCAAATCATTAATGCAGTAACTAACGCAAAGGCTGAAATAATAAAGAAGCCAGTTCGCCATCCGAACATTTGCCCAATACCGCTAATTGACGGCACACCAATAATATTGGCAATAGCCAAGCCTAAAATGACGTTACTGACCGCTTGCGCCCGTTTATTTTTACCGGCAATGTCTGCAGCAAAGAGCATGGCAATGCCGAAGTAAGCGCCATGAGGAAGGCCAGCAATAAAACGCGCTATATTCATTGTCCATTCTGACCACGCTAGTGCTGTTAGCAAGTTTCCGCCAGCATAAAATACCATCATTGAAATAAGCATGGTGCGTCTTGCAAGCCTGGAAAAAAAGATAGTGATAAGCGGCGCGCCCACTACAACACCAATGGCATAAGCACTAATTGCGTGACCAGCGACATTTTCAGTAATGCCAAAATCTTCTGCAAAGTAAGGTAATAAACCCATTGCCGCAAATTCACTGCAACCAATCACAAAGGTTCCGAAAGCCAGCCAAAAGGTTATAGTGGCCAGTGAGTATTCACCCAACGCTGAGTGCTGCTCTGAATAGGCCTGCTTTGAAGAGGCTTGGTCAGAAAGAATCTTGTCAGTTTGATTCGTCATAAACGTCCTTTTGTTCATTGAGTTCAATCACGTACTTAGTGGCTGTTTTAGCGAGGGTCTGTTGAGCTTTGCTGTGCATTTTTACAATGTCTGTGTGTCATCAAAGATAAAAGACGCTCAGCAGACTAGCGCTTTGATGAAACGCAAAAACCGGCTCAACGGAATGTTTGCCGGTTCTCTTCGAATAGTCGCCCTTATCATCGATAATATTTAGCAACCGTCGGTAATATTTAGCAATGATCAACGGCCCACAGGTTCGTGCTTTTCGTATTCGTTTAATGCAAGAGATCGTAGCATCGCTCAGATAGCAAGTAACGGTAACTGATAAAGTTTCTTAATCAATTCAGCGATTTAAATGTAGTGCATTTGTTAATAAATTACGTCGGACTTTTTGCGTTAGAAAGTCGAATGGGCGTTTATAAAAAGCGAAGGTGACTGTTTTCTGTGCACAAATATTGGTTACCTTTTAGTTCATCACTTTGTCATCTTTTAACATTTGTCACGTTTTCCAATCGTGGCGTGAGCACAACGCCGTATCCATACCCCTATTGAAAACAAACTTCTTGACTTTGAAGTGTTCTATATATAGAACGTTCTTTAAATGGAACATCATTAAGTTGGTAAGGTGTGAATCAATCAACGCTCAACATCCTCGGAAGGCATTTGCAGAAACTCAGGCAAGACAAAGGTGTCTCGCTGTCGCAATTGGCAGCAGGGGCAGGTATCGCTAAATCTAACCTTTCAAGATTAGAGCAGGGCAACGGCAACCCGACGCTAGACACGATTTGGCGGTTAGCTAAACAACTAGACGTTCCGTTCGGTCAGCTAGTTCAGCCTCTTAGCGCAAGCGTTGGAGAAAAGGGCGTAGAAGTTCGTTTAATTGAGCAAGGACAAGGTATCCCGAACGTTGATGCTTATTGGATGTCGGTTGCACCCAATACTTTTCGAGAGGCAGAAGCTCACGCCACAGGAACAGAAGAAACGATTACCGTTGTTAGCGGCTCTCTAGAAGCTGGGAATAGTGGAAATACTCAATGGCTGCATCCGGGTCAAAGTTTAGCATTTAACGCTGATTTGCCCCACGTATACAAAACGGGAGACGAGTGGGCGACATGTCTTATCACAATCGTTTATCACAAAGAGGCAAAGGAATGAGCCAGCTTTCATCAAAAAGTGGACTTAAGCAAGGGGTTATTGACGGGTTACCTTTGTTAGGTGGCTATATTCCGGTAGCCATTTCATTTGGCGTGATCGCAGTTCAAGCCGGTTTTTCTACGCTGGAAGCCACGCTAATTTCCATATTCATTTACGCAGGCGCGTCGCAGTTTCTTTTGGTAGCCATGGTGGCATCAGGTGCGCCACTTTGGCTAGCGGTTTGTATGACGTTATTAGTTAATGTACGTCATGTGGTTTATGCGCCCAACTTGGTGCCTTATTTACCGCAAAGTAAAGCTTGGCCCTATTTAATGCACGGCCTTACTGACCAGATTTTTGCGCTAGCCCATACTCGCTTGCCGCTAATGGACGATGCTAAAAAGGTAGATTGGTTTAAAGGTGTATCGATGGTGGCGTGGCTTAGTTGGATCGTAGGGACAGCGCTTGGCGGTATCGCAGGGGACTCCCTTACCCAACAATGGCCAATATTAGACAGCGTGATGCCCTTTGCCTTACCTGCACTTTTCCTTGTGCTACTCGCGCCTAAATTCTCAAGTAAATTATGGAGCGCTACCTTGTTCGTTACAATGACGGCGGCTCTCTTCTTGGCTCTCAGCGCCTTTAAAAACGCTGCAATTCCACTGGCAGCACTATGCGGTGCGATAACCTTTTATCTTCTCACCTCGCACGTTGAAAGGAAGCAATCTCATGCACGTTGATATTTGGATAGCTATTGTTGTAGCGGCCATCGGAACATATGCATTGCGCGTAGTACCGTTGCTGTGGACTCAGCGTCACTTTAATAAACACAAGGCCAATAACACTGAGGCGCGTTTACCTACGTGGCTAAGCGTGTTAGGGCCGTTAATGATTGCCGCTATGCTAGGAGCGTCACTTATTCCAAAAGCACCGTCAGCGGCGAGTTGGATTGCAACCGCAATAGGCACTGTTGTCACTGTGCTTGTTTGGCGCAAATTCAAAAGCTTAGGGCTGCCAGTGTTTTGCGGCGTGCTTTCTTTTGGTGTGGCTTTTGGTATCGCTTTGGTTTAGCGTTGGGCGTAGATGTTAAGTTGCTGGGCTAAGACTTATTCTTACCCAAGGCTTTCTCGCCCCAAATTTCTTCCAAGCGCTGGTCACGCCCACAGTTCCATCGGTAGAACTTATAGCGAACGGGACTTTTTTTATAAAAATCTTGATGGCCAATTTCGTCGCCTTTTATCGGATAAAAGGTAGAAGCATCGAGTATGGGCGTTACCACCTTTTTATTGGGAAATTGGGCTACCACGTCAGCTTTTGTTTTTTCTGCTATAGCACGTTCTTTATCGTTTGCTACAAAGATGGCGCTTAAGTAACTGGGTCCCTTATCACAAAACTGACCTCGGTCATCGAAAGGGTCAATGTTCACCCAAAAATGATCGAGAATATCATTATAAGAAAGCATATCGCCGTCGTAGGTGATCTTTACCGCCTCAAAGTGTCCCTTGTGATTGCCATTATAAGTCGGATTTGGCGCGCTTCCGCCAGTGAACCCCGACACCACATCAGTAACCCCGTCTAGCTTTTCAAAATCAGACTCCATGCACCAAAAGCAGCCCCCAGCTAGAATGGCCTCGTCGGCACTTGTTGATGGCGTAAAAAACGAAGCGCTCAACGCTGTGCTAATAAAAACTGCAGAAAGTGTTAATTTCATCATTCACCTTTTATGTGTTGGTTTAACGTTGTAGCGACCTTCGCGTTTAATTCGTCAGACCCCAGTTTGCGAAGATATACGGTTAACAAATAAAGAACGGTTTCAGCTGAAATTAATTTCATCGCGGTGCAGCGAGTTAATTCCATTTTTGTTTTACAAGCGTACATTTTTTCTAAGCGCACATTGCGAAGCTTGAGGCTTTGCGCGAAAGCATAGGTACTGAAAAAGACTAAAAGGATGTAAGTAAAATTTTCATCTCACTCTGTAGTCTTCTTTCAAAAAGGGAACTGTCTCTGATTCCACCATTTACAAGATGAGGCTGTAAAGCCGCTATGACAAGGAATAGAGCGATTTCTTATGATCGGCAGAGCACTTGCATCTTATCCAACTACATGAAAATCAGTTTAGTTAAAATGAAAGGAAAGATGATATGTCGATAGTCAAATCAGGTAGTGCAGTTTACAAGCCGCTAGGTAAAAAGGGAAAGGGGAGCATTTCTACACAAACCGGTGCTTTATCGAACCAGCCTTATGGTTTTAACACGCGGTTTGAAAATGGAAAGGGAACCAACCCCGAGGAATTAATTGGTGCGGCGCATGCGAGTTGCTTCACCATGGCACTCTCTTTTGCGCTTTCAGACGCGGGATACAATGACGGCGAGTTAAATACCACTGCAAAAATCAGTTTAGAGAAAAACGATGACGGCTTTGAAATAACTCAATCGGCACTAAGCTTAGATGCTGAGGTTGAAGGGATTACCGAAGATGAGTTTGAGAAAATTGTACAGGAAGCAAAAGAAAATTGCCCAGTATCTCAACTTCTTAATGCCAACATCACATTGGAATACCGATTGAATATTGAATAAGAGATAAAGGCTATTACTACCCTTATCGAAAGATAGGACTCGCTTTGTTAGACAAGACCAGGCAAGTTATTTTTATCAAGTGTGTATAAAAAAGCGGCTTTAGAAGCCGCTTTTTTGTATAAGATTGTCCCGTCCTAAAATACGTTGACATAAAGAGGACTTCTTTATGACAACTTCAAGTAATCAAAGACCTAAGCGCACACAGCGTGATTACACCTTAGCTT